>JAAETJ010001255.1 GCA_024228495.1 bacterium | reverse complement strand
TCTCTTGAGCGAAATGGATAAGTCGGGGGACCTTGTTCCCTGAATTCAGTCTCGCTGATACCGGCGCAGTTAATTGTCCGCTTGAAATCGCAACCCGAAGCGGACTATCCCGGCATCACTTCCTGTCGAAAATGACAGGGTCGCCTTTATTATCGAACATCAGGAATGGCGACAAGTCACCGCCAGCCTGAACCGTATGCACAAGCTTCTTCAAGGGTTCTTCCGCAACCTCGGAACTGGGCGCAACACCATTTTTCCCCGCGAGGATTGCGATCAGGACCATTTGCCACTCTTGTCCTACTTGCTTCGATTCCTCAACCAGATCCGCAAAACTGGCCAGCTCATTCAGGTCTTTGTCGACACACATGATGGGGTCGAGGAAGCCACCCTGACCAGCGTCAAAGCGCCTGATCTCTTCCTCAGTGGCTTCGTCCGGCCGCGTTACTTTTAGAAATACAAAGAGAAAACGTTGTGGTTCGGGTTGCTTTTTCGCTACCTCGAGGAGAGTTTCATAGCTTGTGATCTTAATTGGAATATTCCTTACTTAATCGGTTGAGGTTGAACAACCTTCTATTGTTTGGGTTGGCTTGCAAAATCAGCATCGGCGTGTTCTCGCGTGTAGCCGTCTTCTGCCATCAAGTCTAGTGCTCTGGGAACGTCCAACCTTTCGGCTGGTAACGTCAGATAATACGGTAGCTCGATTTGCTCACATGATAACCGAACAGTGCCAGTTTCCGAAAGGCGCTCCACCGCTGATTCGATAGTGGAATCCAATCCGTCAGGCGGGCCATTTGCATAATGTTGCGAAGCATAGCTGATAAGCTCCTGAATCGTGTGCTGACCATCAGCCAATGAAACTACCAGACCCAACCACGGTTGATATGCAAGTGCTTCCAGATCTGGGTTGTATAGATCTACC
>JAAETJ010001254.1 GCA_024228495.1 bacterium | reverse complement strand
GACCTTTTCCGGAAAATTGCGAGGGCTAGTCACTATGCCTGATAGGCGGTTTGAAATTTTTCGCGCAGCTGGTTCTTCTGAATTTTCCCCATTTTGTTGCGGGGCAAGGCATCAACAAAAAAAACGCGTTTGGGTAATTTGTAGTTGGCTAGGTCATCCCCAAGTGCCGTGCGAATGTTATCAACGGTTAGCGTGCGCTCATCTTCAGAAACCACAACCGCTGTCACCCCTTCCCCAAAATCTGGATGGGGTACGCCAATAACGGCGCTTTCGATAATGCCGTTGATAGCGTCGAGCGCATTTTCCACTTCGGCAGGATATATATTAAAACCACCCGATATAATCAAATCCTTGTTGCGTCCGACAATCGAAAGATAACCGCGTTTATCAATAAAACCCAGATCCCCTGAAATGAAGAAACCATCATTTCGAAACTCCTCTGCAGTTTTTTCCGGCATACGCCAATAGCCCTTAAACACATTGGGGCCACGTATTTCTATGACACCAACATCATTTGTTGCGAGAATTTCCCCACTCTCAATATTGGCAATGCGAATTTCAATCCCCGGCAAAGGAAAGCCAACCGTGCTGGCCCGCCGTTCTCCACCAAACGGATTAGACGTATTCATACTGGTCTCGGTCATGCCATATCGTTCGAGAATGGCTTGACCGGTTTGTTGCTCGAAATATTTATGCGTTTCGGGCGACAAGGGTGCCGATCCCGAAATAAAAACACGAATATGAGAAACCAGATCGCGGGTCAATTGAGGGGAAGCCAGTAGCCGAGTGTAAAACGTTGGCACGCCCATCATGCAGGTAGCGCGTGGCAAAGCGTTGAGTACATCTTCAACATCAAACCGGCTCTGAAAGATCATGGAACCCCCCGAACACAGAACGGTATTTGTTGCTACAAACAGACCGTGCGTATGAAATATGGGCAGTGCATGAAGCAATATATCCTTGCTCGTGAACTGCCAGTATTCCACTAGAGTTTGTGCGTTCGAGGAGAGGTTCTTGTGGGTCAGCATCGCCCCTTTGGAGCGCCCCGTGGTTCCAGAGGTATACAGGATTGCAGCCAGATCATCTTCCTCACGATGCAGGTCTTCAAAATCTAAGTCTGAACCATCTGCTATTTCAATCAAAGATCCGTCGCCACTTTGATCAAATGTTTCAACACGTCCAAACCCGCTAGCGCCGATAATTTCCTCAAGCGCGTCTTTGCGCGCCGAGGTGCACGCCACCAGTGCAGGTTCGGCATCGGTGATAAAATAGGCTAACTCCTTGTCCTTGTAACCCATATTCAGCGGTAGAAATACGCCCCCGGCCCGCAGACAGCCCAGATATAGGAACAGTGCATCGGGGCTTTTTTCGACCTGGGCCGCAACCCTGTCTCCCGGTTTCACTCCGAGCGACACAAGGCAATTTGCATATTGAGCCGAGCGCTTCAACATATCAGCATAGGTCAAGATATCTGCGTTGGAGAAATGAAGGAACGGCGTATTCCAATCAGTGATGTGACGATAAATAAAACTGAACAGATTGTGGCTTGTAGCATTCGTCATGAGGTTTCCTCCAAGATTTGGGATGAAGAAGAATTATATTTGGCCATTCGTGAAATAATGCTCGCAGTAATCACGCGATCATCATTGGCGAAAGCCTCGTGATTTTTCTCTATATCGTCCAGGTCATAAAGATAGTTGACCATGATCCCCGCCGATTGTTCAAAACTTTTCGCGGAGCGATCAGCGAGCCAGTTGATCCTCTCAAGGCGCGCGCCATTGCCAAGATGAAAACGGGCAACAAAATCATATGGTTTATTAAATCGATCCTTTGCATTCAAGAAATACCACGCTGAAAGTGGCAAAAGGTTTTTTTCAAGAGTTTGCTGTTTACCCGTAGCACCGGACCAGCCATTGGCCAGAAAGTCTTTAATGACACCTATCGTTTCTGGCGTTAAAATCGGAGCGGTCCCCTGCTCCGTGTATTTCTTGTTTTTAACCAGCTTAAGCAGCCAGCTCTTAAATCCTGGCACCGGCGAAAGCGTTACAAATGATTTGAGTTGAGGAAGCTCGCGCAACAGCTCTCGTGCGACCTGCTTGATCAAAAAACTGCCAAATGAAATGCCGGATAGTCCCTGTTGGCAATTGCTGATGGAATAAAATGTTGCCAGTCTGGCATCGCTGTCCTTGATCGTCTCTCGCTTGCGAGCGATCACAGGTTCGATGGCATCTGGCATCTCATCACCAAGTGCCACTTCCACAAAAATCAACGGCTCTTCGACCAAAACCGGGTGGAAAAATGCATAACAGCGACGATCGGCTGGCTCTATGCGCTGGCGCAACTCTTCCCAGCTGGCGATTTCATGCACTGCTTCATATTTGATGATTTTTTCGAGGACAGATGCGGGCGTTGACCAGGTAATGCGTTTCAAAACCAGAAAGCCGCGATTGAACCAGGAATGAAACAGATGGTGCAAATCGGCATCGACCTCGGCAAGTCGGGGATTCTTATCCAGACGCTCCAGCAAGTCCTCACGCAGTCGCACCAGTTTCAATGTTCCCTCTGGCACTTGATTAAGACGACGGAAAAGTTCCTGTCGTTGCGGCTCGGCCTTTTTGTGAAGTTCCAGCACAGCTTCCGCTGTTGGGTGATCGCCTAATTCCCCTATGATTTTTCTGACGCTATCGATATCCGGGCCAAACTGTTCCGCAAGTATATTGAAAAAATGATCAAGCTCTGCTGTCTCCAGCTTCTCATAGAGCGAAAAAAAATCATCGGCCAGCGCGATGCCCGAAGCCTCTCCTTTTTGCGAAAGCAAAGCTTTGGCAATGGCCGGGAGATCTTTTGATTGTGGTGACGCTTGTTGCAGGTCGACAAGGTTACGCCCGCGTTCACCGATCGCTACAAGCAGGTCACGGAAAAAACTGGTCATAACACCGGCCCCATCATGGAGTTGGGCAACCAGGTGGCAATACCGGGGAACAGGCATAATAAAAAGATGCCGATCACCATGCAGATCATGAAAGGCAGCGCCCCCTTGAGAATGGTTGCCAGCGGAATATCTGGAGCAATCGAATTGATCACATACAGATTGAGCCCCACCGGCGGCGTGATGAGGCCGATTTCCATATTGATGGTGAACATAACGGCGAACCAATAGGGATCGAACCCGGCATGAATGACGATGGGCAACAAGATGGGCGCGGTCATTAAAATGACCGCAACAGGCGGCAAGAAGAAACCAGCAACCAGTAAAAAGAAATTAATGGTGAGGATCAACACCCATTTATTGAGACCAGCAGCGGCAATCGCTTCGGCGGCTGATTGGGTGATATAAAAGGAAGACAACATCTGCGAGAATATGGCCGCGCAGCCAATGATCGTCAGGATCATCACGCTTTCTTTCATGGACGAGGATAAAATCGTCCACAGGTCGCGTGGATTCCACATGCGGTAAATAATGACCGCCAGCAAAATGCAAAAGGCCGCGCCGACGCCAGCTGCTTCAGACGGTGTCGCGACGCCGCCATACAGCACCCACAAGACGCCAAAGATAATCGATAAAAATGGCAGCACGCGGGGCAATATGGAAAAGCGAGATTTCCAGCTCACATGCCGTTTATGCGAAAAATTATAACCTGACTTCCACGCCGTATAAAGCGACCACGCCATAAACAGCAAGGTCAGCATGAGGCCAGGAAGCAAGCCAGCGAGAAACAAACGCCCGATTGAAGTTTCAGTGGCGATGCCATAAACGATCATGGTGATCGAGGGCGGGATCAAAATGCCAAGCGTCCCGCCCGCCGCGATGGCTCCTGTTGCCAGCCCGTCGGGATAGCCCCGCTGGCGCATTTCAGGAATACCCATTTTACCAATCGCCGCACAGGTGGCGGGGGAAGACCCCGAAAGCGCAGCAAAGATCGAACAGGCGCCGATATTGGAGATAATCAAACCGCCGGGCAACCGGTTGAGCCAACGATCCAGCGCCTCATACAAATCCTTGCCTGCAGGGGAGGCCGCGACAGCCGCCCCCATAACAATAAACATGGGGATCGACAAAAGGGTAAACTCAGCCAGTCCCGCAAAATAGTTTTCGGCCAGTGTGGAAATCGCTATCGGCCCCTTGAATGCTACCAAAAATCCAATGGCCGTGATGATCAATGTGAAGCCCACAGGAACACTAAGGGCGAGAAGAATAAAAACGGTGAGGCCAATCAACAGGCCGATCATACCGGGACCCATATTAATGCTCCCTCTTGTGAGGTATGCCCTCATGACGCGAGGCTCTGATCATGCAGGCGATAGCTTGCAATGCAAGCAACCCAAAGCCGATAGGCATTGAGGCATATGGGATCCACATGGGAAATTCATAAATAGACTCTGTGGTCCAGTCGCCGTGAAAGGCCTGCAACGTCACCTCCAGCCCTTTCCAGAACATCAATGCTGCAAACAAAAAGACCAGAAAATCTCCCACCATCTGCATGATACGCCTGACATAGGAAGAGGCATAGACCATGGCCAGACCAACCGAGACATGACCGCGCTGTTTCAACACATAAGCACTGCCAAGCATGGTCGCTGCGACCAGCGAAAACGTCACCACTTCTGTTTGCCAGGCGGTCGATCCCACCAGTACATAGCGGATAAACACCATCTGACAGACTATGATAATGGCGATACCAATGAGCATCGCGGCAACTATTCCCGCAAGGCTGGACAAGCGCTCAATAAACGCCACCATACTCTCGTCCTCCGCTTCAATGGAATGGGGGTGTGAAAATTCATCACCGAAGAATTGATGACCGGGAGCACCATCAGCTTTAAAGCTGATGGTGCTCCCGGCCTGTTTCTATCAAAATGGCCATAGGGTCTATTTGACAGCAAGAGCCTTATTGATCAGCACCTCACCGTTTTTGACCTTTTTGGTAAAAGCGGCATAACTTGTGTCCTTGGCAATGGCACGCCAGGCGGCTGCATCTTCAGCGCTCATCTCAACGACTTTAACGCCAGCCTTTTTGTAAGCTTCGACCATTGTCGTATCAAGGCCAGCGGCTTTTTTGGCAAACCAGTCTTCGGCGACCTGTCCAGCAGCCATGACAGCTTTTTTCTGGGCATCATTGAGCTTGGCGAACGAAGCCTTGGACATCAAAATGGGTTCATACATGAACCACAGGGCATGGGCTCCTGGAGCCGTCAGACATTTCACCTGCTCGTAAATACGGTAAGAAACAAATGAACCCGATGAGGTGTTGGCCCCATCCAGCACACCTTGTTGCAAGGCGGTATAAATCGCTGATGATGGCATGGACTGAATCGAGGCACCGGCCCCTTGCAGCATCCTGTTGAACGCTTTCCCAGCAGCGCGGAACACTTGTCCCTTCACGTCGGCTGGAGCCAGAACACACTTTTTCTTGGAAGCGAAACCGCCAGCCAGCCAGGCGTCAGAAATCACCATCACACCGGCATCATCGATCACCTTCTTGATGTCATCCATAAAGGGGCTATCGTTCATGCGCGTAGCATGCGCATGATTTTTTACGAGGCCCGGCATCAAGGTTGAATCAAATTCGGGGTGACGCTTTGCAGCATAAGCCAAAGGGAAAGCAGAAATATCAAGCTCTCCCGTGGTCAGTGGCGCCCATTGCTCTTTTGGTTTGTAAAGAGATTTGGTGGGATAGACCTTGACCGTGGCGCCAACATTGGCCTTGGCAAGTTCGTCAGCAATGATCTGCACCATTTTGTGGCGCACATCCTTGGTATTCCATTGATGCGAGGCGCGCAATTCTATGGCACTTGCAGACGTGGCGGCAAAGATCATCGCCGTGGCACCCAGCATAGTTTTCAAGAGACGTTTATTCATTTTTTCCTCCCGGGAAAATCAAGCCTGAACTTAACCCGCCATTTCTTCTCAGTATGAGCGATGGGGGCTCGCCTTTTTGCAATAACACAAACAAGGTCAGCTCAAACTGTATACAAGATAAAGCAAACTGTCTACAGTATGATTTCCTTGAAAACGGAAGACCACGAGACAATGACCAGCAAACCACCACGACATGCCGATCAACTAAGGCAGGTCCTTGAAGAGGAAATCGCTTCAAACCATCTGGCCCCTGGTGCGCGCCTCGAGGAAGTGGCGCTAGCCGAGCGTTTCGGCGTTTCGCGCACCCCCATTCGCGAAGCCTTGCAAATGCTGTCGGCTTCCGGGCTTGTAGAGCTGCGACCACGCCGTAGCGCCATTGTGGCGGCTCTTAGTCTTGAGCTATTGCTGGAAATGTTTGAAACCATGGCCGAAATGGAAAGTATTTGCGGCCGCCTCGCAGCCCGGCGCATGAACAGTCGTGAACGTAAGGAGCTGAAAAAACAGCATGAAGTCTGCGGCAAAGCGGGAGAGGTCAATGATCGGGTGCTCTATTATGAGGAAAATGTTCGCTTTCACGGTTTGATTTATGCTGGGTCTCACAATAAATTTCTCACCAAAGAAGTGAAGAATTTACAGCGTCGACTGCAGGCATATCGGCGCTTGCAACTAAATATATCGGGAAGGATGAACGAATCTTACGCCGAACATACCGCCATCACCGATGCCATTTTTGTCGGAGATGAAGAGATGGCAGGTCGCTTGTTGCGGGGCCACGTATCGGTGCAGGGCAACCGTTTTGGCGATTGGCTCTCGAATTTGAGCACCGCGCAACTCGTCACCGACAATATGCCGAGTTGATCTGCCAACAAGTCTGCCTCCAAAGCACTGAATAGCAACGACCTAAGAACGCGGCAGGCTGACGGTCAGCACCGACGAGTTCATCCGCCGCTTTTTGATGCATGTGCTGCCCAAGGGCTTCCACCGTATCCGCCATTACGGCCTGCTGGCCAGTGGTGGCAAAGCATCAAATCTGGCAAAACTGCGCAAACTGCTCCATGTCCCGCCTTCAGCACATGAGACCGATGAGAGTGAAATCAATGGCGAAGTCGAAGCACTTGCTCAGCCTTGTCGCTGTTGTGGCGGATCTATAGTGATCATCGAGGTTTTTAAACGAGGTTGTATACCTCGCGCTCGCTGGTCCCCAGAAGGGATCGACAGCTCATGATGCACATGTTCCCTCTGAAATACACCGCTGACGCCCTCATTCCGGTCTGGATGAAGTCCGGCATTATTCATGCTCGACCTTTTCACCCGTTTGAACAGTATGAAAATACAGTCGGCACTATACAGTGCGTCCAAAATCAACAAATATCTTCAGGATCGTGCTCGGGATCTACATCGGTGATGGTCAGGCATGTCATACCCTACATTCACAATCCTCAGGCTCAGTGCTACTTTCCCCATAGTCTGACGAACGCTCAATGTACATAACCCGCGGTTTCGTCCCTTGGGGGTTTTCCGAACGCCGACCTGACAGGCTGGCGCAACAGGCGTGTTC
>JAAETJ010001253.1 GCA_024228495.1 bacterium | reverse complement strand
GGTGGGGCAATGGCGGAGGGGCGGGTCGGTGAGGTGTGCGGGGAGGGTGTGCTGGGTCATAATCGTCGTTGTGGGGGGTGGTCCTGTTGTTTTGCGGTGCGAAACGGCCAGGGCGAACTCATGTGCCTTGACAACCATCAGATTGATGGTGACCGTAAGTTTGTGTTGGGACGCAAAAGCATCTTTACCCAAGATTGGGACCAGTTGCCGAAAGCCGAGACCGTGTTTGTGTGCGAAAGCGTCATCGATTATCTGAGCGTCAAGACGCTGGAGAGTTTGCCCCCGCCGGGTATGGCGCTATTGGGCAATCGAGTGAATCTTACCCCATCGCTTATTGGCAATGCCCGGACGATCCTTTCCGCATTAGACGACGACCGCGGGGGCTACAGTGCGATGCTTGACATCCAGGAGCGATTCCCGGATAAAGAGATCAAGATGTACGATCTCGAGGGTCACAAAGACCCGAATGAACTCCTGATGGCGGTGCGTTCGGGTAAGGGGCGTAAACTATCACCGGAACGAAAGCTTCAGCTATATCAGGAGTTCTTGCAGGCTCGCAACAAGTCGGAACTTGCGCGCCAATGGGGGGTGGACCGCTCGTACATGTATGAGATCGTGCGGGAGTGCGAGAAAATATTACTGGATACATTTTCCGGCCGTACACCTGGCCGTAAACCCGCCGGCAAACCTCCGACACTGAAGGAGTCATGGCAACGGATCGAAGAGTTGGAAGAAAAATATGAAAAGGAAGCCACCGAGCGCGAAAAGCTTTATTGTCGTGGTGAATTTTTGCAGTTACGCCTGAAATGGGCTGAAATCGAGTCCGCCAAGCTTCGAGGCGAACCGGTGGATGATAGTACAGGGCCGAAAAAGAAGACACAAATAAAAAAAAAGAAAAAAAGGAGACGCTCCAGGCGATGGACCGGTTGAAAAACGAGTGCATTCGTCTTAGCGGACAGCAGATAGTCGGTCAGTGTCGTTTTTCTCGGTCTCAGATATACCAATGGCGCCAAGGTAAAATCGAACGAAAACCGAGGGGACCGAAACAGTTGCCGGAAGAAACCGTGGGCAACGCGGTGTCGGTGATTGCCGCTTACCCGCACTTTAGTGGTCGTAAAGGCCAGGCTTACATGATTTACCATCGCCTGGGATATATTGGCATGAACGCGTATGACACGATAAAAAAGAACGTGAAACGGCTTCTGGTGCAGGAGTCATTCAGCCGTAAGCTTTTTCAATCGGGCACCTCGTTTGCGCATATCAGGCCGGATCGGGTTGGAGAAATCTGGGCGGAAGATTTTACTGAACTTACGGTGTGTGGTCATACATTCAAATTGGCTCTTTTGATCGATGTGTTCGATCAGCTCAAGCTGGGCGCTGCTGTGGCGCCACTGGCCACCACGAAACTGGTGACTGAGCCCTTGAACCAGGCTCTTGCAAAAACCGATGGACATGGGCCGGAAAAGTTTCTTCTCAGCGACAACGGCATTCAGTATGTCAGCGATGAACATGGTCAGTTCCTGTCCACCGCCAAGATCGTGCAACGCCGTATTCCAGCTTGCACCCCTCAATATAATGGATGGGTCGAATGTGAGAACAAAGAGTTCAAGAATGTTTTTTACAATGTTTGGGAGTACCGGGAAAGGGAATGTACGGATAAAGGAAAAAGCCTACTTAAGAGAGTGAAAGCGGCGGTCAACGAAACGGTATATGTACTGAATAAAGTCGTTCCAAGGCCGTCTCTCGGCGGTGTGACCCCGGCTGACGTTCATCATGGCGAGGATCAGGCCACGAAAGTGGCCAACAGAAAATATTATGAAAAAGCTCGTAAAGAACAGGTCGAGACTCCGTGGTCTCGCGATTACTGGGAGGTTCTCAAAGCCGGGCTTGAAGCAAAGGTGATGACAGCGAAGGAGGTGCTGACAAAGTTGGCTTTCTTCCTTCCCAAGCCGCTTAAGAGAATCGCAAAACTTAATAGGGAAGGTGTGGGGTAATTAAGTTCTTTTTTTGTCCGATTTATCTTGTGCTAGCGCACTTAGGGTTGTTGTATACCGGAGTTGTTTCTGTTGAGTCCTCAACCGGCACAAACCGAGCTGTACGAATCTCACAACCATCCAGCTCAACCAACATCTTTTCTATGGATATGTT
>JAAETJ010001252.1 GCA_024228495.1 bacterium | reverse complement strand
GAGGTCAGCTTCGAGATACTGGTGAGTAGTTACTATACTTTCATGGCCTAGCCACATAGCGATCACGGTGAGATCTACCCCAGCTTGCAGCAAATGCATGGCCGTGGTATGGCGACTATGTCGTGCAAGACATAGCAGGCACTATCTACCCTTCCTGACTATCTCTTGTAGCGCCACATTACCTTGATTTTTGCGTCAAGAGCGCAAATGTATGACGACATAGTCCGGACTCATTTCAGCAACCCCGAGCAGACGGGTCTGCATCTATCCGAGATCACGGGGCTTAAATGCGAGGACCTTATCTTAGAAGCGGGCGCTCACGTGCGTGTCGTCGGCAAAGGTCGCAAGGAACGCTGCATACCGCTGGCCAAATCCACGCGCAAGGTGTTGAAAGCCTGGCTTCGTGAGCCACAACGAGGTGAAGACAATGTTTTGTTTCCCAGCGCCAGAGGCCAACGGCTCAGTGTTCATGGCGTGCAATACCTACTGAACAAGCATCGCGTTGCCGCATCCAAAGTATGCGCTTCATTAAAACCCAAACGAGTTACTGTCCATCGCTTGAGGCACACCATGGCCATGGATATGTTGCAAGCTGGTGTTGATCGATCTGTCATCGCATTATGGCTTGGGCACGAATCGGTCGAAACAACGCAGATTTATCTGGAGGCAACGCTGGCGATGAAGGAAAAGGCCCTCTCTAAAATCACACCACCTAAGGGTAAGTCCGGTCGCTATCAGCCCGGCAATCGGCTATTGAGTTTTCTAAACAGTCTGTAACCGAAAATACTATGTCGGGTAATCGGGTCCGTCTCTGCGCATATGTCTTGGAATTTACGAGTAATTGTGGGTGTTCGTCTGCGTTACTCGACATAGTCAGGAAGGGTAGATAGTGCCTAATAACGTGGGGTGATACACCTTTGTTTCTGAGAGATGGGCATTTGATGGCCGCGTTAATCACCGCCTGACGTAGTCGTGACTCAACACCTGAGCGGGTCAGCATTTGACCGAAGCGATTGGG
>JAAETJ010001251.1 GCA_024228495.1 bacterium | reverse complement strand
CTCCGAAGGCAGAGGTGACAGGTTCGAATCCTGTCGGGTGCACCAAGTTGCTCATATAATTCAGATATCTATTTATCTATCGATTTCGATCTTGCTTTGCGTGCAGGCGCACGGAAGCAATACGGAAGCAGAAAAAGTCCAAATTTGTGAACTGTCAGCCATCATCGAAGAGTTGCGGGGGAGCTGTCACCAATGTTGAAAACGGCCCTTAGCGGTCGTTCACGAGCATTGAAGATTTCACGGCTGAGGAACACCGAACCGGACATTCACTGCACCCGGGTACCAGACGGATCAGCATACGTCCGGATGGCGGGGCAAAACGGCCTTCTTAAACCTCTAGCCCACCGTGAGTTTCATGGCATAAGCAATCAGAATTCTGAAACAAGACAACACCAATACCCTGGCGAGTAATGCAGTTCACCCTGGCGCTTCTCGACCGGCCGGATGTCAATTTTAAGCTGGCATCTTGTGAATGTCGGCATAAAACTGATACAGGACGCAAAGGCAATCTGTGGAACGAAATGAAACCAAAATGAGCGAAACAAAAACGCAAGAAAAAGTTGCGAGTAGTTCAAAAAAACCGCAGGCGGACAAGCCTGATGCGGGAAAATCGAAATCCGACGGGACCGTAAAAACTTCAGATGCCAACTCAAGTGGTAACGCCAATTCAGCACCGAAATCTGCGTCCGAATCGTCCATCAGCCATTTTTCCAGCGTTTCTACGCCAGCTTATAAGGCTGGTTGGGAAAGCATATTTGGAGGATCAAAAGCCCATCAAAAAAGAAAGTCAAATTCGGCCAATGACGATCATTTTCCGGATCATTTGACTATTGATGATGAGGACATAGATGAAGAACTGCGAAGCGTATTGTTCAAGGTTTTTCAAAAGCAGGCCCGCAAGCAAGGGATTAGCCTTGCCAAAATCAAAAAGCGGGTTGAGTTCAGCTATACCCTCAATTGCGGTATTGAGGAAAAATAAGGCACTGACTGTAGTGCCAAAATATGGTCAGAACCCCAATTCTAATCAGCCTTCATGAGCAGCCGACGGCGCAAATCTGCGACGCCGATACAATTTTTGCAAAGGGCTTGAAGCTGAAGTTTGTTGCGCTGAGATTTCGCAAAACAATCCACCGGTGCTTTCGGCCCATAGCGGATGAGGTGGGTGGCTCCTGCTCCACCGGCATCGAACGTGCCAAAGTGCAGTTGTCATCGACTGCTAGGAAAGGAGCCACCCAATGACAGTTAAGACCGTAGGCCTCGATCTGGCCAAGGTTGTTTTTCAAGTTCACGGCATTTCGGAGAACGGCCGCGTTATATTCAACAAAGCCATCAAACGGGCAAAGTTGCTCAGTTTCTTTGAAGCGCTTCCAGCCTGCACAGTCGGGATGGAAGCCTGCGGGTCATCCCATCACTGGGGGCGCCAGCTGCGCAAGCTTGGCCATGATGTGAAGCTCATGCCCGCTGGTTACGTCAAACCTTACGTGAAGCGCGGCAAGAGCGACGCCGTTGATGCTGAAGCAATCTGCGAGGCCGTTCGACGCCCAACAATGCGCTTTGTGGAGATAAAGACTGAGGGACAGCAAGCCATTCTCTCAATCCATCGCACACGAGATCTGGCCGTCCGGCAGCGAACGCAGATGGCCAATATGATCCGCAGCCTCTTGCGCGAGTTTGGGCATATTTTGCCCATTGGGATCGAAGCGGTGACGGCTTTTGCGAAGCGCCATCTGAACGGCGACCATCCCGACATGCCGGAGATCGCGAACGGGATGCTTGGCATGCAGTGCTATCAGTTCATCGGTTTTAACGATCGCATCGACGGCTATTCCAAGTTGATCAAGCAACATGCGCTGCTCAACGCAGATGCCCGCAGATTGATGCGCATGCCGGGGATCGGGCCGATTACTGCGTCGGCGATTGTCGCCACGATTGGGGACGCGCATCAATTCCGGACGGGACGTGACCTGGCGGCGTGGTTGGGTCTGACACCGCTCAACAAATCGAGTGGTGGCAAAGAGCGTCTGGGCAAGATCACTAAGAAAGGCGATCGCTATATTCGCAAGCTGTTGGTCGTCAGCATGACATCGCGCGCCGTCATGGCGAAGCGCTCGCCAGAAAAAGTCGATCTGTGGACCGCCAAGATCATCGCAGACAAGCCGTTCCGGCTGGCAACAACCGCGATGGCCAACAAGGCAGCTAGGATCATCTGGGCGATGCTCACGAAGAAACAGGAATACCGGCAGCCCGCGTTCTGACGGCGCCAGCTGCCCACGAGATGCAAGACGTTGAAGTGATGATGCGGACTTAAGTCAACCAAGAGCAAGGACACTCCGGGAATGTCAGCGGCTCTCTTCTAAAGTCGATAAGCCGATTGGAACCTCGCTTGCGGAATTCATCAAGGCCAGTGGCGACAATGCTGCCACGCAAACAGGCCGGACAGACGACGGTACTGACAAATATGACCGCACACATCGCCAAAAAACTCTTGCAATGCAGGAGCCACCCACAGACGACGTTCGAGCGTCGCCCAGTTTTTGCACTGCGATATGTCAGAGCCGACGTTCTCCGAAACATGCCGCCAGGCCAACGTCGCCTAGTAGCGCAATTCCCCAATGGTTCGTCACCCAAAAGTAACCCCGCCTTAACCTTCTGCGCCAAACTTCAGCAGTAGTTTGACGCGATCTTTCTTGTTGTGCCGTTTTGCAGTTGAAAGGGCAGTTACGCCGTTGCTGGACTGCAAATTCGGATCAGCCCCGGCTTTGAGAAGCAGCCGAAGTACGTCAGTGCCGCCTTCCCAGGCAGCCAGAACAATAGCTGGGGTTTGCTCGTGATTGTTTTCATAGGCCATTGCGTCCACTTCAGCGCCGTGTTCCAGCAGGAGTTTAGCGAGTTCTGTTTTGCCCCAAATGGCAGCGAAGTGAAGCGCCGTGCCGGACCGTTTCTCATTGCCGGAAACCGGAACCATCTTTCGGTCCAGCCATACCTGATAATTCAATATTGAAGAGTCGCCTGGCATGCGCGTGTTCGCAAGTGCCGGATTTTCCGTCAATAGCTTTGCAACCGCGATCAGATCATTGTTGCGCACGGCTTTGAAAAACGTGTCCAAAGTGTTCATGAGCGCGAATCCGATCATCCAGTTAACACAAGGTCAGCGTATTAGACTCAACTGTGTTTCGCAACGCGCCTGAGGATGCCCCTCGAAGTCTAACGGAAACTTCCGCATTGCCTTCAGCTTTACGCCTAACGAGAATCATCCTGGCACGGTCGAGATTAGCGCATTGCGGAAGCCCCGAACGGCCCAGTACTGCCGTTCACATCGAAACGAGATTTGCATATCGCTGTTCAGAAAGCGGACGTTCAGCTATTTCTGCTGGAAGGGTCAACTCAAGGGAGCGGGGGAATGACTGGATGGATTCGATGAAGTCGGTGGCCTTTGAGACCTGCCAAAGTCTGTTTCCCGACTGGGCAAGTCTCTCAATTTCGGATTTTGATCTAGATGATCCCAAGGGGTTTTCCTCGTTCACGATCGGAATCCGATCGAAGACATTCGTGCAGCCACTGCTGCCTCCGGCCGTTCTGTACCGGCGTCTTGAGGGAAAAGAGAACGCGATCCTGAACTTTGAAACGGAAAAACAGGTGTTCCTGGCGCTTGGGACCAACAACATCGCAGCCCATTGTTATCACTACGACAGAACTTGCCGCATCGAGGCTTTCTACCGGGGGCGGACCTTGCAGGCGGAAGATCTGTTCGAGCCTGAGAACTTGCGTAAGATCGCCGACCAGCTCTACCGCCTGCATCAGCTGAGGCCGCCGAACCTGCCGCAAGAGATGTTCTTTGACGTTCTGTTCGACAAATGGGGCCAGCTGGCAAAATCCGTGCTGGAAGACGGGATCGATGCCTTCCCGCCTGAGGAGCAGGAACTCTGCGAGGAACTCCGCGAGATTTACAGCCCCGAAACCTTTTCAAAGGTGAGGCGCTGCATCCCGGATGGCGACCTGACCTTTTGCCACAACGACACGTATCACGGCAACATCATGAAGTTGGACAGCGGCGAGATCAAGTTGCTTGATTTTGAGTTTTCCTGCCTCAATAACAAAGCGTACGATTTCTCGAACTTGTTCGCCGAAACGGTGATGCGCCACCAACAGCCGGAACACCCCTATTTCCGGATTGCGGAACCGGAATTTGGAGATCGGGAATTCACTACGCTTATTGGCGCGTATCTCGACAACGCCGAATTCGTGTCCTCCGACGAACGAGAGAGCGAATTCCAAAAGCTGCTTCAGAACACACAAGACCTGTTACCTCTCTCCGACTTCAAATATGCGATGGCAGCGTTGCCACTTGCTGTCGAGCCTATTCAGAATATTCGGTTTATCCCATATGCGCATCAGCGGTTTGCCAAATTCCTCAATGCCTACGAGCGAAGATTTGGAAGCACCTGATTGACGTAACGGCCCAATCCTGCCGTTCGCGTTGCTCGGTCGTTGTGCGATGCAAAAACTCAAAGCAGTCATTCGGAATTTCACTTCACAGCCGGTACCGGAAGAGTACTGCCGGTTCCTCCACGGACGCCACTTGACTTGCGCCTGGAGAGCTCACCCGTCGACTCTGGTCCGCCTGAGCTCCTTTTTTGTTTCAGTTCGCACCAGACCTACAAGGTAGGCCAGGAACCTGAGCTCTTTAGACTTTGCGTACAGTTGAATCACTCGAAGCTGGAGTAAAATCTCGGAGAGTGCTTCCTTCTTATTGAACAAAAAGAGAGGAGAGTTGGCGATCAGTTGGGCGTCGCTTTGCTGATGGTTGCTAGACATGATGGTGATCCTGGGAAGACGGAGGGCCACTTCTGAGTCGTGCCGGCGAACTCAGATGAGGCAT
>JAAETJ010001250.1 GCA_024228495.1 bacterium | reverse complement strand
GCGATTACCGCATTCATTCCAGCCGTGAAAAAGCCATCATCACCGGAGGCAGCGCCTTCAACATCAAAGCCGAATCGCTGCGTTTGGGTGATTTTAATCGGGCTGAAGTCGAAGCGCTCTACGCTCGGCATACGGCGGAAACCGGTCAGAGCTTTAGGCTCTGTTGACATTTCATCGTAGCCAGATGAGTGCTGAGGCAACCCGTACAAAACTCATATAATTTTTAGCCCACTTGTCAAATCGCGAGAACACCCGACGAAACTGCTTGAGTTTGCCAATGAAACACTCGACCAAATGACGTTCTTTATACACCACCTGATCATATTCACGAGGGGTTTTGCGATTGGCTTTGGGTGGAATAACAGGAATAATGCCTTGGGCTTCCAACTGTCCGATGAGTTGGTCCGCATCATACGCTTTATCCATCAGCGCATAGGTCGCTGTCCTTCCTTCAATCAGCGGATAAGCCTGAGTAATATCAGCGGCTTGCCCAGCAGTGAGAATAAAATCGAGTGGATTCCCAAGGGCATCAACGAGGACATGAATTTTCGTGGTAAAGCCCCCTTTTGAGCGCCCCAATGCCTCATCTTGAGGCGCTTCCAAATGACCTTGAGGCGCACCCGCGGCACAGGCATGGGCGCGCACAATGGTGCCATCAATCATGATACTTTCCAGATCCGGATCTTGCGCAAAAAAATGATGCATCTTTTCCCAAATACCTTGGTCTCCCCAGCGAACAAACCGTTTATATACACTGTTCCACTTCCCTTGATCCTTCGGCAGCAGTCGCCATTGTGCGCCACTTCGGAGCATCCACAGCACCGCTTCCACAAAACGACGGCATTGCGCTTCCGAGCCGATATAAATGCCGCTTTGAAGGATTAGAAATTGGAATATTTTACCCCATTGAACATCGGGCAACTTCGCGTTAGACATGGCACCATTCTATTGATAAAAAAAGAGTTTTTACCTGATTCCAGGCAAAATGTCAACAGAGCCTAGCGACTTCTCACACGGTCTGGGCCTGAAGCAGACACATCTGTGACCTAATGGCCGTTTTCTGCTAGGGTGAGGTTCATTTAAACGGTTCATCCTTGGCGATCTGTCAGTCTGAATTTTTTGGTGGCTTAGTAACATGACAATAGAGAGTTCGATTTCCTTTTTTCTCGCTGTTTTAATTTTCAGCGTTACGCCTGGTCCTGGTGTCTTTGCTATTCTAGCTAGGGCATTAGTCAAAGGGGCTGGTGCCTGTATCATGTTGGCTCTAGGGATGACCATCAGTGATATTCTCTATTTGATTGCCGCTTGTTTCGGGTTGGAGGCTTTCGACCCACTGGCCATGGATGCTTGGTTGCCAAAAGACAGGCCGCTGTAGTTATGGGTGAGCCCCACCAGACCGTCAAAATTCACTTCATATGCTTTCATATCTTTATTCCAGGAGTAAGACT
>JAAETJ010001249.1 GCA_024228495.1 bacterium | reverse complement strand
GGGGGCGGCTTTTGTTGAACGTGTAGCTAATGCCATATAAAACTCTCCTTATAGGCTTGAATAACTGCGGTTGCGAGATTTCACCTTCGCTTTCCGCTCGTCTGGGGTCAGCTCCTTCTCTTTCGCTGGCTGCTGATTCCCTTGCTGTTGAATGTAGCGGGTTCCTTGAACCTGCTGTTGCTGCGGGTCGCCTGCTATCGTTAACGATGGGAGAAATGGCTTCCAATTCTCTCCGGCGTATTGGGATAGCTCGACCTCGTTACCTTCCCCAACCTTGATGTATGCGGCTTGTACCTGGTTCCCTTCTGTATCCTGCACCTGCTTTGTAGAGAATGTCGCATTCTCCGGGGCCAGGTGCAGCAACACGTCTGTGCTGTACTTGGCGACGGCGGCGGCGGCCGTGACGTTGATCTTCCGTTCAAACTTCTTTGCATTGGTTTGAACGGCCGTGATTTCATCCGGTGTTCCCAGGGCTTGGTACGCTGTCCACGTTTGCGCCTGGTCATCCGTTAAAATCACGGCTTCTTTGCCGGGAACCTTCTTCTTGAGCTTTTCAATCTCAGTTTCTAGTTCTCGGTTCTTGCCACGCAGGGAATGATTTTCTTGGTACAAAAGAATTCCGGCCGCGTCAGAGCTACCTTGTTTCTGCACAAGATTGTTGAACCCTGTGTTTGGGTCGCCATTGCTACCGCTACCATTGCTGCCGCCACCTTCACTATTTGGACTTAAATACATGCCACGTAATAAATACATCTTTGGTTTCTCCTTTTGCCTTGCAAAATGGGG
>JAAETJ010001248.1 GCA_024228495.1 bacterium | reverse complement strand
GCGGTTCGATCATCGTTGGTGGCAAAGGCAATGCGTATATGGGCATTATCAAGAATAGAGTTATTTGGTCCGTAGGCTTTTTCAATCTGGTTGAGAGATTGGGCAATCAGGAAAGCCCGGATGCCGTACCCGGCCATGAAGGCCATTGCCGTCTCAAAGAAATCCAGCCGTCCAAGCGCCGGGAATTCATCCAGCATCAATAGCAGTTGATGGTCTGATCTGTCACTGTTTGGATCTGGCAGTTCTTCTGTCAATCGTCGCCCGATCTGGTTGAGGATCAGACGGATTAGCGGTTTGGTACGCGAGATGTCCGAGGGCGGCACCACCAGATAAAGCGACACCGGTTGTTCGGCATGTTTGAGATCGTCAATGCACCAGTCACAGGCCGAAGTGGTTTTGGCAATAACCGGATCGCGGTAGATTTCCAGAAATGACATGGCGGTTGAAACAACACCGGACAATTCGTTCTCTGATTTGTTCAACATCTCACGGGCAATGGAAGCAACTTCGGGATGTACCTTTGGATTCTCTTTGCTGCCCAGATGATTGGTGGTCATCATGATGCGCAAAGTTGCTTCTATGGTGCGTCGGGGATTGGCCAGAAAGGTTGCTACACTGGCAAGCGTCTTTTCTTCCTCGGCATAGAGTACATGCAGGATGGCGCCGGTCAGCAGGGAATGACCGGTCTTCTCCCAGTGATTGCGCTTTTCCAGGGCACCTTCGGGATCAACCAGAATATCGGCAATGTTTTGCACATCACGGATTTCGTGATCACCCTTTCTGACTTCCAGTAGCGGATTGTATCGCGCAGAACGCGGATCAGTTGGATTGAACAACAGACAATGGGAGAACTTTGAGCGCCAGCCAGATGTTAACTGCCAGTTCTCTCCCTTGATATCATGCACCACGCACGATCCTGTCCATGTAAGAAGTGTTGGAACAACCAGACCAACGCCTTTACCCGAACGGGTTGGTGCGAAGGCCAGTACATGTTCAGGCCCATCATGGCGCAAGTAATTTTGCTTGAGACGACCGAGAAACACGCCATCTGATCGAAGTAGACCGGAATTACAAATATCTCGTTCATTCGCCCATTG
>JAAETJ010001247.1 GCA_024228495.1 bacterium | reverse complement strand
CTATCATCTCGCGTATGACCGACTTCACTTCCTCGCCCCGTGTCGCCATCAAGGGAGATTTTTTGGACAGCACAATATAGCCCGGGTCTTCCTGACGATGGACATAATCTGCAAATTCGAGCTTATCACTAAGTCCCTTTGACGCTATCATTTCTATGCCCAAAATTTCAGGGATAATGAAGGTATCGATGCGCCCGCGCAGCAGCTTGCCGATATTTTGTTTAGGACTGCCTACCACCTGTTTTCTTAAGCGGGTGTCCTCATCAAAGCGGGGGTAATATTTAAACCCCTGATCAGTGCCAATGCGTAAGCCATAGAGGTCTTCATAGCGCTGGATGGATGAGTGCTGGCCTTTGGCCACCACAAACACTCTACTCGTATACCGTATAAAGGGTGGTTCAATATAGTGCAGATAGACTTCGCGCTCAGGCCGTTTCAGCGGCCCCACATGGATATCACTGTCACCGTCTCGCAAAAGCAGTAGTGCCCGGCCAAAGGTGGCTCTTCGCCGCTGCATTTCAAGCCCCAGTTTGTCTGCAATTGCCGGTGGAATAACTGCTATGAAGCTATCCTCATAGCCTTTTGTTTTCGAGGAAATCAGCGTGTCTTTGGCCCATAAGGAGGTCGGTGGCAATAAAAACAGCAGGAATCCGAATAAGGGGCTTAGCAGGAGTTTCAATGACATGCTTTGTCGTCTGCTGGCCGT
>JAAETJ010001246.1 GCA_024228495.1 bacterium | reverse complement strand
TGGCGATGATATGATCGCCGGTGTGCTCAACCGTAACGGCCTGCGCACCGGGCGTGGCAACCGCTGGACCCGAGAGCGGGTAACCAGCCTGCGCAGCACACACAAGATCCCTCGGCATTGTCCTGAGGCGCGTGAATCGCAAGGCTGGATGAACTTAACAGAAGCCTCGAAATATCTGGGGATTAGCCCCCGAACTCTTCGCTTAGCCACCGAGCACGGTGACGTTGAAGCGCAACATCCACTGACTGACGGGCCCTGGGTATTTAATCGCACCGCGTTGGAAACTAACGCGGCGATTAAGCTCGTTGAGCGGGTTCGATCCCGCAGCAAAGACCCCGAAAAACCAACAGCAGAACAAACAAATATCAACTTTTCAATCGCATAGCGAGGTGTGGCAGTATGAAACAGAATTGTAGAAGGCGAAGTACTCGGTCAGGCCGAGCATCAATTCGCCTATTGAGCCATAGCCCTTCAGATACACATCCTCGTGCTTAACGCTCCGCCAGAGCCGTTCGACAAAGATGTTGTCGAACGTGCGCCCTCGGCCATCCATGCTGATCGCGATGCCTTCGCGCTTCAGTACCCCGGTGAAGACTTCGCTGGTGAACTGGGAGCCTTGATCGCTGTTGAAGATTTCTGGCTGATCGTGGGTGCGCAAAGCCGCTTCCAAGCAGTCGACACAAAAGGCCGTTTCCAGCGTGTTACTGATCCGCCAACTGAGCACCCGCCGTGAATACCAGTCTATGATCGCCACTAGGTAAACGAAACCATGCGCCAGCCGGATGTAGGTGATATCTGTGCTCCACACCTGGTTGGGCCTGACCACAGATACGCCGCGCAGTAGATACGGATAGATCTTGTGCGCCGGGTGTGGGCGGCTGGTGTTGGGGCCTGGAGCCATCCCAGCCAGTCCCATCTGTTGCATCAAGCGTTGTACCCGCTTGCGATTGACGGTGTGGCCCACTGTCTTGAGAAATATGACCCTCTTGCGACTCCCATAGAACGGATGACGGGTGTATTCTTCGTCGATCAGGCGGCTAATCAGTCGATCGCTTTCATTGACCGGCCGGGGCTTTTGCTGCGCATAAACTGTGGCCCGAGAGACCCCCGCCAGAAGGCATTGCTGGACCACGCTCAACTCATCTCCTCGGTCAATCCAGGCTTGCCGCATCATGGCAGGCTCATCCCGGACTTTTTTTTAAGCCAGTCCAGTTCTACCTTCAGCTTGCCAATCTCGCTGTACAACCGCTCAGGCGCTCGGTACACCGCCACCGGCTTAGCCCAAGTTCAACGTTAATTTTTAAAAAAACTGTATAAACAAGATTTTACCTAGAGAGAATTAGTTTTGTGTCACTACAGGTGAAACCCGTTTCAAATGTCTAAATAATGGTTTTTTGTATTTTCCCCGGTCTGGAAGATATTCCCAAAATAGTGCAAATTTTTTGTTGAATTCAACCACTATGGACTGAAAGTCCATAGAATGCTGTGCGGACTGAAAGTCCTTATCCGCAGACTAAACTGCGGACTAAAGTAAAATATGGAGTCGCTACGCGACGCTTAATTTTGTTTAAAAGAGCTTTCCAAAGGAAAGACATTACTAAAAGTCTTGCACTAAAGTGCATAGTTTTTACTAACGGTGGGAACCATAAAGAACATCGCTAAATCTTCTTGAGTCGCCCGAGAAAACGTGTGCTGCTGCGGTTACAATACCTCACCGCGCGTAGCCTCGGTATCGGTGAGCAACTTAGCGTGTACTTG
>JAAETJ010001245.1 GCA_024228495.1 bacterium | reverse complement strand
CTCTATGAGGAGCTGATCGAGGATGTGTCCAACTTTGATGAACTAATTGGAGCGCTACATATCGGTGCGGTCAATACGATCATGTCTGGCACTTTACCTGATGCTCTGCTGACCCTTCGCGCATAACATCCAGGTCTTGAAACACATATTTTCTGTGGCTTGTCGGAAACGTTGATGTTTCAGGTTGATGCGGGCGACATTGATGCGGCATTGTCCCCGAGCGCTTGATCGCACAGCCCTTCCCGGCCTCCTTCATTATTGTCCCCTTTGGCAGCAAGCCAACCTACCGGGAAATCGGTATCATCGCCCGCACAGTTTCAAGCTGCAGCTGTCTGACCGATGCGCTCCATCAGGCTCTGACCAGTGTAATTCGCAAAATATAAGCGGATGAGGTCACGTCAAGACAACAGCCAGCCCCCATCAACATCAATCGTCGTGCCGGTCACAAAATCATTCTGGACATGAAAAATGATAGCCTGCGCTACTTCCTCTGGCGTACCCGCGCGAGGGATGATGTTGCGAGCAGTCAATTTTTGATATTGCTCCACACGCTCGTCACCGGACAGTACAACCATCGGTGTATCAATTGTGCCCGGTGACACAATATTGATCCGCCTTGGCGCAATTTCCGGGGCAAGGGCCCGCACAAGCGCCTCTACCGCACCGCCAACCGAGCCCAAAGCAACCTGCCCCGGTTTTGTTTTGCGGGCGGGGGCCCCACTCACCAATACAATGGAACCGTTAGGGCTCAAATGCGGCGCTCCAAATCGCACCACATTAGCATAGCCCCATAACTTGTCGAATGAGGCTTGATAGGCGTCCATATCCATTTCCAGAAAAGCACCCAATGCACGACTGCCACCGGTAGCAGAGCTGATCAGAATATCGAAGGGTGCGCAAGCGTTGAACAGAGCATTCAGGGCATCGCGATCAAGGACGTCACAGGATCTGATGCTTATCCCAGGCGGCAGCTCACCTGCTTTTTCCGGGTTGCGGCTTATCACAATTACCTCAGCGCCTAATGCCGCCAAGTGTTTGGCCGCCGCCAAACCGATCCCAGAAGTGCCACCAAATATAATGGCTTTTTTTCCATCGACTTCCATAAAGTTCTTAGCTCCCATTCCTTGTTATTTACAGCGATCAAATTGTCGAACTGGCTTGGCCAGCGAGTAAGGAAAGCTGCCAATCAAGTGCAGCTACTTCTCTTCAATAACGCGCCATTCTTGTGGGTCGGTGATGGCATAGAGCGTGTCTTCATCAAATTTGCCCGTCACCGCCAGTCCGCGACTTTTTTGATAGGCGGCGAGCGGGCTGCCATCCCCAACCCCTTCGTCCAGCTTACGTGTTGTGGCTTCTTGCGTAAACCCTAGCCCCAATAATTCATCAGACCGCCTGATTTGGTTGGCGGGTGTGGATCAAGCTGTTGAAAT
>JAAETJ010001244.1 GCA_024228495.1 bacterium | reverse complement strand
GTTCCCGCCAATCCAACGCCGAGCGAATGGCCAACAAGCTGGATACCACTGTCAAACAGGTGTGCCTCACCGGTTTCGGCGTCCTTGGCAACAGATTTGTAAAACTGCGCAGCAAGTACGCCCTGGGTTTCCTCAGCACTGCCGACGCCTACCCCCCAGCCATACAAGGCATCTTTACTAAGCTCGCTAAATGGCGCTGAATTTGTCCCCCGGTAGGAAATAACCGTCTCGGGGTCAGGATCACTGTCCAGTTTGTAGGCAGCAGCGTAGAAATCGACGACTTCGTCAATTGCTCTCAACCGCTGCCGCAGCCACCAAACCAATGTATGAATTAATACTAATACCCGGCCAATTGGCATGAGCAACAATCCGCCCATAGTAAAGTGCCTCCCCTTCAAGATATATGTTGGTGATATTATCAGCGGCGGGCCAGATAAAATCATCCGGGACAGTGTCACCAAAAAGCGAGGCAATCGATTGGCCAGCAACTTCAGCCGCGTGAGCCAAGGCATAGACTGTGGCAGGTTGGGCATAAGGCATATTGTCAAAAATGATGGCATTGTCGCCGCTAATCGAACCAACCAGGCCCGCCAACCCGCCGCCAAGCGAATGACCGGTGAGGGCCGCACCCTGATCAACCCCGTCAAAGGCGTCCGCCCCGGTTACCGCCTCAAAGAAGTCAAAAGCCAGTGCTGCTTGGCCCGTTGGCAGTCCGGTCGCCCCAATCCAGCCATTCCAGATGTCAGCCCCGGATTTCTCTCCCAGCGGGTCGTCCGTACCGCGATAGGAAATAATGACATCGTTCGTATCAAGCCCGTCTACTGAACTGCCATCCGTTATCTTGTAGGAAACAGCGTAAAAACCGGCGGCTTCGTCAACTCGATCGCCGTTTCCATCTTTCAAGACATCCGAGTCATCAAGTATAGTCGCAGTACCAATCTTGGTACCTTTTCCGCCTAACCCAGTAATGCCAGCACCATAATCGCGGTTGTAGGCATCCATCGACAAAATGGCTAACAATAGGTCTTTTGAAATGTTCATTTCGATTTCCTTACAAAATCACCACGACTTAACTCGGCCATAAAATCATCAAAATACGAGTCATTGAGACCACGGGCCAATGCCTCATTATGAATTTTGCCCCATTTTTTGAAAAAATCACTGCCCAACACCTTCTCAACCACACCCTGTGTCACCGGCTCGCCGGTAATCTCCAGCGTGACAGATTTGAGGCTGTAGCCCGGCCCGAAACTTGCCGCCAGATTGCCCGGATCGACCTTCTTTACACTCGCCGGGTCATTGATATCGGTGAAGGTGACAAGCAGGGGAAAATAACGATGATCGGGAACAGGTACAGGCCCCTCAATGCGCTGCATCTTTGGATAAAACACCTTGCTGTTCAATACTTTGTAATCGGGATCGTCTGAAACACTTTTTGCGAAGGTGTTTTGTGCCATATAAATGGGATGACCCAAAAGCGCGAACAGATAACGGCCTTCACCCAGATCATCAACGCTCGCTTCGCCATGCCAGCTCTGGGTGGTTCCACTAATATCTCCCAACCCGGATGGCCCAAAACTTACTTCTATCCCGACAATTGCTGATCCTGTTTTTATCCCTTGGGGTGTTTCCACTTCGAGGGTTAACTTTTGATTCCATGAAAATTTCGGATACCTGAGTTGATAAACGAAGATGGCAACGCCAACCAAAACAGCAATTATTACCAGTTTTTTCATTAAACTGCTCCCGACATCAATGCTGGTTCTCTTTGATCAATAAAATACAGCGCATCAGGCATCACCCTTCACCATCAATTTCTTCAACACTTCCGGATCAACCACCGCACTCACCACCGGATGCAGCGCCACATTCCCGCCCTCTGCAATCTGCCTGAAATTAGCCAGCACCGCCGTTGCCGCCTGTCGGTTGGGCGCGACAACGTCCAGCAGCCAGAGGC
>JAAETJ010001243.1 GCA_024228495.1 bacterium | reverse complement strand
TTAACCTATCCATCATCAGACAATCCAACCACCCGATTCTTGCGCAATCAAAAGACGCTGGAGTGTTGCTGAAAGAAGGCAAACCCCGTGGAAATACATGGTCAGAACCCCTTGCACTAATTTGATCTTGATCAAGGTATATATATCAATTATTCATGATATATGGATAATTCTGAAACACTGGCAGCTTTTTCAGCCCTGAGCCAGCAAACCCGGCTCGACGTATTTCGTCTGTTGGTCAAAGCCGGAGCAGATGGTGTGTTATCCGGCGAGATCAGCGACAGGCTGGATGTTCGCCAGAATACCATGTCGGCCAATCTGACAGTGCTGTTGAATGCCGGCCTTGTGCGCAATGAAAGACACGGGCGGACCATCCGCTATTTTGCCGATTTTGAATCCCTGCGCGGCTTGCTTGCCTTCCTGATGGAGGATTGCTGCAACGGCAATCCGGATATTTGCCAACTGGTGATTGACGAGATCGCCTGCGGATGAAGAGAACAATATGATGAACGACAAAACCAGCGCACCCTCGGCCATCGGCATTTTTGAAAGATGGCTTTCGCTGTGGGTGGCACTTTCAATTTTCCTCGGTATTGTTCTGGGCC
>JAAETJ010001242.1 GCA_024228495.1 bacterium | reverse complement strand
CCATCAGAGACCGGACGCAGCCTGCGCCTTTCGTTG
Organism: bacterium; assembly: GCA_024228495.1. Taxonomy (GTDB): domain Bacteria; phylum Pseudomonadota; class Alphaproteobacteria; order Rhizobiales; family JAKIUO01; genus JAKIUO01. The sequence goes on along the minus strand of JAAETJ010001242.1, from coordinate 2,130 downwards.
AGGCGCAGGCGCAGGCGCTCGTCCAGAAATCCCGCAATCTGCCGTTCCCAGGCGTCCAATTGGGGTTTCTCTGCTGAAAGCAGCACCAGATCATCAACGATTCCCGGAACACCTTAGAACCCTCTGAAAAGGGTATTTTTATATTTGACTTTTCGTAAACATGCCGCAATATTTCACGAGAATAGGAGACATTGAGCAGCACAATTTTGAACATATTCCCAGAACAGGAGGGCCTGCTATGAGTCACCGTATTTCTCTTCGGAAACAGTTGCACGCTGATGCCTTGTTTCGCCGTATTCGCTCCGCGTTTGCGAATATTGTCGACCACCGTCCGGGCGATATTGTGATGTCCCTGGCCGATGCGCTCATGTCGGCGTTTGCCATGTTCTCGTTGAAAGACGCGTCCCTGCTCGCCTTTGACAGGCGCCGCAAGGATCCGGCGAAAGTCAAGAATCTGAAACGGCTGTTTCACATCAAGACGGTTCCCTGTGACACCCAGATGCGGGAGATTGTGGATCTGGTGAAGCCGGACGATCTGTCGCCAATCTATCGTGATGTGTTCCGACAGCTGCAACGCGGAAAATGCCTGGAACGCTTTGTCTTTCTTGAGAACTGCTATCTCCTCACCGTTGATGGCACACAGTACTTTTCGTCCAAACACATTCACTGCCCCTCGTGCTTGACCAGCACCAATGCAACAACCGGGGAGGTGACCTATTCCCATCAGCTGCTCGCCGCCGCCATTGTGCATCCGGATCTGGCGGAGGTCATCCCGGTCTTTCCCGAACCGATCACAAAGCAAGACGGGGAGACCAAAAATGATTGTGAGCGCAATGCCGCCAAACGCTTTGTGGAGCAGTTTCGTCACGCCCATCCCCATCTGAATGTCATTATCACCGAGGATGGATTGAGTTCGAATGCCCCGCATATCCGCACATTGCAGGCCCACAACATGCATTTCATCCTCGGGGCCAAGGCTGGCGATCATACCTGGTTATTCGACCGCCTTCATGAGGCGGTCGAGGCCGGTACCGCGACCGAGTTCACGCTGACGGATGGCCCCGTCACCCACCGCTTTCGTTTTCTGAATGAGGTCTCCCTCAATGCATCGAACCAGGATCTCCTGGTCAATGTGTTGGAATATTGGGAAACGAAGGCCGATGGCCGCATCCAACATTTTGCCTGGGTGACTGACATCACGATCACCCTTGACAATGCCTACGATCTGATGCGAGGAGGACGGGCCCGCTGGAAGATCGAAAACGAAACCTTTCATACGCTCAAAAATCAGGGCTACCATTTCGAGCATAATTTCGGGCATGGCGAGCAGCATCTGGCCGTGGTGTTTGCCATACTGATGATGCTGGCGTTTCTGGTGGATCAAGCGCAGCAGATTGCCTGCCGGCTCTTTCAGGCGGTCTTGCGGAAAGAAGGGTGCAAGATGGCGATGTGGGAGCATGTCCGCGCCTTATTCTATAGTGTGGACTGGGAGTCGATGACGCAACTCTTTGAGGCGATGCTGTATGGATACCGACTGACCGGACTGGAGATTCTCTATGACTCCTCATAATTTCAGGATGACAGGCCCTGAGGAAAGGCGCTTCACGGTCTGTCTTTCGACACTGTCCGGCGTGTCATGCTACGATAACGAATCAGCATTATCGTGGGGACAGAGGGGATCTGCCTCGGTGGGGTGTTCAGGCCGATCAGGGCAGAAAAAACGGTCATTATCGACCTGATTTTGTGTGTGAGGAGAGGGCAAAATTGCACTTTTGCTGACAGCAGTTGTGTGGGAGGCCACCAAACCTGTCTCATACTCTCCTTCCGGGAAAAGTTGCACTCAATACTGGTGAATGAAATTTCGAAAGTTGCAACTATTTGTAAAATAGATTGTTGCTAAAATTTATGTACCACAAATATTCATATCATTTTCCAGAAACGTCAAAATTCCCCATTGAGTGGTATCACATCCTGAGAATTCTGACATGTTTTGAAATACTTTTCCATTTTTATGGTACTTTGAATTTCGTAAGCGCTGTGTGTACTTGCAATGACACACCATGAACATTCATTCACCGGTATTGAAGGTCATTTCAGCGTCGTTGTTGGCTTTATACAGGGGGAACCTGG
>JAAETJ010001241.1 GCA_024228495.1 bacterium | reverse complement strand
ACTTGGCCAGGGGTAAAGGCGAATGTTTCAATCCTGGAGAATTCGGACCCGAAGATACCCCAAACCAACCGAAAAACGACAAGAATTACTGTGCCATAACCAGCCCAGATGTGAACATCCATCCACCATTCAGGCGACACCAACCCGGTGATCAGTCCGGTGGCAACCAAAACCACCAGTGACCAATGGAATACTCTTGTTGGGATATCCCAAACCTTTAATTTTTTTCCCTGAGTGGACATGTTGCTATCTGCAAAATTACGCTTCGATAGCGGCCAGGTTGCATCACTCAGACATCTGAAACAATCAACCCTAATACCAAATCCAGGCAAATAGGACTTTGGTTTATAGCCAAACCAATTAACAATGATTATAAGCAATCTTATGACTTATTCGATTGATTTTCGCCGCAAGGTGCTGACTATCCGCGAGAAAGAGGGGCTGACCTTTGAGCAAACTGCGGAGCGTTTTGGTGTTGGTATCGCTTCTCTCACCCGGTGGGCAAAGCGATTGGAGCCTCGGCCTGCCAGGCGTCGTCGACGCAAGATTGATATGGATGAATTGGCGCGTGATGTTGAGCAATTTCCAGACAGTTATCAATATGAGCGTGCCCGGCGATTTGGCGTTGTGCAGAACTCGATCCATCAGGGCCTTAAACGGCTCAATGTGACATATAAAAAAAGCACTGAAGCATCCCAAAGCGGACGGACGGCGACGTACAGGCTTCCGCCAGCGGATTAAAACCCACGAGCAGGCCGGAAAGTCCATTGTTTACATTGATGAAAGTGGCTTTGCCCATGACATGCCCCGCACCCATGGTTATGCGGCAAGAGGAGAAAGGTGTTATGGCCTCAAGGACTGGAATGCCAGGGGCCGCACCAATGTAATTGGCGGTTTGCTGGGGGCAACGCTGCTCACTGCATGCCTGTTTTCGAGTAATATCGATAGTGATGTCTTTCATGAATGGCTGACGCAGGACCTGTTGCCAAAGCTGCCGCCCGGCTGTGTTCTGGTGATGGACAATGCCAGCTTCCACAAACGCCACGACATGCAAAATGCGATCAAAGATGCCGGACATATACTGGAATACCTTCCGCCATACTCCCCGGACCTCAACCCCATTGAGCACAAATGGGCACAAGCCAAAGCCATTCGGCGAGCAACAGACTGTTCGATCAATCAACTCTTCAAAAGCAATGATATTTGAATCAAAACAATGTGGTTTGGCTATACCAGGGTAGCGTGTCTTCTACCGAGTTCGACTGTAATCGGTGAACCTGAAATGTGTTTTGTTAATTTTAAGCCTTCCTTTTATCCAACATTACTGAAAGGCTTGCGGGGGT
>JAAETJ010001240.1 GCA_024228495.1 bacterium | reverse complement strand
TTTGCGCGGTCGGTCAGCAAAAAAATCAGCTGGCGCTAGAAGGGTTTCTGGTACTATTTCTGTACAAATACTGTTTTTAATGTTGTTCAGCGGAAGTCCATAGTGATGTGTGTAGTGTCCGCCTGCTTCGAAGAACTCTAAAGTAAGTGCTTCTTCCGGTCTAGCAGTTTGTCGGAGAAGTCGGATTCTCCAAACAAAGACAAACTTAGTGTAAACTTTGGGCATGACAAGAAAATTCAAAACCGCAGATTACGAAAAGACCCTTGACCTGCAAATCAACTTGCGCGATGTTTTGCCGCCAAACCATTTGGCTCGTTTCATTGTTGATGTGATTGCCCAGCTTGATTTGAGTAAGATTTACAATCAATATAGCGACCAAGGCGCGCCACCATACGCGCCGGAACTGTTGCTGGGGTTGCTGTTTTACGGCTATGCCACCGGCGTTTTCAGTTCGCGCAAGTTGGAGAAGGCGACCCACGAAGTAATACCGTTCCGTTTCATAGCTGGCGATATGCATCCCGACCACGACACGATTGCTAACTTTCGCAAGCAATTTCTGGCTGAACTGAAAGAGTTGTTTATCCAGATTTTGCTGATAGCCCAAGAGATGGGGCGTTTGCAGTTGGGCAATGTCAGTCTGGATGGGAGCAAAATCCATGCCGATGCCTCCAAGAGCAAAGCGGTCAGCTACAAGCGACTGTTGGCCATTGAAGCGTATCTGCAAGCCGAAGTCAACGAGTTGTTCGCCTTGGCCGAAGCCGCCGATGGGGGGCAACTGCCCGATGAAATGAACATCCCGGATGAAATTGAACGGCGTAAGCAGCGATTGGCACAGCTGGCCAAGGCCAAAAAGGTGTTGGAAGCCCGCGCCCAAGCGCGCTACGCAGCAGAAAAGGCTGAATATGACGCCAAAATGCAGGCACGAGAAGAAAAAGCGGCTAAAAAGGGGCGCAAACCGCTGGGACGACCACCCAACCCGCCGACACCTGGGCCGCACGATAAAGAGCAATACAATTTCACCGACCCGGAATCGCGCATCATGAAAAACGCCAACAACAGCGGTTTTGACCAACATTACAATACCCAGGTGGTGGTTGACCATGACAGCCGTCTGATAGTCGGCAATTGGTTGTGCAACCAACCCAACGACAAGCAGGCGGCCTTGCCCACCATTGACACCGTGCCGCCAGAAGTGGGTCAACCGAAAAAGGCCAATTTGGACACCGGTTATTTCAGCGAAAACAACATCGTCGGCTTGGAAGAACGCGGGATTGACCCGTACATCGCCACTGGACGCAGCCCCCATCATCAGGGTTGGCGGGCTTTTTTCCTGGACAATCCTGACCCACCGCCAGATAATGCTTCTGTTAAAGAGCAAATGGCTTACAAGCTGCGTACCGAAATTGGTAACGCCCTCTATCGCTTGCGAAAATCGACCGTCGAACCTGTCATTGGCATCATCAAGGAAGTGTTGGGCTTCCGTCAGTTTTCCCTGCGTGGTTTGTGCGCTTCTGGTGGCGAATGGACATTGGTTTGTCTGGCTTACAACCTGAAAAGGCTGCATACTTTGCAGGTTGGTTAGCGGGGGAGCAATTGCCCCCTGCCTGATGCCCGAAAACGGGACGTAAAATCGCGTCAAATTCATGATTTTGAGGTTAACATGCGTTGCAAACAGCCTGTTTTGATTCTTTGAAGTCGTTATTTGTCTATCATTGGGCTGTTAGAGGATACTTTTCCGACAGCCTGCTAGTGAGAAGTACCTCTATTCAGGTTTTATCCGCCTACACGTCTTGCACCACGCTGCTCAGAGGCCTATCTACGGCAGTTGGATGATTGAGGAGCTTCGCGAGCACGGATATGAAATTAGTCCAGGAACACTTTACCCTATGCTCCACGGATTGGCTCGCAAAGAATATCTTCAGGTGCGGCAGGAGGGCCCTGGCAAACGCGCCCGGCGTCTTTACACGATCACCGCACTGGGTCGCACCGCACTTGCTGATGCTAAGAGCAAAGTGCGAGAGTTATTTGGCGAACTCTTTGAGAGCGAGTCCTGAACCTGAGACAGAGGTAACACGATAAAGTTTTTGACAGTACAGATTAAGGAGACACTTAAATGCAAATAGGAACAATCGAAAGTATCTGGCGTTATCCCGTCAAAGGAATGCGCGGTGAGGAGATTCCACACGTCTACACTGCTTTTACCGGATTGATGGGCGACCGGATATATGGGGTGGTTGCAGCGGATGGTGATCCTGGGCATCCGTGGCATACTGGACGCGACCAGGAAGAATTTGTACTTTATAAAGCCAGCTATGAGTCCAGCGAAGACATACTGCTCCCAGAAAATCTGGATGCTACGTATAGTGAATGGGAACCCGGCATCGATCCAATTTAT
>JAAETJ010001239.1 GCA_024228495.1 bacterium | reverse complement strand
ACATGCCTTGACCGCCTCTGAAATTGTGATGCCTTGCGCCATTTCGCACCAAATAACCTGGTCAAATTGGGCCAAGTGTCCGACTATCCAGCTAATGCTGTTCATAGGCATGAGTCGCTTCACGCCATCTTCGGCCGAAACACCGTCAACCCCTGCCAAAAATTGTTGACGGGTAAATTGATATTGAAAAACTAATTGATGGGTCATAATTATCTCCAAACTACTGAAAGTGATGCTTAATTGACTGAACACCTCGCTTACGAAGCGTACGAACAAATTATTGCCTACTGCAGTTCACCATCCACAAAAATCTGAATGCGTTTGTCCTTCTCCGGCCAAAAGGCCAGCAATCCTTTGATTTTTGGTGCTTCTGGGATGGGATCAGGGTAAGTCCATACGGTGTCCGCATATGTTTCGCCGTTCACATGCACATTGAAATAACCGGCTTCACCTTTGTAAGGGCAGACGGTCAGCGTTTTGGTAGGCGTAAGGAAGGTCATATCTACATCTTCGGGCGGGATGTAGTAACGTACATTGAGACTGGTCTCAAAGAGCATAAAGGGTCGTGTGGTGTCAGCCACTCTGATCCCATCTACAAACAGCTCGACATGTCGTGAGCTTTTGATGGTATCTATACGATGATAGGGATGCCGCACATGAAAGAAAACCTCCTCATCCTCCTCATACCAATGATCCATTTCATGCCAATCAAAAGCGATAAAGCCCGTGAAGTCAGGCCGCCGTTCCTTTGGATCATATGTCCAGGCTGCGTTCTCAGCCAGACGATCACCCACCCGCACATGCCAGAACCGACGTATTCCCCGATAACCAGAGGTCTCCACATGCTCAGATTTTATGAGCATATCCTGGCGCACATCCTCCAGAGGGAAGTAGTAGTCAAGTTCTCCCCTGCTTTCGATCATCAACATCGCCTTTTTACTGTCCGCGATTGTTCCGTCTTGAAAAATAACCCGCACCCAACGATCTGCGGGTTCAAATTGCCATACTTGTTTTGCCATTCATATCTCCTTCTTCATAAAAATAAAGACTCATCAGCGAGGCGCCTTGGATTGTTGTGAAAGTAACGCTCTTGGAGGATGCCGATTTTTCCAGCTTTACTCAGACTGGGAAGACAAATACTTTAAGCTGGCTCCGATTGGAACCCAGAACATCAAAATGCCCAAGATAACCTT
>JAAETJ010001238.1 GCA_024228495.1 bacterium | reverse complement strand
TGAGGACATGATCACACGGCTCGGTTACGCGGCGGTTCGGACACCGCCCATGCCTCAACGCCTTCTGAGCATGGCTGAAGCTTGGGGGTAATCAGGTAATTAATTAGGACATAACTAGAGCCTCCTCAAGAAGTATAACTCGTTGATTTATATGTAATAAAACGACTATACCAGGTATAATGGTGCACGATAAATCAGCATTCCACTCTAAAAAGCGTGCACCTATGATTCGTTATCGAAGCCAAAAACAACTGCCGCTGGCCGATTTTGAATGGCCCTTCCAAGTGGCGCTCGACGAGCAAAATCGTTGGGTAAAGTTAAGCCAGTGCATTCCCTGGGATGAGCTGGCAGAAGGTTACTACCGCAGTTTTTCTGCTGACCAGGGACGCCCGGCGAAAGATGCCAGGCTGGTCATCGGCGCGGTGATTATCAAACACAAGTTATGCCTGTCGGATGAAGAGACCGTGCAGCAGATTCAGGAAAACCCGTATCTCCAGTACTTCGTCGGATTACCGGGGTATCAGATGCAAGTCCCATTTGTTCCGTCGCTGTTTGTGGAAATCCGCAAGCGCATGGGACAAGAAGTATTTGAAGTTTTTCATGGTGCTATCGTTGATGCAGTGGAGCGGAAACGGGCAAAGTCTAAAGCATCGCGATCTGATGATCCGGACGATAAGGATCCGCCGCCATCCCGGACTGAAAAAACCGATCCGGAAAAGAAGCCGACCCACCAGGGTAAGCTGATACTGGATGCCACCGTTGCCGAACAGGCGATCCGTTATCCAACCGACCTCAACCTGCTCAATGAGGCGCGCGAGTTCAGCGAACAAATCATCGACCTGCTTTACGCCCAATCGGCATTGACGAAGAAGCCTCGCACCTATCGCCTGCTGGCACGTAAAGCGTACCTGTCGATTGTCAAACGGAGACGACCGGGAGGAAAGGTGTTACGCCGGGGAATCAAGCAACAACTGCAGTACCTGCGCCGCAACCTGGGTCATATCGAGACATTGCTGGCGGATTGGCCGCAGGGAAAGCGATTACCGTTACCGAACTGGCTACTGCGCCGGTACTGGGTGATCCCGCATCTCTATGCGCAGCAGTGGGAGATGTATTGCAACAAGAGTCGTCGTTGTGATGATCGTATTGTCAGCATCAGCCAACCTTATGTGCGCCCGATCGTGCGTGGCAAGGTCAACAAGGCAGTCGAGTTTGGATCAAAGCTCAGTGTCAGTTTGACCGATGCAGGACTGGCGCGGGTGGACCACCTGCGCTGGGATGCGTTTCATGAAGGGCTTGATTTGCAAAGCCAGGTCGAGGCATACCGGGAACACACGGGTTACTATCCGGAGTCGGTCCTGGGCGATCCGATCTATGGCACGCGGGATAATCGGCGCCACCTCAAGAAGCTTGGCATCCGCTTTGCGGGGAAACCGCTGGGGCGGCCGCGGCAAGTCACCGAAGCGAACCGGGAGGAGTTGAAACGACTGAAAACCCAGCGCCGGGAAGAGTATTTGCAACGCATACCGATCGAGGGCAAGTTCGGGCAGGGCAAGAATGGCTACCGGCTCAATTACATCCGGGCGAAGCGGGCAGACACGTCCAGTGCCTGGATCAACAGCATCTTCCTGGTGATGAATCTACTGATTCTGTTGAAGGTATTTTTTGCGCGTTGGATAAAGGCAGCGTATCAACCTCTGGCACGGAACTGGACCAGCGCATGGGCATTGCTCAGATATCGATTCGCAGGCTTGTGCTTCAGAATGCCCGGCGTGGCTCGAGATGAAAATGCCGTGCTAACTTGGATTCCAAGTTTTTGAGGAAACTCTAACTAAAAATTGGGATTATTGTGAACCAATTAACGAATTGGTAATGTAAGGGGTATACACTGTTGCTTGACGTAAATAGGGATTTACATATGACAAGCAGTAAAGAGGAAGGAACTTATTATTTTGCAGGCACTGTTGAGTTTATTGTTGTCTCTATAGCATTCATTTTTGCCTGCAGTACCTTGTCCGAGGGAAGCCAGGATGAAATGATAAAACAGGCGTTGATTTTTTCATGTGTCGTTTCCGCTTCGATGTTCTTAGCGCGATACCTGCTTGCTCATTTCAATAAGCATCGCAAGGTTGCTGTGCACCTGATGTTGGGTAATATATT
>JAAETJ010001237.1 GCA_024228495.1 bacterium | reverse complement strand
GGTGAGTATCTGCACCGGGATTGGATCGTCCAGCGTGCTTTGGACCATCCCCACAACAAAAGCGTATTGTATTTGCCTTTTGGTTTGGAAAGCCGCGAGTCTCAGGATTTTTCATGGGGTACCTTCAAATGGTATTTCGACCGATTCACCCCTTTTGGCCTCGATGCCAGGGTCTTTTTTTGGAGCGACAACCTATCACGCCATGATGCCGAGATCTTTTTCAATATGGTCGAAAATAGCGAGGTCGTCATTCTGGGCGGAGGCGATGTGAATCTCGGTTTCGAACGTTACGATGCCATGGGCGGTTATTTTTTCGATGATTATGATCGGTTTAAAAACTATCTTCACCAGCGCCAGAATACCGGCAAATTAACGGTCGGGTTTTCAGCCGGGGCCGCTCAACTCGGAGATGTTTGTGAGCAAGACGATTACCATCGTTGTTACGCCTTGATCCACAATGTCACCACCACGCTGCACCATGAATGGGGCCGGGAGGCGGACCTGGCCGAATTGGCCCGGAGGTTTCCGGGGCATCTGGCGTTCGGCCTGCCTAACGATGCCGGTATTGCTTCCAACCAGGGCTTTCTCCCCTCGGGCAACAAATGGCAGGTATTGCAGTTTATCATCGACAATTCCTGGGACCTCCCTGAAGACAATTTTCATATCAAGACCCGCCAGGGAATGGGCATCGGGCACATATACAGCGACGGCCGCAAATGGATCTTCAACGGCGGTGATGTGATGGTCAGGGTCTTTTCGCCAGATTACAGC
>JAAETJ010001236.1 GCA_024228495.1 bacterium | reverse complement strand
GATAATATTCGAAATACGAGCAAAGGACGCTTATCAGGTGAGCTTCATTCAAGACGATGACACGGTCCGTGCACTCTCGCCTTATTGAGCCGATCATCCGTTCAATAAAAGGATTTTGCCAAGGGTTTCGCGGGGCCGATACCTCTTCTTTGATGCCCATGTTTTTCACTCGATTGCGAAATAAAACACCATAGATCGAATCCCGGTCCCGCATCAGATACTTTGGCGCCGTCTCCCAGGGGAAGGCTTCCACGACCTGCTGGGCTGTCCATTGGGCACTCGGATGTGAGGCCACATTGAAATGGACGACCTTGCGACGGCTGTGGCGCAGGATCACCAGAACGAACAGAATGTTGAAGGTGGCTGTCGGAACAGTGAAAAAATCAATCGAACACTTGCCCGCATGGTTTTTCAGGAAGGTCCGCCAAGTCTGAGACGGCTTTGCATTTGGCGGGCGCCGGGGCATCAGGTTCGATACGGCTCGTTCGGAAACCTCGAAACCCAGCCTGAGCAATTCCCCATGAATCCTGGGCGCACCCCAGCTTGGATTGGCTGCAGCCATCCTCCTGACAAGATCACGGATTTCACGACTGACTTGAGGCCTTCCAGGACCTTTGGATTTGAATTTCCAGAAAAGTTTACAGCCCTTGCGATGCCAGTGGACAACAATATCCGGCTTTACAATGACAAGAGGTTTGCGCCAAGGAGTCCAAAATCGGGAAG
>JAAETJ010001235.1 GCA_024228495.1 bacterium | reverse complement strand
ATTGGAATTGTTTGCCGGCTTTGGCCCGGCAATTGCCGGGGGACTGGTTTCTGGGCTGCCTATGCCTGCCTTCCATCAGACCCGACAGCAAGATAGTCTGCAGCGACAATATCTATCAGACCGGGATGCGCTGCGGGAATTGGCAATGAACAGAAATCTCGGTTTTCTCTAGGGCGTGTCATCAATTAAGCCATATTACAGATGCGGCCAGGTAAATTCCTCCGAGAAATGAGACCGCCCGTTTGTCGTATCTTGTGGCTATAGCTCTGAATTGTTTGAGTTTTTGAAAGAAATTTTCAATCAAGTGCCGCCATTTGTACATTTCTTCGTCATGGGTTCGTTGTTCACAGCGATTGGCTTTGGCAGGGATCACCGCTTTGACATTGGCCTCATTCAACACCTCCAGCACCCGTTCAGCCGCATCATAGGCCTTGTCCGCCAGAAGTGCTTTGATCTCGCCCACAAGCTTGGGCAGCAACGCATCACTGCCCTGTAGATCATGAGCCTGACCGGGAGTGAGGTGAAAGCCTGTCGGGTTTCCCAGAGCATCACAACTGGCATGGATCTTGGTTGTCAATCCGCCCCTTGAACGCCCGATGCATTCGCGCGCGCGATCCCCCCTTTTGCCCCGGCGCTATGCTGGTGAGCCCGCACGATGGTGCTGTCAATGGCCGCATACTCGTTGTCCGCATCTTCAGCTAAGTGCTTGAAAAGACGTTCCCAAACACCGCCGCGGCTCCAGCGCATATGGCGCGTGTGAACAACACGGTAATCGCCAAAACGCTCCGGCAAATCGCGCCATGGGACCCCGGCCCGGTAGCGGTAAAGCACCGCTTCGACAAAAAGCCGATTGTCCTTGGCCGTAACACCCACATGGCCGACACGACCCGGCAACAAGTCCTCGATCCGCTCCCACTGATCATCCCGTAATCCATACCGCCGCATCCGCCAACTCCCGTTAAAAAGCTGGCTCTCTATGAATCACACAAAGACTGATTTGGGAATCCCATAAAGTAATTGATGACACGCCCTAGCATTACAGT
>JAAETJ010001234.1 GCA_024228495.1 bacterium | reverse complement strand
ACATCAAAACGACCATTCCAGCCAGAGGTCATGTCAACTTCACCATCTTTCATCAACTGCGCATGCTGGGCACCTGATTTCCACCAAACGGCGACATGAGGCTTCAACTCGCGAAGCTTATCGATCGCGCGTTCCAGACCGGCATCGGTAGAGAGAACATCATAGACTTTGTCACGCGGAACACCATCGGCCATCAAGGCAGCTTCTACATTGCCACTGAATCTGTTACGCAATGATCTCGTGCCCGGGAATTTCTTAACATTCCAGAAATCAGCCCAGGTCTGGGGACCATTTTCACCGAAGGTGTCGGTATTCCAGGCCGCAACGAGAGAGTACACGTCACTGCCGACGCAAAACTCATTGTACATTCCGGGATAGAATGTGGACACGTCGACGACATTGTAATCAATTGGCTCAAGTATACCCTCCGCGCCAGCGCGTGCCGCACCGGTTGCGCCAGACACAACAAGATCCCACTCTACCGCGCCAGCTTTCACTTTAAGGCGCACATCAGACATACCGCCGAAAGTTTCTTCAATAACGGTGATACCCATGGCCTTTCCGCCAGGAACAAACAGGGCTTT
>JAAETJ010001233.1 GCA_024228495.1 bacterium | reverse complement strand
TTGATATTCATATCGGGGTTATTGATGAAAAACTTAATGATATTGGCTACATAGTACCCGGTCTGGGTGATGCTGGCGACCGCCAATTTGGCACAGGCTGATCCTAGCCGGACAGCCTTAAATCAAGCTTATAGAACAAACACTCCTGATCGCTGCAATTGCAGCCTTTATTCTTATAATCAGACTTCCACCGGAATGAATTTTTGGGCTAAAAACAGTAACAAAATCTTCCGGCAGATTAGACGGCAGGCAAAACCTGATAGATAATCCGAAAACCAAACTTGTCCAGAGTGGAGGGTTGCAAAGCCGTCAACTCGTGACATAGAGCCTCGGCAGCAGCCTGGATTTTGGGACTGTCAAACGGTTTTAGCCGAACATATAAGATTTCATCCAGCAGTTGTACCTGTGCTCCTCGCCTCAAAATGTGGCGTAGTACCTGACGCACATCCTTTCGGCTTGGCTCAAGACAAGCTTTGCTCTGGTAATGAGGGAGCAACCGTTCCAAGAGCCATTCTTCAGCATTGAAAGCCAAGCATTTCATCAAGTCCAGAAAACGTTTGGCCGCCAGGTTGGCCACTTGTGGTGGCTGTTGCCAGACTTGGCTTAGGGGCACTTTGTTGGGTGTTTGGGCTAATTGTTCATTGAGCCGTTCAATTTCCTGTTGCAAACTCTTGATGGCTCGTACCCGCTTGTCGTTGTCTTTTTTGAGTTGTTTCAGGCTGGCCTGCTCTCGTTTACGACCGATAGCCTTTTGACCCAACTCACTCTCCAATTTTTGTTTGCGGTTCTGCAACTTTTTTTTGAGCCGACGCAACACTTTGAGGTGGGGATTGGCAATCAGCGGGTCGTCCTGATGCAGTTCAATTTGGCGAGTAGGATTGCCATCGAGGTTATAATTGACCAGCATAACCTTGAAGAAATTCTCCATGCTCC
>JAAETJ010001232.1 GCA_024228495.1 bacterium | reverse complement strand
TGAACCCATCATCGCGGATATCGAGCTTGAAGTGTTTTCCGATTCTGTATTTTTTCAGTATTGCGCGCACCCGTGCGCCAATCTCTTTTTTTCCGCTTAACCGCCCTCGCCAAACCATGCCCCTGACTTTATCTAGTTCTTTGACGGTGGCTTTAAGCAAACTCTCTCGCTTGGCGGCTCGCTTGTGAGCAAGTTCCGCATTTCGGCAAGCAATCAGGCGTTCGCCCGGAAAGTCCGGATGCTTTAGTTCAAACAGGTTACGCTCATCAAAAAGCCCCATTTGGATGGCAGCGTTGGTGATCAGCTTCTTGATTGCCTCGGGACGAAGCGCACCAATCCAGTCAACGCCATCGATATCATGTATTACATCGATTTGCTTCTGGGTCAACATCCCGCGATCTCCAACCATCACAAACTGCTTGATACCAAACGCATCTCGCATTTTCTCAACCTGTGGCATCAGCGTCTTGGGGTCGCCCGTGTTGCCTTCAAACACCGACACTGATATCGGGATGCCCTTTCGATTCGTCAGCAGTCCATAGTTGACCTGAAGTTTACCCTTTTTCCCGTCGCGGTTGTGTCCCAGAGCAGCAAGCGGGCATGTCTGGCCTTCAAAATAGCTTGAGGTCAGGTCATACAGCGCAAG
>JAAETJ010001231.1 GCA_024228495.1 bacterium | reverse complement strand
CAAAATTGATAATGATGCAGCGATACAAATAAAGGAAATGCAATGCCCCACCCGCTGATTACCCAGGATCACATCGATAGCTATCAAAAGGATGGCGTTGTGTTAATCAAGGGCCTTTTCAAGGATTACGTTACGTCCCTGCGCAAGGGGATTGAAACCAATATGGCAGAGCCCAGCGAATTTGGTAAACAGGCAAATCTTGAGAAAGGTGCAAAAGGTGCTTTTTTCGACGATTATTGCAACTGGAACCGCATCGCGGAATTTGAAGACACAATACGCCATTCTCCGGCCGCCGAGGTGGCAGCAGAGCTGATGCAATCAGAGACCGTCCAGCTTTTCCACGACCATGTTCTGGTAAAAGAACCGGGTACCGCTGCAGCCACGCCCTGGCATCAGGACGGCCCGTATTATTTTGTCGATGGACAACAGACCATTACCTTCTGGACACCACTGGACCATGTGGCGGATGCCACATTGCGCATGGTTCCAGGTTCCCACCTTTGGCAAAAACCCGTACTGCCACAGCGTTGGCTTTCACAAGAGGATTTTTATGCCGGAGAAGACATTTACATGCCGATCCCTGATCCGGATGGCGAAGGTATGCCGGTTTTGGAGTGGGAGATGGAACCGGGAGACGCGGTGGCATTCAATTTCAAGGTATTGCATGGCACGCGCGGCGAAACCCT
>JAAETJ010001230.1 GCA_024228495.1 bacterium | reverse complement strand
GTCTTGGCAAACAATTTTGACCATACCGGCCAATATGTGCGATGCCATGCAACGAACCTGAACCCAGGGTAATATTAGAAACCGGGTATTGTAAGCCAGCAGATCAATATGCGCTTTTCGGCTGTGTGCCGACCAGCCGATAAAACGGTCCCGGCAACCGATGTGACGCGGGGCTGAAGACCAGGCCAGACAGGCAATGGGTCTTTGCTGAGAATAGACGATATATTTAAGCTGCTCTCCGACCGGATGACAATAGCCCAGATAGTGGTAATGCTCAATGAGACTGTTAAACAGCTTTTCCGATGCCGTACGGCGAACCTGACAAAATTGCAGGGGTTTGATGTCAGACAGTTTTGCATCAACCCGGCTTTGATCAATTGTGACTTTCGCCGGCTTTTTGCGATTGACAAACGGGTTGTTAACACAGCATTTTTTGGCGGGCAGCCGGATATGCCCGGCGCGGTGAAGTTCAAGCATCAAGCCGCGGCACACCATGTCTTTAAGCGCGCCGTTGGGCTGAACCCAATTCCAGGCTCGGCAAAGCTTTTTCGATAAAGCCCAGCGGCTATCGCTGGGATTTTCACCGATTAATCGATTGATAAACGCGACATCATCGCCGGTGAGCACCTTGCCCCGATATTTGAATTGCAAACTCATAGGGACAAAGTAGCACATTACCGCGCGGAACGCAAGTGCAGTGGATCATTTTTTTAAAATTTCTCAGCGGGTTTCTCAACGGGCTTCCATAAAGGTGCCACCCGTGTCTTGTGCAGCTCGCCGTTCCAGATTAAAAGTTGCAGCTCATGAACCGCCAGCTGCCTTAAACACGAGTTGCCATCCGTCGGCCACCAGTTGAACCGGCCCTTGGACAGTCGCTTCTGACACAGCCAGAAGCCTTGACCATCATACATCAGTACCTTGATGGCAGTTGCCCTTTTGTTACGAAAAATGAAAACGTATCCTGAAAATGGATCTTTTTGCAGAACCTGCCGGCAGACTTGAGCCAAACCGTCGATGCCTTTTCTAAAATCCGCCGGCTGCACCGCTAAAAGGATGCGCATCTGCGGGGTGACCTGGATCATGGCTTTTTCCTCCAGAATGCTTTGGCAAGTTCGAGAAGGTCAAAATCCGTTTTGCCTCTAAAGTGCATCCGCATTTTTGAACCGAGGATGTCTTGCATCTCGACAATACATTCCGATGCAGCTGCCGGTGGTTCAAGGTTCAGTTCAATAAAACCTGGCGGGCTCATCTTAGCAGCACTATCTTTCTTTTTGATGGGCACACGTTTTTTTAAAGCGGTATAATCTAGAACCAACTCTTTGGATATCTGACTGATGGAATGCTTGGCCGTTAAGCTTACAGCAGCCGCCCACAGTTTCTCGGGTATCGGCCGGGGACTTTTTCTGGTTC
>JAAETJ010001229.1 GCA_024228495.1 bacterium | reverse complement strand
CGATCAGATGTTTACTTTGTGTGCTCAATTGCTTGAAGCGTTCCTCTGCGGGCAGATCAGCGATCGTTATGTGGTGCTCGACCGCTTTGCGCTGTGCCTTGAGTTGATCAAGCTCTTTTGTCAAGTTCTCAATCTGTTCCTGAAGCTCAGATTTTTTCTGCTCGAATGCCCGTGTGGTCAAAAACTAATCCGTTTTGAGTTATCAATAGCTTAACATCTATTATACGTGTCACAATGCCTTTGTGTCTTGCCTCAAATGAGGCTTACAATTGACTGGTTGATTCTAGTTGGAGGTGGTGGATTATATGGATTGGGCACGCATACTGGCGTATATCACGGGGAGTGTCGACGAGGAGCTACTTTTGCGTAACGAATATCTCGCAACCGAAAACCGGATCCTCAGGGCACAGATTAAAGGCCGGTTGCTATTGTCGGATACAGACAAAGCCACGCTTGCGGAAATCGCTCATCGCCTTGGTCGTAAAGCCCTCGAGGATGTGGCTAATATCATGAAACCAGACACCATTATGGGTTGGTACCGAAAGCTGGTAGCACGCAAGTTCGATGGGGCCAAGTTCCGCCGATATCTGGGCCGCCCCAAAATTGATGATGAAATCGAACAATTAGTTGTGCGGATAGCCAAAGAGAATTCGGATTGGGGCTATGATCGCATTGTAGGCGCTATGGTGAACCTCGGCTACACGCTATCCGATCAAACAGTTGGCAATATTCTACAACGCCATGGTATTCCACCCGCACCGGAGCGAAAAAGGACTACGACATGGACAGACTTCATCCGCGCACACATGTCTGTGCTTGCGGGTACAGATTTTTTCTCGGTGGAGGTGCTGACACTTCGCGGGTTGGTCACTTACTATGTGCTGTTCTTTATCCATCTCGAGAGCCGTCGCGTTGAGGTCGCTGGGATCACGCCACATCCCAATGAAGCCTGGATGATGCAAATCGCGAGGAATGTCACCATGGATGAATGGGGTTTCCTCGAAAACTGTCGATATCTCATTCATGACTGCGAT
>JAAETJ010001228.1 GCA_024228495.1 bacterium | reverse complement strand
GGTGATGAAGGCGATGGTCTGGGACCGGCGGCCGAATTCCTGAATCCGCCACCACGTGATTTTACTCTTGGGCTGTTCAAATTCAAAACCACTGCTTTTGATGAAGATCTCCCCAATGATGAGGATCTGCTGCGGATGATCCGTGACGGTATGCCGGGAACAGCCATGCCGGGCTGGAGTGATATGTTGTCCGAACAGGACATGATCAATGTGGGCGCTTATATCAAGACATTTGCCGAACTTGAAGGGGAACCTGAAAGTCAGCTGGATTACGGGACGCAGGTTAAAACTTCGGATGAAAGCATTGCCGCGGGCAAGGTACTGTTTGAAGAAGGGGACCGTTGTACGGAATGTCATGGTGTTGAGGGCAAGGGTAATGCTATCAAGAAACTGAAGAATGACAATGGCGAGCGCACCTGGCCACGTAATCTGACCAAGCCCTGGACATTTCGCGCAGGTAATGATCCCAGGGAAATTTTCGCACGCGTATCAACCGGCATTCCGACGACACAAATGCC
>JAAETJ010001227.1 GCA_024228495.1 bacterium | reverse complement strand
TGTGGGTTACAAGAAACCAAGTCATGCAAATCATTACCTCAAATGGGATGGGACATGATTTTACCTGACATCGCCTATTATCTGATATTATCCATTTCCTCGAGCAAATTTAGCTGAGATGGGGTTTTTGCAGGGTACGGGAAGTTCTCGAAAGAACCTTGCCCCCCAAACTTCATGATACAATTACGTAATGGTCAACCAACCTCGCTATCAGCTAAATTTACTTGGTTCCTTGTCTTTGCAGTTGGCCGACGAACCGAACAAGCTCAATGCGCAAGGTCGCATAAACCTGAGACGTAAGAACCGTGCCTTGTTGGCCTATTTGATGATGGGGGAACGGCCGTTCCCCCGTCATCACTTGACTACCCTTTTTACCGCCAATGCAGCCGATCCCTTACATGCTCTGCGCGTGATGCTCAGTCGTTTGCGCCGCCAGTTGGATAGCGATGTTCTGGTCGTTCATGGTGACACGGTGCAGTTAAATCATGCTTTGTTTGCCACCGACACGGCTATTTTCGCCACCATTGCCGATTGGTCAGCAACCGCTTTTCAGAATGGTGAATGGGAACGGCCGTTCCCCGAACTGACCCCAATCCTCTCCCTGTATCGCGGCGATTTTTTAGCCGATATCCAACTGCCCGACGCCCCCCCCGAGTATGAGACATGGCTGCTGGTGCAGCGCAGCCATTGGCGGCAGCTTTATGAGCGGGGAGCGTTGGCGCTTATTCAAGCGTACATTGTCCAACAAATGCTGGCGACGGCAACTGAAACAGCGCAAAAACTGATACAGCACAATCCCTTGCTGGAAGAAGCCCACTATCAACTTATCTGGTTATATGCTCAGACCGAGCAAACGGTAGCCGCCCTCCAGCAGTACGACCATTGCCGGGCGATTTTAAGCTCCGAACTGGCTGTCGAACCGATGCCAGCACTGGTTGCGTTACGCGCCGAGATTGTATCCGGTCGGCAAACGCGGTTGCGTCCGCAGGCGGGTGTAATGGAACCATCGCTTGAGACTGTGGCGGAAACGACCGTATTCGTCGAACGCAAACAGGAGATGGTTAAATTACAGGCGATGTGGACGGCCGTACAAAATGGGCAATCGGGCGTAGTGTTAGTAGATGCGTCTGCTGGGGGCGGTAAAACCTGCCTACTGCAAACCTTTGGTGCACAATTGCCAACCGCAGCCTTTCTGGTTGGTGACAACGCGGAATCAACCCGCTCGCTGGCCTATCATCCATGGTCTCAGCTTTTGGCAGGGGTATTGGACGGAGTGGATGAGTGCCAATTTCAGCAGTTACCCGCCTACTGGCAGGCAGAGCTTACCCATCTGTTACCGTCGTTGGCCACAAAACGGTCGTCAACCCATCCCGATCCCGCTCAACACAAAAAGGAGCAGCTATTCGCTGCCGTTTATGCCTTGATGCAATGTGCGTCGCACCCACTTTGCCTTTTTGTCGATGATTTGCAGTGGGCGGATACCGCTTCGCTGGAACTTTTGCATTATGTGGCGACGCGGGCAATGAAAGAAACAGCCGTCCCCCTACTGCTCGTCGGTGCCTACCGGTCAGAAGAGGCAGAGGATAATTCAGGACTGCAAACTTTGTTGCATGATTGGTCACGTTGGCCGGATGTTACCCGCTTGTCGCTGCCGCCATTATCCACAGAAGCGATTGTAGCCATTTGGCAAGCATTGGGCGCGCCGTTACCTTCCGGTACGGCCGTTGCCAAGGCCACCGGTGGTAATCCGCTTTTTGTGGTGGAGTTGGCTCGCGAATTGGCCCATCACACAGAACTACCCGCCAAGCTACCCGTGCCGTCCAGCATGGCGGCCCTCATTCAACGACGGTTAGGACAGTTACCCGCCCATGGACAGCAAGTGCTGGAAACCATCGCTATCCTCAATCAGCCAGCCCCTTTTGATGTTCTGCGTCAAATTTGCGCCCGCAGCGAAGATGAAACCTTGCAAGCATTGGAGTTGGGCTTACAGCGACGGCTGCTCGTTATCACATCAGAGCAATCCTACCAGATTGATTTTAGCCACGATTTGATGGCCCAGGCTGTACAGGAACAGCTTTCGCCCATCCGGAGGCAACTGCTGCACCGGCGAGCGGCGATCACCCTCAAGCAGCGGGAGGCGCAGGCGGCGACATTGGCTTACCATTGGCGGCAGGCGGGAGATGTGACCAATGAGGTGAAATGGGCGGTCGCGGCTGCAACTGAAGCGGCCACCTTATATGCCAATGATGAGGCCTTACACTACTTCCAGCGGGTGTTGGCCTTGCAGCCAACGGCAGCCATCTGGCGGCAGTTGGGGGATGTTCAAAAACGGATCGGCCAATGGGATGAGGCGGAAACGGCATATCAATCGTCGCTGCAACTGGCGCAGGCGGGGGATGATGGGTATGAAACGGCCGTTTCCCATCTCGCTTTAGGGAAGTTTTTTGTAGTGCGTGGGGGGTATGAAACGGCCGTTTCTCATCTAAACATCGCCGCTTCCATCTTTGACCATCAAAATTGTCAACTAGAACTAGCTGATGTCTACAACAATCTGGCCATCGTCGCTTACCGCCAAAGCAATTATCAGGCAGCGCTCGACCATTATCACGCTGCTGCTCAAATTGATGAACTGTTAAATGACAAAAAGGGACTACTCGTTCGCCTGGGCAACATCGGGCTGGTTTATCTCAATCAAGGCAATCTCGACGAAGCCCAACATTGTTTAGAACAATCCCTACAGCTTGCTCAATCTCTGGATCATCAAGAATTCATTGCCAACCGTTTGGGCAATCTAGGCATCGTCGCCTCAAATAGGGGCGATTACGATGGTGCCCTGCACTATTATGAACGCGCTGTGGCCATTGACGAAGCGTTGGGCAACACGCAGGCAGTAGCACGACACATTGGCAATATGGGCTATGAATATTACCTCAAACGAGAGACGCCGCAGGCGATGACGTATTGGCTCAAGGCGTTGGGGATGGAGCAGGCAATGGGCAATGGGCGGGCGGAGGCGCGGGTGTTTGGCAATTTAGGCACTGGGTATCGGGATGCGGGGGATTTTTCTGTGGCGGAGCGGTGTCTGGCACAGGCGCTGCAAATGGATATGGCGGCGGGGCATCGAGACGCGGTAGCTCGGCACATCGGCAATCTGGCTATCCTTTATCAGTGGCAAGCGATTGATGCCAAATCGCCGATATGGGAGCAAGCTGAGATGGCGATTCAGCCCGCAATTCATCTGACGCGGCAGTTAAATGACCAGGCGCATCTGGTGGAGTATTTGCTGGCGGCGGCGCAGCTGATGTTTGAAACGGGTCGGTGGACACAGACTGTGCAACTGGTTCAGGAGTGTTTGTCGCTGGCACAAAAGCTCAATCGCGGTGATGTCGCGTTGCCTGTAGCCATTTTGGATAT
>JAAETJ010001226.1 GCA_024228495.1 bacterium | reverse complement strand
CCGGTGTGGCTTGGGTGACCGTCCTGGCAGAGCAAGCCGTCGTAAAACAAACTGGCTGTCGCGTGTCAGCATCCAGACAAAAAAAGGTTTGAGCCAGTTTAGCCGCATTTGAATCTTTATCCTTTTTACGGCGAGGCATCTGCCGTTTACTGTAAGATTTGACACGGTGCGGATCGATGGCCAAAATGCGGCCGTCAAAATGACCAAATGTCTGCCGGATCTTACCCAGTGCGATCTGCAAGTGTTGGGCATCGGCCACCGTATGCTCGTCTAACAGATGGTGGATTGCCGAATCCGTGGCAATGAAGGGCAGACCGTTGGCTAATTCAAATCCTTTCTGACTCAGCGTTCGTTTCTGGCGAATCCCTTTGACACACAAGGCTCTTTCATTGACCAGTTGCATCGCCAATCGCGTTTGCACCTGCTCATCAGCAGCACCGCTCCAGGCTTTAAGCAGATCCCATGTGCCCAGTCTAAGATGTTCGGCAAGCAGCAGCCAGATACCCACCATATTGCCGGAAATCTTATCGGCCAAAAGCTGCCGTACGCCGCGTTCAATACTTTGAGCATCACAACGCTCCAGCCGGATCTTTTCCTTGGTGCGATGGGTTTCAATCTCTACCGGTGTGCTGGCGGGATGGCATCGGTGGAGGTTTTTTTTTGT
>JAAETJ010001225.1 GCA_024228495.1 bacterium | reverse complement strand
GATCCTGACCAGCTAGGCGTGGTGACCCGCTTTGGCAAATATCACCATCAATTGGAGCCGGGCCTCAAATTCCGTTTGCCTTACCCCATTGAGCAGGTGGCCTTGCCCAATGTGACTCGTGTCAGAACCGTCGAGGTTGGTATGCGTGGTAATCAGTTTGATCGTTTTGGTCGACAGGTTCGTGGCGGCGGCGAACGCGATGTTCCTGAAGAAAGTCTGATGCTGACGGGTGATGAAAATATCGTCGATGTGGATTTCATCGTGCAATGGCAGATTGATCCCGAAAATGCCAACCAGTTTTTGTTCAACATTTTTGATCCGATCCGAACCGTAAAAGAAGTCACGGAAAGCGCCGTTCGTGAGGTGGTGGGCCGTAACAGTCTGCAAAAAACCATTTCGGAAAGTCGCGCCGACATCGAGGTTGAAGTCAAAACGATCATGCAGGGCATTCTCGATAAATATAAAGCGGGCGTGCTTGTTGTGAATGTCAAGATGCAGAGCTCATTTGTACCAGCTCCGGTCAAATCAGCTTTTCGTGACATTACTGCTGCCGAGCAGGATAAAGATCGCTTTCAGCGTCAGGCAGATGCCTATCGCAACAAGCTGATTCCCGAAGCGCGCGGTGAGGCTCAGCGCATGATTGAAGCTGCTGAAGCCTACAAGACCCGTGTCGTCAAGGAAGCGGATGGTGAGGCGCAACGTTTTACGAAGATTTATGTCGAATATAAGAAAGCTCCTGAAGTCACGCGCAAGCGTCTGTTCCTTGAAACAATGGAGCGGGTGATGGGTGGCATGGACAAGATCATTCTTGATAATAAGGGAGGCGGTAGCGGGGTTGTGCCCTATCTTCCCCTTGATGGTCTGACGAAGAGACGCCCGAATGCGGGAGGAACAAGATAATGAAATTTCTATCAGGCCTTTTAGGCGTCCTTCTCGTGTTTGGGGCTGTTATTGCATACAATACGTTCTTCATGGTTCATCAGACTCAGCAGGCTATGGTACTGGAATTTGGACAGATTCGTAACAAAATCAATGATGATCCTAACAAAAATGAAGCAGGACTGCACTGGCGCTTGCCGTTCATTCAAAATGTTGTTTATTTTGACAAACGCATTCTTGATCTCGACGCCCGCTCAGCCGAAGTCGTGATGGCAGGTAATGTACCCTTGATCGTCGATGCCTTCGGGCGCTATCGGATCATTAATCCATTGTTGTTTTTTCAATCCGTGCGCAACATCAACGGGGCGGCAACACGGCTGGAGCCGATCCTAAAATCATCGCTGCGCAGTGTGCTTGGTGGATCGACCTATCTTGAAGTGGTGCGTGACAAGCGCGAGCTGATGATGAGCCGTATTCTTAGCGAAATGAATGAAAATGCCAAATCGTTCGGCGTGGAGTTTGTGGATGTGCGTATCAAGCGCGCTGATCTGCCAGCAGATAACTCGAAAAAAGTATTTGAGCGGATGATTTCCGAGCGTGTGCGTGTGGCCAAGAAGATCCGTGCGGAGGGTAATGAGCAGGCCCAAATCATTCGCGCCAAGGCCGATCGTGAAGTCATTGAAATCAAAGCGAAAGCCAACCGTTCCGCCTCTATCATTCGTGGTGATGGCGATGCTGAACGCAACGCGATTTATGCCAGGGCGTTTAGTGAGGACCCCGATTTCTTCGCCTTTTATCGTTCTATGGAAGCCTATGAAAAGGGACTGAAATCTGGCAATACGCGTATGCTGATGTCACCCGATAGCGAGTTTTTCCGTTATTTCAATCAAGCCAACGGCAAGCGTTAGATGTGGGGCGATTTTCTTACCGCTGTTGGGTTGGTTTTTGTCATAGAGGGATTGATCTGGGCCTTGTTTCCCGGATTATTCCTGAAACTTGCTGTGCTCGCAGCTGAGATTCCAGAATCTCAGTTTCGAGCCAGTGGCGTTTTTGCGATCGCCATAGGGGTACTGATTGTCTGGCTGATCAGAGGTTAGCCAGATGTCAAAATAGCGAATTTCTAGCGGAGATATTGATGATGAAAGCTATCCCAACCTCCCAAAATCTAACGGGGTTGCGTTTGAAGCAGGGATTTGTGCTTTTTACGACCATTTGTTTCATGGCGCTTGTTTTTTGGGCACATGCGGGAGAGGCCAAGGGCCCGGCATCGGTCGCTGATATCGCCGAAAGGCTGCAAGATGCAGTGGTCAATATATCGACTACGCAGACCCTCAAGGGCATCGATAGTGTGCCGCTGCCAAATATTCCCAAGGGCTCACCGTTTGAAGAGTTTTTCCAGGAATTTTTTGAGCGCCAGAACAGACATGACAAACCGCAAAAAGTTAGCTCGCTGGGTTCAGGTTTTGTCATTGACCCCAAGGGGCTGATCGTCACCAATTATCATGTTATCAAAGATGCCGACGAGATTAGCGTCAAATTCAGTGATGGCAGAAAACTGAAGGTCATCAAGGTTTTGGGCCGCGATCAAAAATCCGATCTTGCATTGTTGAAGGTTGAACCTGAAAAACCGCTGATTGCCGTGAAATTTGGTGATTCCGTCAAAATGCGAATCGGCGATTGGGTGATGGCCATTGGTAACCCGTTTGGGTTGGGTGGGTCTTTGACCGTTGGTGTGATTTCCGCCAAGAAGCGCGATATAAATGCGGGACTTTACGACAATTTTATCCAGACGGATGCAGCGATTAACCGGGGTAATTCAGGTGGCCCCTTGTTCAATATGGAAGGGGACGTGATCGGGGTTAATACGGCGATTATTTCTCCTAACGGTGGATCTATTGGCATCGGTTTTGCCATTCCCTCACAAACTGCAGGGCGGGTTATTCAGCAGTTGGAGAAATATGGTGAGGTACGTCGTGGTTGGCTCGGCGTGCATATCCAATCGGTGACCAGGGAAATTGCCGAAAGTCTGGGGTTGGATAAGCCGACCGGGGCGCTCATTTCCAATGTGGCGCCTGGCAGCCCTGCGCAAAAGGCTGGCATTAAAGCAGGGGATGTCGTGACCAGATTTAATAATGTGCCCGTCGCCAATATGCGTCAATTGCCAAAAATAGTCTCCCACACCCCCATCGACAAGGAAGTTGATATTATCGTGATGCGCCAGGGAAAAGAACAGCATCTAAAAGTCAAGGTTGGCCAGCTCGACGAAACAAAAACCATGGACACCCGCATGATCCAAAAGCCTGAAGTCAAGGTCAAACGTCAGGATATGCTGGGTTTGACTCTTTCACCGATGTCAAAAAGACTGCGCAAGAAATACCATATTGATCGCAGTATCAAAGGCGTTGTTGTGACAGGTGTGCGCGACAACAGCGTGGCGTTTAAAAAAGAGATCCACGCTGGTCATGTTGTTGTTGAGGTCAATCAGGAAGAAGTTCATGGCCCGGAACAGGTGGTTGTCATAGTCCAAAAGCTGATCAAGAAGGGGCGTAAACACGTCTTGTTGTTGCTGGCTGACCCGGCTGGAGAATTACGATTTGTTGCCGTGCCTACAAAGGGTTAGACTAGGTTACCACAAAATCTGATCGAGATGGGAAAAGTGCTTTATGTCGATACAAAACAACATCAAGAGAATGACCGCCCCGCAAATAACAGCCCGAAAGGGGGGTGATCCTGTTGTTTCATTGACCGCCTATCATGCCCATACGGCGGCGCTCATTGATCCTTTCGTCGATTTTATGCTGGTGGGCGATAGCCTTGGCATGGTTATGCATGGCTATGATACGACAGTGCCCGTACCGCTTGATTTGATGATCATGCATGGCGCGGCGGTTGTGCGCGGTAGCTCACAAGCGCTAGTGGTCGTCGATATGCCGTTTGGTAGCTATGAAGAAAGCCCCAATATTGCGTTTCGTAACGCCGCACGTATCCTCAAGGAAACGGGGTGCGGTGCGGTCAAGCTGGAAGGCGGTGCCCACATGGCTGAAACTATCAGCTATTTGACCAAACGCGGTATTCCAGTGATGGCCCATATTGGTCTTACCCCCCAATCTGTCAATGTCATGGGCGGCTTCAAGACGCAGGGTCGCAAAGAAAAAGAGTGGGAAAGCCTTGAGCTTGACGCAACGGCTATCACAGATGCAGGGGCTTTTGCTGTGGTCATTGAAGGCATGGCAGAATTGCTGGCCGCTCGCATTACCAAAATGATCCCCATTCCGACGATCGGTATTGGTGCTTCAGTCGATTGTGATGGCCAGATATTGGTGTTGGAAGACATGCTGGGATTATCACCGCGCGTGCCGAAATTCGTCAAAGAGTTCGGTAATCTGCGTGAAGCCATCCAAAATTCGGTCGAAGCCTATGCCAAAGAGGTCAAGGCCCGAAAATTCCCGTCTCGCGAACATGTTTACGGAATGATAAAAGGCAAGGGCGGCACAACGCGCAAAACCGGCTCTGACAAGTAGCGCAAACAAACGGTATTAGTGACCCGTGCGCACTATAATCACGACGAGATAATGCGGTATTGGTTTTTTTATCAAGAACCTGCCGGTAAAACCTGCTAAAGCAGATCAAATGAATTTCGCGCAAGTGTGGGCGCGCCGTAAAAAATGATGCAAAGAGAGTGACAAGACATATGGTTGATGGTGATATCTTCCGCGAAATAGACGAAGAGATGAAGCGCGAGAGTTTTGCGAAGCTGTGGGACAAATATGGTTATTTGATCTTGGGCGTTGCACTGGCGGTTGTATTGTCTGTGGCTGGATACAAATATTGGAAATTTCAGCAAGAAGAACAGGCGCAAACCTTCGGGGCCCGCTATATGGATGCCCTCGATCTTGCAAGCTCTGGTCAAAAGGATCTGGCACAACTATCTCTTTCACAGATCGCAACTGATGGGCCTCGTGGCTATGCCATGCTCTCCAAAATGCGAGATGCTGCAGTTAAAGCTTCTAGTGGCAAGCTGGATGAAGCAGCCAGCGATTATGACAAATTGGCCAGCAACAAGACGGTAGACCCGGTCTTTCAGGATTTTTCGCGTATCCAGGCGGCAATGCTGCGAGTGGATAAGGCGGACGAGGCCGAGATGAAAACACGGCTTGGTAAACTTGCCGAGGGGACAAGCTCCTGGCGTCATTCGGCACGTGAATTATTGGGTTTGTCATCATTTCGGGCTGGTAACATGGCGAGTGCTGAAACCTACTATAGTCAGGTTTTGAGCGATAGGGCCGCGCCAGCTGGATTACGTCAGCGAGCTGAAATGATGTTGTCTTTGATTGTCGAGGCAACAGCCGAGCAGAGCAAAGATAGCGCAGCCGCCGCAAAAACGTCCGTTATAGTCAATAAAGCTGCTGATAAAAAAAGTAAAAAGTAGTCTCTGAAATGTCCGCAATGGCCTTGGTGTTTGTGCGTTTGTAATACTATGGTGCCAAAACCTGTGAACAGGGGTCCTAAAATGGCCCAGTTTATTGTTGAAAAAGCATCAGGCACGCTTTCCTTGAAAAGCGCTGCCGATGGGGTTTGATATCGAATTTTAGTGTGATCAGTTGGTGAGCGTTAAAACTTGAAAAATCGATAACGATAATTGTTTCAAGAGGAGTGCTGACGCGGTCTGACTATTGTTGGGCATACGAACTTCTCAAACGGGTGCATGGCATGACAAATAGTAAACTCATTGGGTGGAGTAATTACTCTAAAGTCAGAACGGTTGTGGTGATTGTTTTGGTAACCGTTTTTCTCTCAGCTTGCGGTGGCGGCTTGCCAGATATGCATAAGTTGACCGGCGATATTTTCAAACCCGATGAAAAATTATTGCCTGGCACAAGAGAAGCTGTTTTGAAATCACGGGCCGATATCGCACCTGAACAAAGCACATCCAAAATTGCCATTTCCATCCCCGCGCAAAAAGCGAATGCAAACTGGACCCAGCCTGGAGGAGAGGCCAATAATGCGCCTGGTCATCTCGTTTTTAAGGGATTATTACGTTCAACCTGGACCTCCGATGCAGGTGCTGGATCTTCCTCTGACGGGCAGTTGATTCCCCGTCCAATTGTCTATAATGGCCGCATATATACGATGGATACCGAAGGCGTCGTCGCGTCTTTTTCCGCCAGTAGTGGATCGGTTGGTTTTCGGGTGCGTCTGACCCCTGATTCAGAAGAAAAAGAAGAGGGCTATGGTGGTGGTCTCGCCGTTGATGGTGGCCGTCTTTTTGCGGCGACGGGCTATGGGACCATAGTTGCCCTGGATCCAGCCTCTGGAAAAGCGTTGTGGACAAAGGTTTTGGGCGTGCCTATTCGCACCTCCCCAACCGCGTTTGGTGGGAAAGTCTTTGTTGTGACGACGCAGGGGCGTCTTTATGCGTTGTCCGCTACCGACGGGGAAGAAGTCTGGTCGCAGCGCGGATTGCCGGATCGCACCAGCATCTTATCCAATATCAGTCCAGCGATTGCTGGCAAAACCCTTGTGGTTCCTTATTCATCAGGAGAAATTTCCGCTTATGATCTGGAAACAGGCAGGCCCATTTGGCGAGACAATCTGGCAACGGGGAAAAGTGGATCAAGCTTGCGCTCCATGGCCAATCCGGGGCGTCCAGCTATCGCCAATGATATCGTCTATGCTGTAGGCAATTCCGGGCGTATGATTGCCACCTCGAAAAGGAATGGCGAGCGCATTTGGAGCAAGACCATCGCCAGCACGCAAACGCCTTGGCCTGCGGGCAATATGGTCTACATTGTCGATCGATCGGGACGTGTTGTGGCTTTGAGTTCCAGGGGTGGCAGCGTTGTCTGGGTGAAACAATTGACTCAGGGCGAGCAATGGCTTGGGCCCATATTGGCTGGAGATCGCCTGTGGCTGGCCTCCAACACGGGCCGCATAGCCGGACTTAACCCTAAAACAGGAAAAATTGTTTCGCAAAGGGACTTGAACTATCGTATTCATATTGCGCCAATCGTTGCGGCAGGGCATATGTATATCCTTACTGATAACGCCAAGCTCATTGCCCTGAACTAAGTATAGAGCCTAAGCCTAAATTTAAGTTTGAGTCCATGTCCTAC
Source organism: bacterium (assembly GCA_024228495.1). Lineage (GTDB taxonomy): Bacteria > Pseudomonadota > Alphaproteobacteria > Rhizobiales > JAKIUO01 > JAKIUO01. Next base: position 13,873 of record JAAETJ010001225.1, on the reverse strand, counting down.
ACTATCGCCATTTTGGGCCGACCCAATGTCGGCAAATCGACCCTGTTCAACAAGTTGGTGGGGCGCAGACTCGCGCTGGTCGATGATGCGCCGGGCCTGACCCGTGATCGCCGCATGAGCGATTTTGAACTGGGCGACCAAATCGTCCACATCATTGATACAGCTGGCCTTGAAGAAGCCATTGATGGCTCCATTGAGGAGCGCATGCGCGATCAGACCTATGCCGCGATGGAAGAAGCAGATCTGGTATTGTTTATGATTGATGCGCGCGCTGGTGTGATCCCCGCCGATGAAACCTTTGCCTCGATTGTTCGCCAGAGCGGCAAGCCCGTATTACTTGTCGTCAACAAGGCGGAAGGGCGTGCCGGAGATCTTGGCTATTATGAAAGTTATAGTCTGGGCTTTGGTGATCCCATTGCCATTTCAGCCGAACATAGCGAAGGCATCGGCGAGCTATTGTTTCAAATCGATGAGGTATTGAAAAAGCGAGAACCATTGATCCCTGATTTGGATGACGGGATAGACGATGAAGATCGTCCTCTTAGGATCGCCATTGTCGGACGACCAAATGCGGGCAAATCGACCTTGATCAATGCGCTGATCGGCGAGGACCGCATGATTACCGGCCCGGAAGCTGGTCTGACCCGTGACTCGATTTCGGTCGAACTCAATTATGAAGGTCGCGATATTCGTTTGTTTGATACGGCGGGTTTGCGCAAAAAAGCGCGGATTAAAGAGCGCCCCGAGCATTTGTCTGTTGTTGATGCGCTGCGGGCCATTCGCTTCGCCGAAGTCGTTGTGCTGTTGCTGGATGTTAATAATCCACTGGAAAAACAGGATCTGATCATTGCCGATCTGGTGTCGCGAGAAGGCCGGGCACTGGTGATTGCCGTTAATAAATGGGATCTGGAAACAGATAAAAATGCCCGCATCAACAAGCTTCGCAAAGAGGTGACGCGTTTGTTGCCACAGGTCAAGGGCCTGTCGGTGGTGCCGGTGTCTGCCTTGGCGGCGCGCGGACTGGATAAACTCATGAAGGCGGTGTTCGAGACTTATGAAACCTGGAACAAGCGCTTGCCAACCGGTAAACTCAATCGTTTCCTTGATGATACGGTGATGCGCCACACACCGCCAGCTCCTGGCGGTAGGCGTATTCGCTTGCGTTACATGACACAGCCCAATGCACGGCCACCGACCTTCATCGTTTTTTGCTCGCGGCCCAAAGATCTGCCCGAGAGCTATTCACGCTATATCATCAATGGTTTGCGTGAGACCTTCGATCTCAAGGGTGTGCCTATTCGCCTGCATATGAGAAAAGGCAAAAACCCCTATGTCGATAAAGACTGACAAACCGGGAAAATCAAACGACGCAAAAGGTGGACCAGATATATTATTCTATCATTTGGAGCGCGCAGAATTGCTCGACATTTTGCCCAGCCTGCTCGAAAAAAGCCTGCAACGCGGCTGGCAAGCAGTGGTGCAGGCCAGGACCGACAAGCAGGTACTTGAGTTGAACGGGGGGCTTTGGACGACCAATGAGGATAGTTTTTTACCTCATGGTGCAGCCGATGATGGTTTTCACGATCAACAGCCGATCTATCTGACGCAAACAAACGAAAATCCAAATAGCGCCGTCATTCGGTTCTTTGTGGGAGGGGCTCAGCCCGACGACATAGAGGGCTACGAGCGCGTGGTCTATCTGTTCGACGGAAATGATGGTGAGGCTGTTTCAGAGGCCCGCAAACAATGGAAACGTTTGGCCGGTGAGGGGTTTGAGGCAACCTACTGGAAGCAGAATGAGCGTGGTGGATGGGAGAAAAAAGCATGACAAAAGAACAAGACAGAGATCGGGTGCGTGGCAACGCGGACAGGTTACAGGCTGAAAATCTCGAAAAGGGAGGCGAATTCACAGACTGGTTCGAAGAGCTTTATGAAAAAGCTGATGGGGATAGCTCGATGGTGCCCTGGGGAGATCAAGAGCCGCGACAAGGTCTGGTGGATTGGATGTCGAAACAACCCCAAGGTGGTGAAGCCAAGGCCCTTGACGTGGGCTGCGGGCTCGGTGACAACGCAGCTTTTCTAGACGCTAACGGTTATGATGTAACTGCCATTGATCTATCCCATAGCGCCATTGAATGGGCGGCAAAAAGATTTGCAGACGGCGCAGTAAAGTTTTGTCAAGCGGATCTATTCGATCTGCCTGATGACTTGATCGGTCAATTTGATCTGGTGCATGAAACCTATACTTTGCAAGCTCTGCCTGATGCGGTTCGGCCAAAATTGTTCCGGGCTATTGCTGATCTCGTCGCCCCTGATGGGCGCTTGCTGGTGATCACGCGTTCACGGGATGAAAGTGTGGTACCTGATGGCCCGCCATGGCCGCTTGCCAAATCCCAGCTGGATGCGTTTTTGGTACTGGGTCTAACCGAGATAGAAGTCACTCAAACGATTGAAGCCAATCCAGATGGACGCCAAATTCCTCACTTACGAATAGAGTACCAAAAAACATGCTGAAGGTGCGTGATCTGAAAATTCATGGGCTCGAACCCATCAGTTTTGATCTGCAATGTGGTGATGTGCTGGTCGTGCGCGGCCCGTCAGGGTCTGGCAAAAGCCTATTGTTACGAGCCATTGCCGACCTTGATGAAACAAGCGGCAGCATTTTTTTTGACCAGATGAGCAAGAACGACGAAACCGCTGGCAATTGGCGCGTACGCGTGCGCTATCTGGCGGCTGAAAGTGGCTGGTGGCTTGAGCGCGTCGAGCAGCATTTTACGAATGTGTCTGCAGCCCGCTCGCTTGGCAAGGATCTGGCACTGGAAGACAAGCTGTTTGACAGCCCCGTTGCTCACCTGTCATCTGGCGAGCGTCAGCGCATGGCTTTTATCCGCGCTATCGAAAATGAGCCAACAGTCCTGTTGCTCGATGAGCCAACCTCCGCCCTTGATGAAGAAACAGGTAAGCGGATGGAAGATAAAATCGGCTTTTTACAAAAAAGCGGTGTGATCTTGATCATCGTCACGCACAGCAATGAGCAGGCGTCGCGTCTGGCAACGCATGTCTTGACGATCAAGGATGGGGCAGCGAGGATAGAGAGCGCATGAATTATATCTCGCTAAGTTATTGGGATCTGGCGCTGGCCGCCGTGCTGATCCTGGCCAATGGGCTGATATCCCTCTGGTTCCGTTTGGGCCTCGAAAAATCTCTATTGGTTAATACCGCTCGTATGCTGGTGCAATTGAGTCTGATCGGTTTTGTACTCAAATTCATTTTTGCACAAACCTCGTCTTTGTGGACGATTGGCTGGGCGCTACTCATGATACTGGTGGCCGGGCGCGAAGTGATGGCGCGAATGACCACCAAGCTCAAGGGCTGGTGGGGATATGGCATCGGCACCACAACCATGTTTTTTGTCAGCAGTTTCACGACCTTGCTGGCGGTCGGGGTGATCATTGGACCAGATCCCTGGTATGCGCCACGTTATATCTTACCAATTCTTGGCATGGTGTTGGGCAATACATTGTCCGGCATCTCTTTGGGGCTGGAAACCCTCATCATGACATTGAAGCGCGAGAGGTCTTCGGTGGAAGCGCGTATTGCACTTGGTCACAAGCGATTTGAAGCGATCAATGAACCATTGCGTCGGGCCCTTAAAACCGGCATGATGCCCATAATTAACGCTATGGCCGCCAGCGGCATCGTTTCGCTGCCTGGCATGATGACCGGACAGATCATGGCCGGAGCCGATCCCGTCGAAGCCACCAAATACCAAATCCTCATTATGTTCTTGATTGCTGGAGCTACCGCCAGCGGTACTTTGCTAGCCGTTGTTGGCAGTGCCTATCGCCTCACCGATGATCGTGGTCGATTGCGGTTGGATCGGTTGGTTTGATAAGTATCGGGAAACGATGGTTCTGACCGCGCAGGCATTTTGTGTAGTTCGTGGGGGGGGCCACTATTGGTTGTATGAGCGTTGACGGGGATTGTCTATTGATTGGATTTAGAGGTTCCCATCATATTTAAGGAAGCCAGTTCTTAATTTGTATTCTGATCTATTCATGTCTGCACCGAAATGCTGCTAATTAGTATTTTTCGTTTAAAATTAAAAATCATAACACAATATTGGTTTTGGGGGTTAAAGTTTCGTGAGTAGAGGGGCGATTTGTCAAACAAGTCGCCCCTCTTGTGGTATTTGCAGTCTTCGATCAATCAAGAAGCCGCAGCGATTTCTTCTTCTGTCAGATCGACATGACGGCGACGTTGCAAGAAGATGATCAACCCAAGAATGAGCAATGCAGGAATATAGAATACTTCTTTTGGCATCCGCTCATTTTTTAGCAGGACTTTGTCGATAAACATTGGATTGTCCGGATCACCCATGGTGAACAGCTTATCGAGATGCTTGAGCTTGCTATCCCAAGTCAGTCCGTCGATTTTGACCTTGCCATCTTCTTCTAGGACGTTGAGACCAGCTTTTGTGAAACGATCTTCGGCGCTACCTTTCTTGCCCATTTTGAGAATGACGCTGGTGTTGTTGGGTTTGTCTGGATCATCGAAATCCGGACCAACAATTCTCACCCGCATAGTGGCATCGTCAGGCATGTCAGAAGCAATCTTCATCGCTTGCGCGCCGGGGTTCGTATTGAATGGTGGCACCATATAGTCAAGCCAGAAGCCGGGCCGGAACAGGGTGAAGGCGATGAGCAACAAAGCTACAGATTCCCACATTCTGTTTTTGGTGAAGAACCAGCCCTGAGTTGCCGCTGCAAATAGCATCATGGCGATGGTCGCGATGACAAACACCAGTACAGCTTTACCTGGTCCCACATTCATCAATAGGAGTTCGGTGTTGAACAGGAACAAGAAGGGCAGCAATGCCGTTCGGATATCATAGGTGAAACCTTGAATACCGGTTTTGATCGGATCGCCTCCTGAGATCGCTGCAGCCGCATAAGCAGCTAGACCAACCGGCGGAGTGTCATCCGCAAGGATGCCGAAATAAAACACGAACAGATGTACGGCGACCAATGGCAGGATCAGTCCGGATTTGGCACCAAGAGCCACAATGACCGGAGCCATCAGGCTGGAAACCACTAGATAGTTGGCAGTGGTCGGAAGTCCCATGCCAAGGATCAGGCTCATGATCGCAACCAGTACCAGCATGAGCAGCAGATTGCCACCGGACAAGAATTCAACCACTTCACCGACCATGCCGTGGGCACCAGTGAGCGTAATGGCACCAACAATGACACCAGCAGCAGCAGTTGCGATACCGATGGAGATCATGTTGCGAGCACCAGACACCATTCCGTCAGCCCATTCAGCCACACCTTTTTTGAATTTGGTCCATAGATCCCATTCACCTCGGAATATGCCTTTGATGATATGTTGGGTGAGTGCCACAAAGCTCATGGCCAGGCAGGCATAGAACGCCGAGAGGCTTGGAGACAAGCGTTCTGGAGATGGCAAGATACACCATAGCAGAATGATGATCGGCAGGATGTAATAGAGGCCTGTCCACGCCGTATCAGCCGCATTGGGTAGCTCCGTTATGGGCGCATCAGGATCATCCATTTTCAGGTCGGGACGTCTTGAGGCGAACCATGCAAGGACCAGATAGATAGCCATGGCAATCGCCATAACGACATAGATCGACAGATCTGGATTGTTTGCTTTCACCCAGCCCAAAGTATAGTAGACGGCGAGGAATAGTAGCGCTGTCAGGATAAACCCCGTAAGGAAACCAATCATTTTCCGGGTCATGGTTTTTGAGGACGGAGGCTTGGGCAGACCTTTGAGGTCTAGCTTGCAAGCTTCAAGGTGAACGATATAAACCAAAGCGATATAAGAGACAATCGCTGGGACAAGAGCATGCTTCAACAAGGTGGTATATTCAACACCTGTGAACTCCGCGATCAGGAAGGCCGCAGCCCCCATGACCGGTGGCATTAATTGTCCGTTCGTCGAGGACGCCACTTCGACGGCACCAGCCTTTTCCGATGAAAGTCCAGTGCGTTTCATCAAGGGAATGGTGAAGGTGCCGGTGGTAACGGTATTGGCGATGGAAGAACCGGAATAGAGCCCACTCATGGCTGAGGCGATCACGGCCGCTTTGGCAGGTCCACCTTTAAAGTGACCAAGCAACGCAAAGGCGATTTTGATGAAATAACCTCCCGCTCCAGCTTTTTCGAGGATAGAGCCAAACAGTACAAACAGGAAAATCATCTGTGTCGAAACTGCAAGAGGTTTGCCAAAGACGCCTTCTTCCTGCATCCAGAAATGCCATGTGCCTTTTGTGAACGAGGCACCGCCCCAGTTGCCGCCGCCTATATAGGCGTAAGCCATCAAGATACCAGCGACCACGACCAATGGCATGCCAAGGGAACGATAAACTGCTGTTGTTAAGACAAGAATACCTAGAACAGCTGCGGTCATGTCATATTTGATATTGTCATGAATGAAATCGCCTGCGCGGTCAGCAATATTGTTGTCCATGACAATCATGTAAAAGATGGAAAAGAAACCGATCAGCAAAAGTGCCCAGTCGTACCAGGGAATTTTATTGCGCGGGCTCGATTTGTAGAGGGGAAAGGCCAGTGAAGCGAGGACTACGGCAAACATCAGGTGTATTTTGCGTGAGATCGACAGATTGCCGATAAACTGGAAGAACTCGATCTTTGTTGTCACGGTCAGCATGGAGGGCAAAGGAGACGAGATATAAAGCTGATACACAGCCCAGGTAAAACACAAAATAGGGATCAGGCTTTTAACCCATCCCGTTGGATTGCGTGCTCCCGATTCAACCTGTGCAACAAGTTCGTCGGCTTTTGACATTTCTTGATTATCAGCCATGAATTGCTCTTTTCCATACGTGCCCAAATGAGTGATGAAGTCCGTTTCCTGGCCCTTGCTGTGTTTTGCATGAAGCAGGACAGGTAGTTGAATAGCGTCTGAAGTAAAAAAACGGGAAGGCTCAAAGAGCCTCCCCGCTAAATCGTCTGGTTTATTTCATCCAGCCTTTTTCTTTGTAGTACTTCATTGCTCCAGCATGGAGAGGAGCGGACAAGCTGTCCTTGATCATGTTCTCGGCTTTGAGATGTTTGAATGCCGGATGTAGTTTTTTCATTTGATCCAGATTTTCAAATACAGCTTTTACAACCGTATAGACAACATTTTCAGGTACATCTGAACTGGAGACAAAGGTTGCACCAACGCCGAAAGTTTTGATGTCTTCCTTATTGTTATACATGCCAGCCGGGATGATGGCGGTACGATAATAAGGTTTGTCGGCAATCAACTTGTCAATTTGAGGAGCTGTTGCATTGACCAAATGAGACGCGCAAGAAGCGATTGATTCTTGTGTCAGAGCTGATGGATGACCAACGAGCCAGAAGTAGGCGTCAATTTTGCCATCGCAAAGAGCAGCGCCGGTTTCAGCTGATTTCATGGAAGCCGCAAGAGCCAGGTCAGAGCGTTTCCAGCCCAGCGTTTTTTCAATGACTTCCCAAGTACCGCGTGTGCCGGAACCAGGATTACCGATATTCATGCGTTTGCCTTTAAGGTCGGTGATATTATTGACCTTGGCATCATCGCGGGCAATGATCGTGACTGGCTCGGCATGTACAGAAAATACAGCGCGCAATTTTTTAAAAGCGCCTTTGTCTTTAAATTTCGATGTGCCATTATAAGCATGGTACTGCCAATCAGATTGAGCAACCCCAAATTGCAATTCTTTCGCGCGAATCGTGTTGATGTTGTAGATTGATCCGCCTGTTGATTCAGCAGAGCAGCGAATGCCGTGTGTTTTTTTTCCTTTGTTGACGAGGCGACAAATGGCACCGCCTGTTGGGTAATAAACACCGGTGACACCACCAGTGCCGATTGATACGAATTGCTGTTCTGCAGCATTCGCAGCAGGAATAGCCAAGCCGGCAACAGCGACGGCAGCTATTAGAGTTTTAATTCGTCGTGACATTATTTTTCCTCTCACGGAAGTTGGGTTTTTTAGTTTTCTTAGGTTTCAACAAGATCATGTTATCCAAAAAGAATATGACCTACAAGAGAGAATTGGACAATCTGCTTAACCCTCTAAATAAAAACGATTTTCTGTATTGTTTGAGTGCGACAATCTGGCCAGCGCAAGAGGTTCGGTTGCGCGGGTTTGTGAATTGATCAAGATGCATCCGATAACGCTCTGTTGAGGTTAATCGTAGATTTCGCTACAATTGTTCTCTATGTGTTCCACATAGCAAATGGAGAGGCATCATGGAACACAGGCAATTCAATAATCTTCTTGATAAACTGGTCGCCAGATTGACGGCGGGACAGGTGGAGAAATTAAAAACCGCACTGGATGAAAGAGGTGAACGCGAGGAAGTATGCATTTTGATTGATGGTCATTTTGAGAAGCACAAAAAATGCCCTCATTGCGGCAAAAAACACCTCCAGCACTGGGGCATGGAAAGTGGCCTGAGGCGCTGGATGTGTGTGGATTGCAAAAGGACGTTTAATGCTCTGACCGTTTATTGCCAACAAGTTCCGTACGACAAAAAAATTAAAGGTAACAAGCTCTCACCAGGACGCTGTCTTTTCATTGCGCGGCAATCGGAAGCTGAAAGATATTTCAAGTACACCTGATGATGCCGCAGTGATCCTGCCCATCAAGGGGGTTCACAATCGAGCGTTCAAGGGCCAGCCTCCCATGATCCCGCACAAGGTTAAGGCCAAGCGTATTTCGATCAAAAAAAATCAATGCCTAGAATGTCATATTGACGAGAACTATGAAGAAGTTGGGACAACACAGATTCACCGCAGTCATTTTGTCAATCGGGCCGGAGAGAAATTGGGACGTGTTTCAACACTCTTTTATTTCTGCACACAATGTCATGCGCAGCAGTTTGATCGAGCGCCACTAGTCTCCATTAGATTTCGGCGATAACGGGGCTTGGCCGTCATAACGGACCAGCCAGAGTGCGCCGCTATAATCATCAGAGATGATCAAGCTGCCGTTCGAGCGCTCATATATATCGACGGGGCGGCCTATGACTTTTTTACCTTGTAAAAAGCCGGTGAGGAACAGCTTGCGGCTGATGGTGCCATCCTTGTTGAAATGTAGAGAAACAATGCGGTAGCCATTTTTGGTCGAGCGGTTCCAGCTGCCATGCTGGGCAACCAGCGCAGTGTTTTGCATGTTGGGTGATTTTTGATGCTTTAAAAAGCGGATCGACAAAGGCGCGATATGAGCCTCGAACGAAAAGGCTGGTTTTTGCGCTTCGCCGTGAATGTCGGGACTGTAAAAAAGACCGTGTTCCGGATCCTCGATATTGTCACCGTGGCGGAACGGCCAGCCGTAAAATTTTCCTTCAAGAATGTGATTTAGTTCGTCCGGAGGGAATTCATCCCCCAGCCAGTCACGGCCATTGTCGACAGCGTATAATTTGTCGGTGATTGGTTGCCAGTCAAAGCCAACCGTGTTGCGAAGACCAGTGGCGTAGATTTGCGGCTTGGCGCTGCGGTCTGGGCGAAAGCGCAACATGGCAGCGCGCCATTTATGTCGCTCGCGGCAGACGTTACAGCTGGAGCCAATGGTGAGATAAAACCATCCATCGGGGCCCTTTTTTAGGGTGCGCGAGGAGTGACCGCCATTGTCAGGAAGGCCCTTGAGGACGGTCTCAATTTCTCCAACCACTATTCGTTTGACGAGATCGTAGTGGATACGAAAAACCCGGTGCTCTTCGGCAATATAAAGCCAGCTGCCATCCAGCAACAGGCCGTGCGGTTGGTTGAGGCCGCGCATCAAGGTCTTGACCTTGCCTTTTGGGGTAACGAGATAGACCTTCGAGCCGCGTGAGGAAATAATCAGATCATCCGTGCTGGTCTGGGCCAAGAGCCTTGGTGTCTCCATGCCTTTCGCAAACAGCGAGATCTTATATCCCTTGGGCAATTGCGCTTTTTTGATCATCTGTTTTTGCAGTTTGGCACCAGAGGCTGCAAAAGCTCTCGGCAGGGCGATATTGACCGGTATCGTCCAATAAGAGATCGCCAGTAATCCAGCGAGCACCCCCCCTGATCCCAGCAACCATTTTCGTTTGCGTGCCCAAAGTGACTTTAAAGCGCTGGTATTTTGTTGATCCGAGTCCATGAGTGAATGATCCTTGATCTTGCTATTTGAACGGCCTATCTGTCATTTTGAGATTATTGACGTAATTATCAAGTCTGGTTCCCTTTTTTATCGGGGGAGAAAAGAGGAAGTTCATGGATATCTGGGGATCAGTTCCAAAAATACCAATTGCTCGCCACGAGCGCACGGGCGATGATGACGATATATATTTCGAGATCAAGGGCGCAGAGATGCAATTTGTCGAGGTAGAGCTGGACCCCGGCGAAAGCGCCATCGCGGAAGCCGGCTCCTTGATGTTCAAGCATCCGGACATTCATATGGATACGGTGTTTGGCGATGGTTCAAAACAACATGAAGAAGCAGGAATTCTTGGCAAGATAGCCGGAGCTGGCAAGCGCATTTTGACCGGTGAAAGCCTGTTCATGACCATGTTCACCCATCAAGGTATGGGGGCAAAAGCCCGTGTGGCTTTTGCGGCCCCCTATCCAGGTCATATCCTGCCCATCAAGCTTGACAAGATGGGCGGTCGGCTGATCTGCCAGAAAGACAGCTTTTTGTGCGCGGCGCGCGGCGTGCAGGTGGGTATTCATTTTGAGAAGAAAGTCATGACCGGCTTGTTTGGAGGTGAAGGCTTTATCATGCAAAAGCTTGAGGGTGATGGCTGGGTATTCGTGCACGCAGGCGGCACGGTGGTTGAGAGAGAATTGAAAGAGGGTGAAGTTCTGCATGTGGATACGGGGTGTCTGGCGGCCATGATGCCCTCGGTCGATTTTGATCTGGAGCGTGCTGGATCGGTCAAATCGATGATTTTTGGCGGCGAAGGGGTGTTTTTTGCCAAGCTCACGGGGCCGGGGAAAGTTTGGCTGCAATCCTTGCCGTTCTCACGGCTTGCCGGTCGTATGGTCGCGGCGACAGGACTTGGCGGCGATCACAAGGGCGAAGGGTCGTTGCTCGGCGGTATTGGCGATATGCTCGATGGGGATTAACTTTGAACCCGCGACCTTTTTGCCAGCATCTTGACGCTAGACCTGATAACTCCCAGATCTCATATTGGTGTTGTTTTTCTCAATACCAATAAGAGGAGGAGATCTGGATATGCCGAAATCGCCACTGCTGGTCAGCGCTATTGGCTTTTTCCAATTGGCGACCGAACAGGCGTCCCGATTTTGAAAAGTCAGATATCTGTATTATTGAATTTAACTGGAACGTCACCTTGGTGAATTGCAGCGGAGTGATCAGACCGTTTCTCGTGATTTCTGTTCAGTGGGGACCATTGAAAAAGGTGAGTCCCGGATTTGATACCAAAAAACAAAAATTTGGGGTTGGCAGGAATATATGACCTATCTGCTTTTATGTGTCGGAATTGCCTTATTGCTTATATGTGGGGATGCGCTGGTGCGCGGCGCTGTAGCTCTTTCGGTGAAGCTGGGTGTTCCAACTCTGGTCATAGGTCTGACGATTGTTGCCTTTGGTACTTCTGCGCCTGAACTGGTTGTGTCACTGCGCGCCGTTCTGGCGGATGCGCCGGGCATGGCGATTGGCAATGTGGTGGGCTCCAATATCGCCAATATATTGCTGGTGCTTGGTTTGCCAGCAATGATTGTCGCAACCGATACGCAGCAGGATTTTATCATCCGCAATACGCTTTATGTAATTGCTGCCACACTTGTTTTTATTGCACTTTGCTTTGTTGGACCACTGTCATTCTTCCACGGAGCGTTGCTATTTGTGTTGTTGATTGGCTTTTTGCTGGAACAGGCACGCCGCGCCGAGCAGCATAAAGACGCAGCGACCGTGCTTGGTGCCGAGGCCATGGAAATGATAGATGGCGATGCGGGGGCACCCAAAAGCGACTGGATGATCTATGGCTTATTGATGGGTGGGCTCATTGGTTTGCCTATTGCGGCCAGCATAACGGTCGATGCGGCGAGTGAAATTGCCCGCCGGTTTCACGTCTCCGATGAAGTCATTGGATTGACGCTGGTGGCACTTGGCACTTCTTTGCCAGAACTGGCAACGACATTGACCGCAGCTATTCGCGGGCAGGCGGCGCTGGCCATTGGCAATGTGCTGGGATCCAATTTGTTTAACCTGCTGGCCGTCATGGGCGTCACGACCATGGTTGTCCCCGTGCCAGTGCCAGACGTATTCCTGAGGATTGATCTATGGGTTATGTTGGCTGCGAGCATGCTCTTATTGCCGTTCGTTCTCAATGGCCGCCAGATTAGTCGTATTTCCGGTGGAGTATTTCTGGCTGCTTATCTTGCTTATATGTATTTTCTCTATTCTCCCCAGACCAACGCCGCCGCAAATATCATGGAAGCTACTGACGCCTTGGTAAAATAAGGTACAGATCAAGAACAAGGCAACGGACCGCCAGTTGGGCAATCGGCGTGTTGTGGAAACCATTTTTGAGCGCAACAAAGTCTCGGGGTTCAAAATTGACAGGGTCGCAGATGGCGAAGTCAAGCAGATGCGGGTCACCGTGAGCTACTTTCTCGAAAATGTTAAGATTACCAGCTTAACTGGTAAATAACGCTCCCCGGGTCTTGCAATCGAGGACTCCGGCAGATTATATAGCGGGCAGGGAGGTTGGCGTTGGACGTATTCCTCGCCAACCGGGTCAGGTCCGGAAGGAAGCAGCCCTAACGAGATCTTTACGGGTCAGTGTCCAGCCTCCTGCATTTATTATCTTAGGTGTATTAGCTCAGACCTGATCTGACAATGGCTCATAGGATCACTATTGACCTCAACCCTTTATCAATGCGCTATAGTTGGACAACGGATCAGCGTTTTCAAGGATTTCATACAATATGACCTATTCCAAGAATGTGATTGAGGCATTCAAAGAAATAACGACTGCCACACTGACGACAGCACTTTTAAAAAAAGGATTGAGAAATGTCTGGATCCGCAAAAGTTTTCCTCTTTCAAACGGCCAAAAACGGGTAGCTGGACCTGCTTTCACGTTGCGTTTCATTCCCGCTCGGGAAGATTTGGCGACACCGGAATCATGGTCCTCTCCAATTTCGACCAGAAGCGCAATCGAAAAAATGCCAGATGGTAGCATAGCTGTTATTGCTGCTGATGGTTTATCCAATGCAGGTGTGTTTGGTGATATTTTATGCCAGCGAATGAAAAAACGAAACGTTTTGGCGTTGATAACGGATGGGGTCGTGCGAGATATTGAAGGTGTACTACAAACAGGGTTGGGCGTCTGGGCAGCAGGAACTTCCGCTCCTCCTTCGGTTGCTGGACTGACCTTTATTAATTGGCAAGAACCGATTGGTTGCGGCGGCGTCGCCGTCATGCCAAACGATCTTATCGTGGCCGACAGGGATGGTGCAGTGGTTGTGCCATCAAATATGGTCGAGGAGATTCTCGAAGTTTCAATTGAACAAGAAAAACTTGAAGAATGGATCATGGACCAAGTACAGGGCGGCGCTTCTTTGCCTGGTCTCTATCCGCCAAATGAAGAAAACTTGAAACGATACGAGGAAAGCAAGAAATAGTTCCTGCTTCAGCAGAAATATCGAATAAACTGTATTAGCTCAGACCTGATCTGACACTCCAGGTCAACTGGTTCATATTTGGCCTGACAAGGCACCATGTGAGATATACGCCGATTTAACTGCCATCAAAACAAACGTTGTTGTTGTTAGGAGTAGATGTCCAGTATCTGAAAATGGCTCATAGGAGCGCAGTTGACCCTACACTGCTATTGATGGAATGTGGCTTTGAGTATTGGCTTTC
>JAAETJ010001224.1 GCA_024228495.1 bacterium | reverse complement strand
TGGCGCTTTAGCCATGACAAGCTGCGTGAGGCGGTGCTGGCAACCTTAAGCGATAGCGAACGACCGCCCCTGCATGCGCAGGTTGCCGTCGCCCTGGAACAAGCTTACGCCGCCGCTTTAGCCCCCCATTATGCCGATTTGGCTTACCATTATGCCCAGGCTCAGCATCGCTCTAAGGCGATCTTCTACTTAGAAAAAGCAGGCGATGACGCCCAGGCCCGCTACCAGAATGAGGAAGCGCTGGCTTATTTCAAGCAGCTATTGGCCTGGCAACCCGCGGTAGAAATCCACCTCACCACGCGCTTGAAGCAGGCACAACTTCTAAACTTAACGGGTCAATATGATCAAGCGCTCGGCGTGCTGCAAACAGGGCTTGCTTTAGCCCAGCAGACAAAACAATTAGAGCTGGCTGCTCAACTGCATACCGAGCGAGCCAGGTTATATTTTGATAAGGGGATGTTTACGGAGAGTTTATCTACTTTGGCCAGCGCAGAAGAACTCAGCTTACAACTGCACAACGACCTGTTACACGCCCAGATTCTAGCCCAAAAGGGAATTGCATATTTAGTGCAAGGGGAGCACGCCGCCGCCTTAGATCATGCTCGGCAAGCTTTGACGCTCTTTCAAACATGTGATGACAAAATGGGTGTGGCTAAGGCAATTCGACGCATTGGCACTATTTATGTGGAGCAGGATAGACATGAAGATGCGATCGCCTATTCTCAGCAAGCGTTGACGCTTGCTGAACAGATGGAGGACCCGTTATTGATTGCTCAAAGTCTAACGCTACAATCCGTCACCTATGAGCGATTAGGACAATATGAGCAGGCCATAGAGCTATGTAAACGGGTGGTTCAGATAGCCCAGAGCATTGGTTGGCAGACGGGGATTGGTTCGGGTCTAGGCAATTTAGGCTTAGATTACATTCAGCTGGAGTATTATGAACAAGGCCTCGCTCATCTCCAGCAAGCGCTAACGATCAATCTTGAATTAGGTAAGCAACGCTATATTTCTTACGGTTATTCAAACATTGGGGTAGCTTACTTTGAGATGGGTGCGTATGGCGAGGCGCTCGACTATCTGCAGCGCGGCTTGCAATTGAAGCTGGAGTTGAAGATGTACCTGACCATAGGCTTCAACTATGGTTATATGGCGCTGTGTCAGGCGGCCCAAGCCGCTTATGAAGCAGTGTTGCAAACGGCCGTGACCCATTTTCAGCAACATCAAGAGATCCAGTTCGACCATGCGGCAGGTCTGGTCCATCTGGGCCTGGCCCAAACCCTGGCCGCCCGAGAGGCAG
>JAAETJ010001223.1 GCA_024228495.1 bacterium | reverse complement strand
GCAAAAAACCTTTATTGCCGATTATGACAGCCTGATGACAGGATTGGGCAACGATGAGATGGTTGTGTTTTCAGATGCCGTGCATCCGACCCATCAAAGCCGTCCTGCCCATGGCTGGTTTGCCAAAGACCAAAAGACCGCTATTAAAGCCTCATCAGGGCGCAAGCGGTTGAACATCCAGGGCGCGCTTGATCTGGAGACCTTCAGTTTCACCTTTGTAGAAGCCGAGAAGATCAATGCCCAGACAACGCAGCAGATGCTGGAAAAGCTGGAGCGCAAAAACCCAACCATGACGGCAATCCACGTCTTTCTCGACAATGCCCGCTATCATCATGCCAAGGTGTTGCAGCCCTGGCTGGAGAGCTCAGAGCGCCGGGTGAAGCTACACTTCCTACCGCCATACGCGCCGCATTTAAACCCGATAGAACGCCTTTGGGGCGTTATGCACAAATGGGTGACCCATAACCGCCACTACGCAACATTCAACCAGTTTACCGACGCCATTCTGGGTTTCTTCCGAAAAACCTTGCCTGATAAGTGGCGCGAGTTCCGCGACACCGTCACCGACAATTTTCGCATCGTCTCACTGGACGAGTACAAGATCATCTGATCATACGAAAATTAGGTCAATTCAGTCGTGGGAGTATACATCAAAATGCTTTGGGCAAATGAATGACGATATTAACGCCGGTGGCACCAATCGCCGTCATATCATGAGGGCCGTCGAAGCAAGCCTTAAATGCTTGGACACAGACTGGATTGACGTATTATTCATGCACCGCTGGGATAAATCTGTGCCGCTTGAAGAAACATTACGCGCTCTTGAACAATTGATGTCCGACGGCAAGGTAGCTTACCTTGGAGCAAGCAATTATTCAGCTTGGCAGGTTTCTAAGGGTCTTGGCATTTCCGTAAAAAATAACTGGCCGCGATTTGATGTTATCCAGCCAATGTATTAACTCGTCAAACGACAGGTGGAATCCGAGATACTTCCTCTCGCCATGGAAGAAAATCTTGGCGTAATCACCTATTCACCAGTAGGTGGAGGTTTGCTAAGTGGGAAATTTGGTGGTGAAAAGCGTGCTCAAGCCGGTCGGCTATTAGAAAAGATC
>JAAETJ010001222.1 GCA_024228495.1 bacterium | reverse complement strand
GGTTCCACCGGACGGCCAAAAGGGGTTCAGATTGCCCATCGCACCGTTGTCAACTTCTTGCAAGATATGCGCCACCAACCAGGATTGACCGACAAAGACACGCTGTTGTCAGTAACCACACTCTCCTTTGATATTGCCGTGCTGGAGCTATTTTTGCCTATAATTGTTGGCGCAAAACTTGTATTAGTTAGCCGTGATGTGGCGGCAGATGGTGTTCAACTTTTACAAATGTTGACCGATGCGCAAGTCACCGTGATGCAGGCAACGCCTGCAACCTGGCGTTTATTGCTTGCCGCCGGCTGGCAAGGCCAACAATCCTTGAAAATCTTATGCGGTGGTGAAGCGTTGCCCCCCGCGCTGGCTGATGAGCTGGTTACCAGAGGTCACGCAGTTTGGAATCTTTATGGCCCAACCGAGACAACCATTTGGTCAGCTCGGTATCAGGTGACGGCAGGGTTGGACAAGGTGCCAATCGGCCGCCCTATTGCCAATACGCAGCTGCATTTGCTCGATGGGCAAATGCAGTCAGTTCCTATTGGTGTGCCGGGTGAGCTTTATATTGCAGGTGATGGGTTGGCGCGAGGGTATTACGGCCGTTCCAACCTCACCGCCGACCGCTTCATTCCCGACCCGTTTAGCCAAACCCCGGGTAAACGAATGTACAAAACAGGCGATCAAGCGCGGTACCTGCCAGATGGCAACATCGAATTTCTAGGACGCAACGACCATCAGGTAAAAGTACGCGGATTTCGCATCGAGTTAGGCGAAATCGAAGTCATTCTAAACCAGTACCCCAGCGTTGCCCAAGTTGTCCTCACCACCCACGAAGACGCTTCAGGCTCAAGCGCCCTGGTCGCCTACATCATCGCCGAAAATCAAACCGACTTGCCCCCCATCAATGATTTACGCGACCACCTCGGCCAAGCGCTGCCAGACTACATGATTCCAAGCGCCTTCATCTTTTTAGAAACGTACCCCCTCACGCCCAATGGCAAAATAGATCGAAAAGCATTACCCGTACCAGGGCGTGATCAGTTAGCCGATGAGCAATCTTTTGTTGCCCCCAGCACTGATTTTGAAGAAGTGCTCGCCGAGGTGTGGGAAGAAGTGCTGCACCTCGATCCCATTGGCATTCATGACAACTTTTTCGACTTAGGCGGTCACTCGCTCCTGGCAACTCAGGTTATTTCACGCATCCGCGACCGCTTCGAAATTGACATCCCAGTACGCACCCTCTTTGAAGCCCCCACCATTGCCCATCTGGCAATGCGTGTCGAACAAATTCTCCTTGCTGAAATTGAAGCCCTCGATGACGATGAAGCGAGCCATCTCCTGGAAGGAAACGATTAAATGAGACCATCAACCCTTTCAGACAATAAACGTGCCTTGCTGGCACAGCGCTTGCAAAAAGCCCGTGTAAAAAAGAGCAAACCGCAAGCTATTGGCCGCCGCCCTGAGAATCTGCCTGCACAGCTCTCTTTTCCACAGCGTCGATTGTGGTTTCTTTCTCAATGGGAGCCAGACAACCCAGCTTACAATATGCGCAGTGTCCTTCGTTTGGTCGGTGACCTCAACGTTGATGCGCTGAATCAAGCGTTCAATGCAATTTTGCAACGCCATCAAGTTTTGCAAATGATCTATAACGCATCAGATGCAGTCGAAGATGGCGAACCCATTCAGGTCAATCATCCTGATCCGTCGTTAACGCTGCAACGCATCAACTTACAGACATTGCCTGACGGCGAGCGTGAAGCCGAACTTCGCCGTTTGGCAACGGCGGAAATCCATCGCCCATTTGATATT
>JAAETJ010001221.1 GCA_024228495.1 bacterium | reverse complement strand
GTGCAGCGGGCCGGTGCTGGCGAATTGTGCGCGGTGTTGGTGTTTTTTTTTGTCAGTCACGAGGCACCCCAAACATATTAATGCTCGCTCCTAGCGCTGCTGGGAGCGATAAGACCTTGGTGCGATCTTGTATCTCTTGAGAATGAACAGTTTTTCCAGGCCCACTAAAAAGAGGACGGGAACGGGAAGCAGCAACAGGGCCATCACCAAGCCCTTAATTGTCGTACGCGGATCCTGTAAAGCCAGTTGATAAAGCGAGGATAGACCCCAGATACCAGCTGTCATGAATATCAGCGCCACCAGCATGCAAAGATAAACCGCCAATGGACCGCGTTGTGCTGTGAGTAATGTGGTGGTGCGGGCACATGCAAGGGTGAGTAGGAACAACAAAGCCCAAAACCCAAGCGGTGAGCGCGTGAACAGATCGCACAAGAGGCCAGATATAAACACGAAGGGCGAGAGAAACAGCCCGGGATAGCGCACAGAACCGAACAGGATGGTCAGCAGGGTTAAATATGGCAAAGCAATGGCTTGTCCAAAGGGTATTTGCCAGGGAAAAGCGGCCAGAGTTGGTAAGGCAAATAGCAAGAAAGCGGGCAGTAGCAGGGCGGTAGAACGGTATTCAAACATCGCGTGGCCCTCCTTTGAGCTCACTCAATAAAGAGGATCAATTGCGGCGCGCCAGGCCCGGTTGTTTGAAATAGAGGATGCTGACATATTCAGTGCCCTCGTTTTTTGCGCTCAACGCAATATGATATTTGTCGCCAATTTTTCTGATGACGCCGATCCGCAATCCCTTTGGTAGGTCGCCGCCATGCCCTGATGTAAACACTAGGTCTCCTTCATAGATCGAGGCGTTATGGGGAAGAAAATCGATCTTTGGACTGTGGGAACCTGTGCCAGTTGCAATGCCGCGAATGCCTTGCTTGCCGATCTTGATGGGGATGCGGCTTGATTTGTCGGTGATCAGCAAAATGCGACTGGTGCGCCCGGCCGTCTCGAAGGTGCGGCCGATAAAGCCGTCGGCATTAATCACGGCAAAACCGGCATGTACGCCATTGCGGCGCCCGACATTGACCAGCATATGCTGACCAAAAAGCGCCGGATTGCCTGATATGATGCGCCCAGAGACAAATTTAAGACGCGGCTCCCTGGCCGAATTCAGTAGGGCTTTCAGCTTAGTATTGTTTTGCTCAAGACGCGCAATATCCCACTTGACGGCCTGCAGCCGCTTGTTTTCAAGGCGAAGCTGATGAAGTTTTTCACTGTTCTCGTAAAAATTCTGCAAGCGATCAATGGAGCGCTGGATATAGCTTGCCGGGAGGTTTGCCAGCTGCAAAAGGGGAGAGGTTAAATCAAGAGCTTTGCTGCGCATGTTTTTAAGCTGGAGATTGTTGCTCTTGCCAAGCACAAGCAACATAATGGCGATCAGCACCAGCCCGAACAATAAGACGCCAGACAAACCGTTTGTGATGCGCGACCCTTCCGCGCGTTGCAGTGAGTGCGGGTGCAATTTGTATCTGGCGTGGTTTGATTTCCTGAACATGACGCTAACTGGTTACTCTTTATACTTACCAAATGGTCGATCAAACCAAGCGCATGGCATCGGTTCAAAGATCATGAAATTCCGTTATAACATTGAACTAACGGATATAATTACTGTTTTAAAAATAACATATGGTGGGATAAATGTATAGTTTTCATCCCTGTTTACCGGTTTATTGAATGTCGATCAAAAGATTTGGAACTTGCTCGATATTTTCAAGCGCCAGTCCAGCGCCAATTACAACACATCGTAACGGATCGGTTGGTATATGAAATTCAACACTGGTCTTTTTGGAGAGGATTTCATCGATGTCACCCAAAAGGGCACCACCGCCCGTCAGATAGACACCTTCTTCGGCAATATCAGCGGCGATTTCAGGAGGCAGCTCCTCGAGAATTTTCTGTACTTCATTGGCGATTATTTCAAGCGGTCTTTGCAGGGCTGTGGCGATGTCGGATGGCCCGATGGTAATTTCAGACGGCATTCCAGTACGCAGATTACGCCCCTTAATATGCACGTCAACGTCTTCATTTTCATCTGAAACGCGTGCTGTGCCGACTTCCTTCTTGATGATCTCGGCATTGGTACGACCGATCAATAGTTGGTGCTCGTGACGGATATGATCGATGATCGCGCGATCCATGGCATCACCGCCAACGCGAAACGAGCGCGACGAGATAACGCCGCCGAGCGACATCACGGCAATATCGGTTGTGCCACCACCAATATCAATTACCATCGTGCCGCGGGGCTGTGAAATATCCAGCCCGGCGCCAATGGCGGCCGCGACCGGTTCTTGCATGATGTAGATTTTTTTGGCACCGGCCATCAACGCGGCGTCAAATATTGCCCGCACTTCAACGGGGGTAGCGCTGGCTGGTACGCACATCATGATGCGCGGCGACGCGATGCTCATGCGGCTGATAACGATTTTGATAAACTGTTTGATCATTTCTTCGGTCGCCACGAAGTCGGCGACAACACCATCTTGCATGGGATGAATGGTCTCGATATTTCTGGGAGTACGGCCAATCATATTTTTGGCTTGTTCACCAATCGCAATGATTTCCTTGCGCGATCTGCTGGTGGACATGGCAACCACGGAGGGTTCATCAAGAATGATGCCCTGCCCTGGTGCATAGACAAGCGTATTGGCTGTTCCAAGGTCAATGGCAAGATCCGACCACATGATGTCGAATAGCGACTTCAACATTTTACAACGCTCCTTGAGATCAGACCAATAGCTCTGCCTCGCTTTATTTACCATGCTATGTGATATGGGGATCGCGAAATCCAAACAATATCTGATTTACGTCCTTACACAGCAACAAATATGCCATTCAGGCAATTTCATACACAATGCAACCGACCATTTCACACAAAAATTGTGTGTTTCTGCCGGTTCCCAGGCTCCAATCATGTCCCGCGAAAAAAAGTTTTATCTGGTGGCTGGGTCCAATGGTCCAGATCATCAGGTTGTGCGCCCGACTGTTTGTTGGTGCAGGCGTTCTTTTCTATCAAGTCCAACTCTACCTTATAGGGCAAAAAGGGAACTGACAATATTGAGATTGGCAGGGGAGGGTTTTACGGTTCGAAGCCGTTTGTGCTAGGAAGCTTGAATGATCAAAGGCAATCGAAAATATTCGCTGACTATCAAGCGTCACCGCACCAGCATTTCGCTGGAGGAGCCGTTTTTTGAGGCGCTGAGCGAAGTGGCGAGCGAGTTGCAAAAATCAGTACCAGAGCTGATTGGTGATATCGACAAAGAAAGCCGCGAAACCGGCCTGTCGAGCGCGGTACGTCTTTATTTGCTGGACTATTATAGAAAAAAAACGGATCGAAACTCGATCGATTAATCATGTTCGGCGAGAAAGGCACCAATCGTCTGCAAGGAAGGTTGATCACGCAATAGTGGCGCATGACCTTGCCCTGGTACCGTGACCGCACGGGAGTGCCAGTGCAAGGTGCGCATTTGCTCGACGGTTTTGCGCGACAGCATATCTGAATTTTCACCGCGAATGATCAGCAGGGGATGGTTGAGCAGGGCCAGATATTGCCTCCACATATCAGGCAGGGTTTTTTGCAGATTAAGATGGCGGCTGGTGAGCCGCAGACGCGTGTCATAGCTGGCAACAAGATGGCCATCTTGTTCCTTGTAATAGCGCTGCGCAAAGGCTTTCCAGTCGCCTTCATCAAGGGCTGTAAAGCTCGTTTCGTACATGGATCGCATGATTTGGATGGCATCTGCCCAGCTGGCTGGTTGGGGCATATTGGCAAGGTAGCCAAGCACCCGCGCGACGCCGCCTGGTTCCAGCACTGGCCCTAGGTCATTGAGGATGAGACTGCCAAGGCCAGAGGGGCGAACGGACGCCAACAACATGGCGTTAATGCCACCTCGTGACGAGCCAATTATATCAAAATGAGGCAGATCGAACGACACCAGAAAATCCAGAATATCGCGCAGCTCGACATAGGAATTATAGTTGGCTGATGTGTAATCGTTCTGTGATTGGCCACGCCCGCGATAGTCAATGCAATAGACATCCCGGGGGTGCTTGTTATGGGTGTTTAAAAAGCACGCCAGCTCGTGAAACTCACCGCTATTGCCGGTTAGCGAGGACAGGCAAAGCAGGGGGTTTGGTGGCTTTTTAGGGGATGTCCTGCGTGCGCCCTTACCTCGAACCGCTTTGTAGTGGCGTCCCACAAGACGCAAGCCATCGTGACTGGTAAATGATAAATCGCTCCATTCCCGCGTCTTTTGTTGAGAGTTCACCTTGAAATATCCTGCTAGCTTTCTTCAACCAAAAACAAACAATGCGAAAAACTTGTCAAAGGGTTCGCTGCGCTGCAGGTTGAGAGATTTGGTAGGGAAAGTTGATTATTGAGCAGTGAAATTGATTTTCACCACGGGTGGTCGCTGGTTTTTTGCTGGAGCGTTGGGATGGCCTCGGTTAATGTCTTGCACCAGTTTGATCTGGCGCTTGTTCTGATCCATTCTGGACCGGAAAATCTGCACGCTGGACATGATACGCTGGACATAGCGCCGGGTTTCGGTGAACGGGATGCTTTCGATCCAGTTGACCGTGTTGACATTGGGGGCGCGCGGATCTCCAAAACTTTCGATCCAGTCTGTGACCCTGCCGGGGCCCGCATTATAGGCGACGAGCGGCAAAATATAGGAGCCATTATATTTCTTGATGAGATCATGTAAATGGGCCACCCCAAGGGCGATGTTATAGGATGGATCGTTGATTAGCCTTGAGCGGCTGTAACGCACCTTATGTTGCCGGGCGATAGCGCGGGCAGTGCCTGGCATGATCTGCATCATGCCGCGTGCGCCAACTGGGCTTTTGGCCTTGGCATTAAATTCACTTTCCTGGCGTGCCAGTGCGAGGACCAGCGCGGTGTCCACTTTTGCGGTGAGCTGGTCAAAACTTGGCAAGGCATTGACGGGATAAGCATAGCGATCAAGGGTAAAGCCCCGGTAGACGCCGACTTTGCCTGTTATCACACTGCCACGTCTCGAATGGATTTGAGATGCAAGTTCAGCCAGCAGCGTCATTTCTCCTGGGCTCTTGAGATGCCAGGCCAGGTGATTGAAAAACAAGGGCGTCAGGCCGTCCAATCGCATTTTATGCACAATAATCAGCGCCCGCACACTGTCCCGCGCTAAAAAGCGCTTGAGATCCCAGCGGCTTGGAGCCGGTGATTTGATGTTGCCGATACGTCCCTTATGTTCAATCGATTGCAGGGATAGCTGCCCGTAATATGTCCTGAAATATCTGGCGGAAGCGGCGAAATGGGCTAGGGCACCAATGCTGTCTTTTTGCTTCAGCCTCAAACGGCCCAGCCAGTATTCGGCCTTGGCGATTTCGGTGCGGCTGCGCGCATTTTTGCGTTCAGCCGCAAAATGGCGGGCAGCAGCCTTGATCTTGTTCAGGCGGGTCAGCGCGATCCAACCCGCCAGAAACTCGGCATCACACAGATTTTTACGCGAGATGTCACCGTGGCGACTGGCGATTTTATAGGCTTCAAGTGGTTTGTTGTGCCGCAAGGCATAACGGGTTTGCAAGCGACGCTCAATCCACCATTCGTTGGGTTCCACCATGCCCTTGGCATCAATGGGAGCCTTGTGCAACAATTTGCGCGAGAGATCAAACTTCTCTTTGCGCCGCAAGAGCTGGATGCGATTGAAGAGCAGGCCAGCGTCTTTTAAAGCCTTGGACCCCATTTTTATATAATCTTTATCGGCTGCATTCAGACGGCGTTTGATAACCTCCATGCGCAGATTTATCTTGTCTTGTTCCCCCTTGGGAAGGAGCTTTCTAACACGGCGAATGGTTGATAGATAGCGACGCTTGTCCTTGTAAAGAAAATGGTCCGCGCGGCGTCGATGATCTGCATTGGTTAGCTTGTCGCCAAATTCCTTGAACAGGTCTTTTTCGATTTTTTCACCGATGGCATGCCCATGCCACACAGCTCGTGCCAGCTTGAGGGCCTTTTGGGGTTGCGACGAGCGTTTGTAAGCACGCGCCAGCAAATATTTGCCAACCCCTGATTTGGGCGCGTTTTTGCGATAGAGCGCCTGCACGGATTTGGGAGAGGCACCTGTTTCCAGCAGAGCCCGTTCAGCCCGTGCGCGCAGCAAGCGGCCGCTTGGCCAGTCCCTGTTTTTGCGTGAAAAGCGGTGCTGGATCATGGGATTGGCGATCCCCGAGGCTTTGCGCAAATGATACCATAGCGCCAGCTTGCGAACTACCGGGTCTGATATTCGGGCCCAAACCGCTTTTGCTTCCATTGAACGGCTCCTCAGGGAATGGTCCATGCTCTGCCTTAATAGCTTGATATCATGTAGGGATACAGCTCGATGCAGCAAAGGAGCCAGTGCTTTGACGCGGTCTGTGATCAAAGCATTTCGGGTTGGGGGCGGCGGCGTATTTGAGCTTGTAGTGGCTTGGTGAGGCGCTGATGGCTTGCTTGCCAAACCACGCAACGGGTTCCTTGTGGGAGCTGGTGGCAGGGGCGCAGCTTTTTTCTGTTTTGCAGCAGTGACCTTGACAGCGGCGGGCTTTACTTTGTTCTTAGAATCTTTTGTAGCGGCAGCTTTTTTCTTGCTTGCAGTTACCTTTTTCTTTTTTGTCTGATTGCTTTTCCTGGGTGCGGGTGTCTTGGTTTTTGCAGTGCTGCTGGCTGTTATAAGCGCTGCAACGGGATCGACATTACTTGCACTTGCGCCAAGATTAGTTACTGCACCGGCCAGAGTGATGGCAAGTGAAACAGCCCTTATATGCAGCCCCGACGAGCGCTTGTTGGATGATCTTCGCCTATTGACCATTTCCACCCCTAAATCATCAAAAAATTCTCGCCGTATCAGGCACCGATTATGCTACAACACACTGCACTGGTGCAATGCGAAAGCGAAATTATGCAGCTTGCATTGTGATTCTGCCTGTTTTTTCTGACGAAAAAATGACGTTTGTGATGCTTGCTCGTAGTAACACAAGGCAGTATTGTCGCCTTTTTATCGCGTTTAAGATATTGTTGAATTGGTGTGAGATAAGAACTCGCATCGCGAAAACGGCTTGAAAATTGCTTCGTTTCTGTTAACTCGTCAATCGGTAAAGACAAATTCATATCTAAAAGAGAGAAGAGATCATGTTCAGGGGCTCGATTACAGCGCTGATAACTCCATTCAAGGGCAATGAGCTGGATGAAACAGCATTTTCAAAATTTGTCGAATGGCAAATAGCTCAAGGAACACATGGGCTTGTGCCTGTGGGTACGACGGGGGAAAGCCCCACTCTGACGAGGGCGGAACACAAGCGCATCATTGAGCTTTGTATCGAGGCGGCCAATGGACGGGTGCCTGTGATTGCCGGTACCGGTTCAAACAATACACTGGATGCGATTGAATATACGCAGCACGCCAAGGACGTTGGTGCGGACGGGGTGCTGATTGTTGCCCCATATTATAACAAGCCCACTCAAGAAGGGCTGTATCAGCACTATAAAGCCATTCATGATGCGGTTGAGATCCCGATTATTGTCTACAATATTCCCGGGCGCAGCATTGTGGATATCTCGGTTGAGACCATGGCGCTGCTTGCCAAATTGCCCAATATTGTCGGCGTCAAGGATGCAACAGGTGATGTCACGCGTATCTCGCGACAGCGTGCTGCCATTGGCGACGATTTTTTGCTACTGTCCGGTGATGATCCTATGGCACTTGCAAGCGCGGCAAATGGCGCTCATGGCTGTATTTCTGTGACATCAAACATTGCGCCAAAGCTTTGCAGTGAGTTCCAGGTAGCTTGTATGAACGGCGATTTCAAAACGGCCCTGAGCTATCAGGATCGATTGCTGGCGGTTCATGATGTGATGTTCGTTGAGCCAAATCCTGGCCCAGCAAAATATGCGGCTTCGCTCATGGGCCTCTGTAGTGCAGATGTACGGCTGCCCCTGATTGCGATCAGTGAGGACGCGAGAAAAAGCGTAGAAGCTGCTATCAGCGAACTTGGCCTTTTGGAAATGGCATAGTTTCACCGTTAGAGTGAATTATGGCTTTTTGTTCGTAACTTGTGCATTGAGAAAGGGGGGGATATGGCAGCCAAGAAAAAAACTGACGGCCGCAAGGTTGTCGCCGATAATCGCAAGGCGCGGTATAATTTCTTCTTTGAGGATGTCATTGAAGCGGGCATCGTTCTGACTGGCACTGAGGTCAAGTCCTTGCGTGAAGGCAAGGCCAATATTGCCGAGAGCTATGCCAGCCACGAAGATGGGGCGATCTGGTTGATCAATAGTAATATCCCGCAATATTCGGCGGGCAATCGTAATAATCATGAGCCGCGCCGACACCGCAAACTACTATTGCATCAACGCCAGATCGACAAGCTCATCATGGCCGTTGCCCGTGAGGGCATGACGCTGGTGCCAGTGAAACTGTTTTTCAATGAACGCGGCATGGTCAAGCTTGAACTGGCCCTTGCCAAAGGCAAGAAAGTGCATGACAAGCGCCAGGTCTCCAAAGATCGCGATTGGAACCGCCAAAAAGCCCGCTTGATGCGTGAAAAAGGGTAAAGAGGTTTCTTTTTTCTCTCTCGCGACTATTTTGGCTATCGCAGGGCCTCCGAGGCGCGGTGATAGCTCGCCAGCCAGTCCGCCTTGCCGATGAATACGTCGGATTTCTTTACAAAAAATCCACTCTGGGGGAAATAATTACGACCATTGGCAGGCAAGTGGTAGGGCAACAAAAAAATAGGCCGCGCGTTAGCGCGAATAGCCGCGAGAGAAACAAACCCTATCTGATAATCATTACAGAGCTTTTGGCTTTTTTCAGAACTGCGTGGGAGACGCTGCCAAGGAACATACGTTTGAGTATAGATTTCTCACAAGCGGCCATGACGATCAGCGAATGATCCTGGCCATTTTCGATAATCCGGCCAACCGGATCACCGATATCCATATGAACGCCATTCACCGCATATCCAGCCTTTTCGAGGGCCGCTTTGGCATTATCGAGGGTCTCTTGCGTTTGTTTCTCGTCATCGCTCGTTTCAGCGACAGCGTAGAGCTTGATCGGGCAACCACAGCGGGTGGCGATCTCGGCATCTTGCAGCGCCATTTTGATGGAAGTGGGGTCATTGGTGATGCAAACCAGATGACCGTGGCCTTCTTCGAGGCCGCGTGACAGGATGACGGTGCCATTATGTTCGGTGGCGACGCTGATAGCGGTATAATTGTCAATGGCACCAAGACCGGTCATATCATCATCAGAGGCTGAGACAATGACAACGTCATATCGGTCATGATAGGCTTCATCAAGGATGCCCGCCAGCACGCTTGAAGAGATGCGTACGATCAGCGCAATATGCTGTCCTGTTTTTTTACACAAATAGCTTACGATATGATCACCAAGCCGCGAGCCGCGCGATTTTTTGTGGATATTTTCCGCTTCCCATTCTTCGCCAAGAATACCGTTTTCAAGCAGAATATCTCGCGCCTTTTTGAGGCTCTTCAAGCCAGGTAGCTCCAGATCCCAATCGAGCATGTTCTCCCTTGCCAGCGTCATATTAAGCCCCTCGGAGCTGCCGCCGCTATCAGCGGGCCGGACATAGAGCAAGGAGATATCCGTATCGGGATTATCGACGCTGAATTTAATGGCGTAACGCAACCCTTGATAAGAGGATGGCGAGCCATCGATACAAACAAGTAATTTAAAGCGGCGTTCTTGATCGGACATTTGGCCCCCTGATAGAAATTGGTTATTTTTTAGCTTCAATATAGTAAATCACGGCGTACGGATAGAACAATCGGTGTCGCTATTGTTTTATATCAACCGTACTTGATATTCACCCACGTTACCGAGAAGAGCATCTCCGTCAGCAGGGTGAGGCACATTGGCTCATTTGCCAAGCATACAGTTCTTGCAAGATACCAGTATCGAGCTGCGCGCTGTGTAGTTGCCATATAAGCCAATGAGATCCCGTGACATGGATGAATATCCAGAGCGGCTGGTATTGGGATAAACTGTTAAAACTTCCCACAAAGACCAGTGTAAGGGCTTGAGACAATGGCAGACTTGCTTTAGTGCATGAAAGCATGAGTAATAAACCGATTCTGCCCCCTGACGGCAATTCGCCGATCATCAATCTCAAAGAAGCGCTTGAAGAGCGTTATCTGGCCTATGCTCTCTCGACCATCATGAATCGGGCGCTGCCTGACGTACGTGATGGTTTGAAGCCGGTGCATCGGCGTTTGCTTTACGCCATGCACGAGCTGCGGCTTAATCCAGAAGGCCGGTTTAAAAAATGCGCCAAGATTGTTGGCGAGACGATGGGTAGTTATCATCCTCATGGCGATCAGTCGATCTATGATGCGATGGTGCGGCTCGCGCAAGATTTCGCTGTGCGCTTTCCGCTCGTCGACGGGCAGGGTAATTTCGGTAATGTAGATGGCGATAATGCTGCTGCCATGCGTTATACCGAAGCGCGCATGACGGCGGTTGCAGGCGAATTGCTGAAGGGCATCGAAGAAGACTGCGTCGATTTTCGTGAGACCTATGATGGCGAGGGCTCTGAGCCGACCGTTCTGCCATCTAATTTCCCCAATCTGCTGGCTAATGGATCGGCTGGTATAGCGGTGGGCATGGCCACCAATATTCCGCCACACAATGTTGGCGAGCTGTGCGATGCTGCCTTGCATCTTATCAAGCATCCCAATGCCAGGATTGAGAAAATTGTCGATTTTATTCCAGGTCCCGATCTGCCAACGGGGGGGATACTTGTCGATAACCGCGAGAGCATAATCGAGTCTTATAAAACCGGGCGAGGGGCGTTTCGGGTGCGTTCTGTGTGGGAAGTCGAGAAATTACCACGCGGCGGCTGGCAGATTGTCGTCACGGAAATTCCCTATCAGGTGCAAAAGAGCCGCTTGATTGAAAAAATGGCTGATCTGATGATCGCCAAGAAGTTGCCCTTGCTGGGAGACATACTCGACGAATCGGCGGAAGATATTCGTCTGGTGATGGAGCCCAAGTCACGCAACACCGATCCTGTTGTGCTGATGGAGAGCCTGTTCCGGCTCACCGATCTGGAGAACCGCGTTAGTCTCAATATGAACGTGCTGTCGCGCGGTCAGGTTCCAAACGTGCTTGGCATCAAGCAGGTTTTGCAAGAATGGCTCGATCATCGAAAGGTGGTGCTGGTACGCCGTACGAATTTCCGGTTGGCTAAAATCGAACATCGCCTCGAGGTGCTGGCTGGTCTCCTGATTGCCTATCTCAATATTGATGAAGTGATCCGTATTATCCGCTTTGAGGACAAACCAAAAGAACAGTTGATGAAGACATTCGAGCTGTCTGAGATTCAGGTTGAAGCTATTCTCAATATGCGTCTGCGTGCTTTGAACAAACTGCAGGAAATTGAGATTACCAAAGAGCATGAAGCGCTCACCAAGGAACGCGATGAGCTGCTGGCACTGCTGGCAAATGAATCAGCGCAATGGCATAAAATCTCCAATGAGATCCGCGAAACCCGCAAGGAGTTCGGCAAGGATACGGAACTGGGCCGTCGCCGTTCGAAATTTGCCGATCTCCCTGACATCGATGTGGATCTTGAAGCGGCGATGATCGAAAAAGAGCCGGTGACCATTGTGCTATCGAAAATGGGCTGGATCAGAGCCTTGCGTGGTCATTTGGAGAATTCCGAGGGGTTGCAGTTCAAAGATGGTGACAAGCTGAAATGTGTGTTGCCTGCCTTCACAACGGACAAGATCATTCTGTTCTCCACTGCTGGTAAATTCTTCACGCTTGATGCATCTCAATTGCCAGGTGGACGAGGGCATGGCGAACCCGTCCGGTTGTTGATTGATCTGGAAGAGGGGCATGACTTCATTGATATGCATGTGCATGATCCAAAGCGCAAATTGCTGGTCGCTTCAAATGTCGGCAATGGCTTTATCGTCGCCGAAGAAAATGTCGTTGCCAATACCCGCAAGGGCAAACAGGTCCTGAATGTCAAAGCGGATGAAAAAGCACATGTCTGCGCCTTTGTCTCGGGTGACAGCGTGGCGGTGATGGGTGACAATCGCAAATTGCTACTGTTCAAGCTTGATGAGCTCAATGAAATGACCCGTGGCCGCGGCGTGCGCCTGCAGCGATATGGCAAGCGTGATGCTGGCAGACTTAGCGATATTAAGACTTATGACAGCACGGAGGGCCTGACCTGGCTCGATGCCGCGGGGCGCACTTTTACGCTGAGCGATCTCAAAGAATGGCAAGGTACGCGCGCGCAGGCAGGCAAACCGGCCCCCAAAGGCTTCCCAAAGAGCAACCACTTCTCGTAGGGAATATCTAGAAATTCTCTAGTACACCCCGCCGGAAGTTCTGACTCTATTTGATGGTCTTATTCAGGAACTGAGAACTGCGGGGTAGCTTGGGAGTTACTCTTTTTCTGGATACGATTGACGGAGCCGAAATAGATTGACATATCGATACGCAACATTTTGAGGCGCGGGCAACGCGTGAGTGGTTTGGTTTCCACAATCGATCGTAACCGTTTGGATCTCTGGTCGTGTTTCCATTGATTGCGAGCTGGATGAGGAGGTTCTTGAGGGCTAAGAAAGTTCCCAGCCGATCCATTTGTAAACATACGAAGAGGGTCTGTTTATTGCTTTCAAGACCTTGTTCAATAATGGTCCAACGCCGTTCAGGGTGCTTGCTGATACAGACCTGAGCATTATTGCCATACGGGTTGCCGAGTTGGAAGAATTCCTCACGGAGGATACACAGTTGGCCCATGAAATACAGGAGGTCATCTTTTCGCGCGAAGATGTCGCCGAATGGATATTATGCAAAGCCATTCCAGATTGTGAAGACCAAAGCGCTGCCTCTGAGTGCATCCAGGTCATGAAATAAATGTTCCCGAATTAGGCTGTCATTTCTTCTTGAGGGGGGTGCCGTATAGCTCCAGGCGGTGGTCGATAAGGTCGAAGCCTAGTTCTGCGGCGATCTGTTTTTGCAACTCTTCGATCTTTTCATTGCGAAATTCGATAACATTACCGGTTTTCATATCGATGAGGTGATCGTGATGCTGTTTGTCAACGCGCTCATAGCGGGCCCGGCCATCGCGAAATTCATGGCGCTCGACAATGCCTTCTTCTTCGAACAGGCGCACCGTGCGATAGGCCGTTGAAAGCGAAATATGGTGATCAATAGCGCTGGCTCTGCGGTAAACTTCTTCCACATCAGGATGGTCATCACTTCGCGACAAAATCTGCGCAATGATGCGCCTTTGGCCTGTCATGCGCAGACCTTTTTCGGCGCACAGGTTCTCAATGTGGCTCAATTCGTCCGGCGCTTTGCTCATGTACCGGGGCCCTTCCAGATGACAATTGCTTCTCATTCTCATATAGCTGGTAATGAATGGCGCGTCTAGAGACGTTCTAAATCAAGAGAGGGGATTGCTTTTCTATACATCGAGTTGTTTGGCCATGACCAGCGCATCTTCTGGTGCATTTCGGCCTTGCGTGTAATAGCCAGCGCGGCGGCTGATCTCTTCAAAACCATATTTTTCATAGAGCTTGATGGCCGCTTTGTTGCCGCTGGCGACTTCCAGAAACATGCTGTTGGCTCCGCGTAACCGCGAGAGTTCAAGCGCATCGGCAAGCAGCAAGCTGGCGATACCGGCGCGACGTTTTTTGCGATTGGCGACAATGGTTAGAACTTCGCATTCATCATCCGCCTGACGTGTTATGATAAAGCCTATGAGCTCGCGTTGTGCGTCAAAGGCGGCCAGCGCGAGGCAATTGGGTTTATCCATGAGGTTGCGTAGTGCTCCCTCGTCCCAAGGATGGGCGAAACCCGTTTTGTGTATGGCGGCCATGGCCGGGGCATCAAGGCTGCCAGCGTGTAGAATATGGGTGCTCAGAACATTCCCCTGTTTTCTATTTAGATCTTTTATTGCCGCTCAATGGCGTATCCGGTTTGGATTTTAGTATCTGGGGGGCGCAGGTAAAGAGGGCTTGCATCCTGCAAGGATAAATCTTTATCGACCTCAAAGCCGGCAACAAGTTCGGCCAGCCTTGCTGCATCGGGCTGCAAATCAGGATGCGTGCAGGCGAACTTGTTTATTTGAACTCCCATCACATCGCTAATCAGAGCGACACCTGACCCGGCAAGCGCCAGAGGTGCGTGGTGTTGTTTGATAAGCTCGCAGATAGTTTGCGGAGTAAGGGCGAGGGGCTCAGTTTGTGCTTTTCCACTTTGATCAAACACCTGCCAGTAGATTTCGCCGCGCCGCGCATCAACGGCAATACCCAAATTGCAGTTTTGGTCGGCAGGTGGGCTGTTGGTTTGATTTTTGACCTCATGGCGCACCCTTGCGGCCATCACCTGCAAGGTGTTTATGCCAATCAGGGGCTTTGCGCAGGTCATTGCCAGGCCGCGAGCCGCGGCAATACCAATGCGTACCCCCGTGAAGGTGCCAGGGCCACGGCAAACGGCGAACTGATTCATCTGCTTGATCGATAGTCCTGACTTGCTCAGGGCCTCGTCAATCATGCCCATCAAATGTTCGGCATGGCCACGCTCTCGCTGCTCATAACAAGCGGACATGCGCGCTCCTCCTGATGCATCCGTGGTCAAAATGGCCACGGAGCAGGCCTGCATGCTGGTATCAAGGGCAAGTATATTCATGCCGGATATTTCTTGGCTCGATCAAATGATCGAGGCCATTTCATCAAATCGATCAGTTCTTTGATCTCAATATTCGAAACCGTGGTGTCCTGCCAATTGTTAATTTTGTTCGTCATTTGGTTCTTTCAAAGCTTTAATTATGAATTCGAGCGTGCGGCCTGATGATAGTTGTTGAATTGCGTCAGCAAATCGTCGGGATCCATTGTCAGATTATTTGGCGAGATCTGAAGCAAGGAGCCTGAAAAACCTTTTTCATCGTTTAATTCAATTTCAATAACCCGTTGCTTGTTTACCGTGTTTTCGCGAATAATGCTGATATTTTGCCAAAGAATTTTTGTCCTCGAAGATTTATCATTCCTGATTATAAATCCCTTGCTAGGCGTCAAGCCTTGGGAATCCAAAGTCAATTCCGGTGTATGGTCGGTCAGGGCCCGCACGCCAAAGAACACAGGGATCCAGAAAAACACCATACACAAAACACCAAGCATGCGTATGAGATTGAGGCTGTTCCACAAGGGATCGACATAGGTCTGCGGATTGCCGAGCATCGTGACACCAAGCAGCATAAAAAGGGCCGCTAGCAGTCCAAGTGGCGGTAGTTTTGACTTGTCTTTGTAAATGGCGAGTTCGTCCATCTAGGCAGCCCGTACTTCCTTGATTTCGGGCAAGAAGTGCTTGAGCAGGTTTTCAATGCCATTTTTGAGGGTGGCTGTGGAGCTTGGGCAACCCGAACAGGCACCGCGCATATGCAGATAGACAATGCCGTCCTTATAGGCCTGAAAAATGATGTCTCCGCCATCCTGCGCCACTGCGGGGCGGACCTTTTCTTCGAGCAATTGTTTGATGGTATCAACTGTTTCGCGATCTTCTTCGTCAAACACTTCGTTTTCATTGTCGCCCTTGACTTCTCCATCCATGACGGGAGCGCCTGACATGAAATGTTCCATGATGACGCCCATAACAGCGGGCTTTAGCATGTTCCAGTCAAGATCACCCTTGGTCACCGAGATGAAATCGGCACCAAGGAAAACCCCGGCAACGCCGTCGATTTCGAAAAGGCTTGTGGCGAGTGGAGAGGGGCTTGCTTCTTCATGAGACTTGAAATCATGAACGCCGGTGGCGAGGACCTGTTTGCCCGGTACGAACTTGATGGTTGAAGGGTTCGGGGTCGGTTCAGTTTGAATGAACATGTGTTGTTTACTCCATAAATTCGGGTGTCTGCCAAGCGCTTGTTGTTGTTCAAGATCAGCAGGGTTATCGCCTATCTATTTAGAACAATTTTAGTTGGTTGCAAATAGATCATGATATTTGGATATAATTGATGGCTATCCACACAAAAACAGGCCATGGTGCGGCGGGCAAAAGAAAAACAGGAAATAAAAATGGCCAAAGTAAACCTAAAAAAATTCAGTATTCCAGAGCTTGAAGAACTTCAAAGGGAAATCGAGCAGACTATAGACCAGCGCCGCGAAGAAAACCGCATCGCTGTCAAAGAAGAAATGGAAAAAATAGCTTCTGACGCCGGTTTTTCCATTGATGAGCTATATGGCAAGGGCAAAGGTAAAAAAACACCCCTGCCACCCAAATACCGCAACCCCGACGATGCCTCCCAGACCTATACCGGCAGAGGCCGCAAACCGGGCTGGTTGGCAGACAAGCTGGCAGCTGGTGCGGATATGGATGATTTTGTGATTGGGTAACGGCCAGATAATTATCAATTTAGTTTTGGGGGGATAGCTGTGAAAGCCTCATCCCCTAATTCAAGAAAGACATCAAATAATGTAGAGCTCACAACAGTTCGAGGGAGATTATAGTCGCGATGCGAATCTTTAATACTCCATTTGTCTGCAAGGCACCTTTCTGCTCTACGTTCCAATGAACCAATAAACACATTTTTGGCCCGATATTTTGGGATACCTTTGCGTACTGATAAATCAGTTATTTCCTTGGCGGTTTGCCAGCTCAAATTTATCACTTTTGATACTGGAAATGATTGAAGTAAAGTTTCGATAACAGTATGCGATTTTTCACCAAATTTATCTAAATTAAAACTTCTTTCTTGTAGAGCGTATCGAATATATTCAAAGCATTCGTATTTAGCAATTTTGTTCCACTCTTTATCGACATCGTCATTCCAGTCATCGGGCCATTTTTCGTCTCTTACGAAATTTGTAAGTTCTTTTATATATGAAGCTTTTTGGTTGGATGTCATGCATGGTAGAAAATCCCAATTTATTCGTGTAGGATAATAAGCGCTGGTGTCCGTAAAGTCATCATTAAATACAAATGCATCTATGGGGCTTGAATGTCTAATTGCAAGAAATCCCTTAGAGCGAAGGTGCATTACGATTTCATTCGTAAATTCAAACGTGGGAGCAAGGGGAGGATTATTTTCTTCATAAGGATATACGGTATCTAAATCCTCAGTTACAAGATGTCGGACTATAGTTGAAATATACAGTGCATCTTTAAAGCTAAGATCTTCGATATTTGGATAAGAAATATCAGGATATGGAAAATTTTCAGAGATTATTGTTCTTTTATCGTCCTCACATTTTTGTTCGTGAAGCTGACGCAGTTGGGAGCAATTATCGCATGAACAATACGCATCTTCTGTATGGCCACATTTTGGGCAATAGCATTTTTTCTGAGACCAAGTTGCCCCAGTGCGACTTTTTCTATTCGAGACTAAATTTTCTTGTGGGCAGTAGGGACATGAAAGGTTGTCATGTACAATGGGTGGGAAAAGCCTAACGAGGCCGCTAGTTCTCACATTTATCTGGTATTCTTCGATTAGATCGGCAACGGTATCGCTTCCATTGTAGTAGCGTTCAATGAGCTCATTTAGCTGTACGTCAGATAAATGAGCGAGTTTTTCCTCAGTTGCTGACTTCATCCCAATATCCATTTTATTGTATCTGAGCCTTTATTAATCGTGGAGTACGCAAGCGTATCATCGATTCGTACAAGCATACCAACAGGTTGACTTTTGGTCGAATTTTCACACACTAGAATTATTTGTTCTGCCCGCTATCCACATCTCCACCGTTGATAAGTTCCTCAATCCTCTTTGAAATCCCTGCCAGTTCGCGGCGGACATCCGTGTCGGCTTTTGTGTTGCGGGTGATCTTCCAGGTGCTCCTGGTGGTAAAAACTAAGCTCCTTGTAGAACGGATGCCTCTTTTTGGTTCGCTATTTCCTGACGCGCTTGCGTGATGATTTGGCGGGCCGAATTAAGAAACAAAGCGGCCATCAGCGCGGCGACGATCAGATCAGGCCAGGGTGTGCTGCTTAGATATACGGCGAGTGCGGCTGCAAGCACTGCCAGATTGCCAATTGCATCATTGCGCGAACATAACCAGACGGAGCGTACATTGGCGTCTCCATCGCGGAAATTCATGAGCACCATGACGCTCAAAAGATTGGCCGCCAGCGCCATCATGCCAATCACCCCCATGACTTGCTCATCTGGAGCGCCAACAACAGCAAACCGATAAAGCGTCGCCATCAGTACGCCAACACCCATCATCGCCAGTGAAGCCCCTTTGAATAGCGCAACGCGCGCGCGTAGAATGCCGGATTTGCCAATCGCCCACAGGGACAAGCCATAGGTGAGCGTGTCGCTAAAAAAATCGAGCGCATCTGCTTTCAATGCCATGGATTGCCCTTTGAACCCTGCCAGCATTTCAACGACGAACATCACGCCATTGATCGCAATGACTATGAGCAGGGCTCGCTTGAAGTCCGCACTGACCCCGTCAAATTTTGTTGAACAGCTATCGCCGCCACAGCCTGCGCCCATGTTCCTGTCTCCCTTGCAGTTTCCAATGCAACAAAGTATAAAGGCTCTAGTTCCTAGAGGTTCAAGAGGTTTTATCATGAGCACTTTAACAATTGGCAAAGTTGCGGCGCAAACCGGCGTCAAAGTCCCAACCATTCGCTATTATGAGGATATTGGGCTGCTGCCCGAACCTGCGCGCAGCAGAGGCAATCAGAGGGTTTTTGAGGCGGCGGCGGTCAAGAGATTGAGTTTTATTGCTCATGCCCGTGAACTTGGGTTCGGGTTGGAGCCGATCAGGGAATTGCTCAATCTGGCCGATGATCCGGGTCAATCTTGCGCCCACGCCAATGAGATCGTGGCGCAACATTTAAAGGCGGTTGAAAGCCGTATGAAAAGGCTGCGGTCCTTGAAAAAAGAGCTGTTAAACATTGTGCATGTGTGCGCCAACAACGGCACCATCAAGGATTGTCAGGTCATTGAGACTTTGGCTGATCATGGCAAATGTCTATCGCACCAGCACTAATTGTCCATAGGAACCTGCTCGATGTGTGATTATACGCTCATTCACTGCACGATTTTTTATTCGCGGCCTTTTTTCCCCAATTCGTAGTTGCCGGGGCTCGGCCTGTTTGGGTGCAGCCGGTTTTTATACCAGCATCTTTTTAATGTTCAAAAAGTCGGTCGCTAAATTATTTCAGCAGGCCTTTGGTAGCCATGTCGATGAGATCATCGACGTAAGAGCCGTCGCCATCGCGATCGAGCAGTGAGCCGAATATACTTTTGCTTTGTTTGCGGCCGCCAAAGATCAATTTCATGATCATCTTGCCGATCAGGCCACCAATCAGGCCTTTGCCCAATCCACTGGAGATGGCTTTGCCGGCCAGATTGCCGATCATGGAGCCGCCGCGCCGCGCCGTTTTGGTCATGATGCTGTCAGCGATTTCGCGCGATCCGCCGCCCATGGCTTTTTTGGCTAGGCCGCTCATCACCATGGTGGCGATGACGGGCAGCATTTTTTTCAAGAGCACGGCGCCGATGCCGGTCTTGGTGCTGGCATGATCTGCTACCTTGCGGCTGACCTGTTTGGAACCAAACAGATGGCCAAGGATGCCATTGCCATGATCAGCTGTTTCTTGTGATCCAAGCATCGCAGGATCGTCTACGTAGCGATTATGGTCGCCACTGGCCAAAGAGCCTAGCAGGTCGGAAAGACCTTTGCCATTGCTTGTGTTGCGATGCAGACCTGCACCAAGCGCTGGCGCGAGTTGGCGAACAACAGCTTCTGCTTGTGCTGGTTCAAGTCCAAACTGGCTGGCCAGATTGGCAATTGCATCGCCGTTTTGGCTCTGTGAGATCATGTCGAAAAGGTTCATTGGAGGGCCTCACCATTTAAGAATATGTGCAACACTATCGTGTCCGGTCCGTACTTTTAAAAGCACGTCGTAGAAATTCTACTCTCTACAGAACTGGGGTGGATAAATATATTGTGTACGAGCTATAACCTCGCAGCTGACGGGCTGCAAGTGAGGAAACGATAATGTCGCCACTAATCTTCGTATAAAGATCAGCGGCTGGTTTGATGCTTGCTACGAAGGCCGGGCTATTGTTTTTTGGCGGTTTTGTTTTTTTTGGCCTTCATGGTCTTTTTGGTTTTCTTTTTGACCACTTTTTTATCTTTTTTGACCGTTCTTGGTTCTTTAAAATAGCAAAGAGCTGTATCGGTCGTGCACATGACCAGGAAATTGCCCAATAAATCATCGCATTTACTTTTTTCGTGCAAAATCATCGCCCGCCCGGAGGCCAGATCTTCTTTTTCAAACTGAACAGTGATTTCTTTTGAAGCCTTGAGGGTGTTTTCACGGCCAAAGAACGGCAGCACTTCGCGATACATGATCACTTCTTTACATTTTTGTTTTTTGGCGAGCTTTTGAATAAGCTTGACATCGACGTCCCATTCCTTGTTGAGACCGGTTATTTCGGGGTCGGTTTTTTCAACCTTTTTTTTTGCCAGAGCAGGGGGGCTGAGCACAAACATCAAGAAGATTGCCAGAAGTACTTTATTCATCATCGAGATCCTGTATTGTCAAAGAAAGTGACCCTTAATGGCCCGGTTCTTTCCCTTGGTGTGATTCGTTAAGTCCATGTTAACCATAAAATTTAAGAAATTTGAAGCAATCAGTTAATCTCTTGCGTGGGAAAACTGTGTATGGATCGCAATATCTAACCGGCAGACTTGCCCCGTTCGGCAATATAGATCCCCACCAATATGATCATTAACCCAACAAGCGCACGTAACTCGAAGGGTTCCCCCAGCGTGGCAATACCAAAGAAATAGGCGAAGGGGGCAATCAGATAATTTGACAGCGGCATAAAGCTGGTGCCGGTCCGGTCGATGAGCTGAAAGAGTAGCAAAGCGGCAAGGGCTGTCGGGAAAATGCCAAGGGCCAGGGTCGCGCTAATGGAGCTTATACTGGCAATGCCAATACCCAAGGGATCAAACAGGGTGGCCATGACAAGGCCAATGACTGCAGCCGCGATTATCGCCCCCGTTGATTTTTGAATGGCCGACATTTGCGGGCTTTTGCGGGCGATGACGGTGTGCAGGGCATAGGCTGAAGCTGCCAGAAAGATCGCCAGTTGGGCCAAAAGCATAGACCCGGATAGATTTATATCATCCAGAAATTGAGGACCAACCAATATAATCAGTCCGATGAATCCAATCGTAAATCCAAACAGCTTGGTCCTGTCCATGCGTTCGTCTGCCAGCATGAAGTGCGAAAGGATAATCGTCATGAGTGGCATCAGCGCCATCATGATCCCCACCAGACCAGAGGACATTTGGAGCGATCCCCAACTGATCAGATAAAACGGCAGGACCGAACCGATCAAACCAAGACCCGAGAACCACAGCAATGAAGCACGATCCATTGGTAGCGACAATCCTTTCAGCCGCATCATGGCAAAAAGGATGACTGCACCAAGTACCAGGCGAAGCGCCATCACCCATAAGGGGGGGATCGTTTCGACGGCGATTTTTGTGAGTGCAAAAGACGAGCCCCAGAACAGCACAAGCCCAAGGAACATCAGCCAATCGCTCATGCTACGTTGTGATGTCATATGACTGTGGACCCGAACCTGTGTTATTGCTTTTTGACCTCGTTTATGTGTATCGGGTAATTACTGATAAAACCAGATAAGAAACGCAAGTGCCATGACGATTCCCAAGCCACCAATATGGACGGCAACCATTTTTTCCATTCAGCCGCAAATGTTTCCAGGACCTCTGGGGGCCAGCCTTTGTGGCCGGGCGCTAGAAGATAAATTATGGGCGCTGGAAAGCGTCGATATTAGAGACTTTGCAACTGACCGCCATAAATCGGTTGATGATACGCCCGCAGGAGGTGGCCCCGGTATGGTGTTGCGCGCCGATATTCTTGGCACTGCCATTGATGAAACCGCGAAAAAAGCTGCGCCAGAACTGCAAGGCCGCCCCTTGGTCTATATGTCGCCACGCGGCAAGCCTTTGAACCAGCAACGGGCGCATGAGCTATCCAGCGGAACCGGCGCAATGATTTTGTGCGGGCGCTTTGAGGGGGTCGATCAGCGTTTGCTGGAGGCGCGTGATGTTGAAGAAATATCCATCGGCGACTATGTTTTGTCCGGCGGGGAGATCGCCGCGATGGTGCTGGTGGATGTGATTGTGCGTTTGCTGCCCGGCGTGATCGGCTCCAAAGCGTCGCTATTAAGCGAAAGCCATGAGGATCATCTGCTGGAGTATTCGCATTATACCAAACCGCGCTCTTGGGAAGGACGAGATATTCCCGACATATTGCTGTCAGGAGATCATGGCAAGATTGCCAAATGGCGCGAGCAGCAAGCCAAGCAAATCACGCAAGCGCGGCGTCCCGATATGTGGGCAAGATATCAAGGCAAAAAATGATGTCCCAGGCAGGTGAGCAAGAAATACGAAATTTATTGATGGACGTCTTGATGGTTGGTGTTGAAGCCGCTCATCCGCGAAGCTGCTTGCATTCCCATCTGCCACTAGCCCCTGCAAGTGGCAAGATCATCCTGTTGGCTGGCGGCAAAGCGGCAGGGGAAATGATGAAAATAGCCTGCCAGTATTATCTTGAACAGGTCGACAAAGAGCGCATCATCGGCATTGCGGTACATCATCACGAAACCGATGAACCCTTGTTTCATATGCAGCAGATTTCTGCCGGGCATCCGGTGCCCGATGATAATTCGCAACGTGGAGCACTGCGGGTGCTGGAGCTTGCCGCTGGCGCGGGTGCTGATGACATGGTTGTTGTTTTAATATCGGGGGGAGCTTCCGCCCTGTGGAGCGCGCCGATCGAGGGCGTGAGCCTTTTTGACAAGCAAGATATAACGCGTGCCCTATTGCGCTCCGGGGCCGATATTGTAGACATCAACTGCGTGCGCAAACATCTCTCTCGTATTAAGGGCGGCGCTTTAGCAAAAACAGTGGCTCCAGCTCGCCTTGTTACGTTGGCCATATCCGATGTGGTGGGAGATGATCCCTCATCAATAGCCTCGGGGCCGACAAGTCCCGACCAGACCACACTTGCCGACGCGCGCAAAATACTTGGCAATCATCATATTAAGGTGCCAACGTCCATCAGTGAAGCGTTGGATGATCCACGTCATGAAACGCTAAAACAATCCGATGAGGTTTTCGACAATGCCTGCGTTGAAATCATTGCAAAGGGTGCCATGTCATTAAAGGCGGCCGAGCAACAGCTTGTTGAAAGCGGCATAGCTGTGATTAATCTTGGTGACAGGATTGTTGGAGAAGCCAGAGACATTGCTGTCGAACATGCTCGATTGGCGCTAGAGGCGCAAAAAAAAATGAGCACTGATCAGCCGGTTGCGCTGTTATCTGGCGGCGAATTGACTGTCACGATTAAAGGAGCCGGCAAGGGCGGGCCCAATCAGGAATATGCGTTGGCTCTGTGCGGTGCCCTTAGAGGGAGCAGCGGCATCAGCGCTATTGCGGCTGATACGGACGGCTGTGATGGCGGGCGCGGATTGGCCAGCGACCCGGCAGGTGCGCTGGTTTTTCCGTCGACATGGGAGCGGGCTTTGGCGCGAAAGCTCAATCCCGCCACTTTTCTTGCCAATAACGATTCAGGGCGCTTTTTCGAAATTCTGGAGGATCTGGTAAAAACCGGTCCAACTCACACGAATGTAAACGATTTTAGGTTCATTCTAATAAATAAGAATTAGACCCAGAAAAGCGCCGCTGGCTATGTTCAAGAGGGCGCACAGGGTCTATATAAAGGGACAGCTATGACCAAAGGGGGAAGAGCGTTGGATCATTTATCAAAAATCTGCGCTCGAACAATTGCTTTTGCTCTGTTTGCTGGTGTATTCATTACTGTGGCTTCGAGTGACGCGTTTGCTGATCTCAAGCTGTGCAACATGACAAAAAGTAGAGTTGGCGTCGTTATAGGATATCGAGATACAAAAGACTGGGTTACCGAGGGATGGTGGAATATCAACGCCAATAATTGCTCTGACATCCTTAAGGGCAAACTTAATGCTCGCTATTATTATATTCATGCCGAGGACTATATTCGAGACGGCGAATGGTCGGGCAAAGCTTTTATGTGTGTAAAAAACAAATCATTTACCATCAAGAACGCGTCAAAAGATTGCGTTCAACGTGGTTACAGAAAAGCCGGCTTCTTTGAAGTGGATACGACCAACGAAAATGATTGGACGATCCGATTGACTGACCCTGGCGAAAACGGAAATAAGTAATATATGAAACGCACACGGCGCGTAAAGATTGTCGCTACTATTGGGCCTGCGACAGACAGTGTTGACATGATCAAGTCTCTTTTTGATGCCGGAGCTGATGTGTTCCGCATTAATATGAGCCATACCTCACACGAAGATATGTGTGAATTGCAGCGACGCATCCGCCAGGTTGAAGCAGAGGTGGACCGACCCATCGGCATTTTGTGCGACCTGCAAGGACCGAAATTGCGCATTGGCGATATGGAAAAAAAGACCAAGATCAAAAAGGGCGATATGTTTCGCTTCGATCTTGATGAAACACCCGGCGATAAAACACGTGTTTATCTGCCCCATAAGGAAATCATCGAAAGCGTTACGGTTGGCGACAAGCTTATTCTCGATGATGGTAAGCTGAGCATGGTGGTCATTGAGCATGGTGTTGATTTCATCAACGCAACCGTGCTGGTGGGAGGCAAGTTATCCAAGCGCAAAGGCGTCTCCCTGCCTGATACCTTGTTGCCGTTTTCGGCCATGACCGACAAGGATCGCGCCGATCTGGAATTTGCCATCGGTGTTGGGGTTGACTGGATTGCCCTATCCTTTGTGCAACGGGTCTCAGACGTGGTCGAGGCCCGTCAGCTTGCTAACGGCAAAGCCTCAATCATGGCAAAGATCGAGAAACCATCCGCCATCTCGGATCTTGATGCGATCATCGACGAGGCTGATGGCTTGATGATTGCTCGTGGTGACCTCGGCGTTGAAATGCCATTGGAGCAGGTTCCCGGCCTGCAAAAACGTATCCTGCGCTCTGCGCGTCAGGCTGGTAAGCCAGTTGTGGTGGCAACACAGATGCTCGAAAGCATGATCGAAGCGCCTGTGCCAACCAGAGCTGAAGTATCTGACGTGGCA
Source organism: bacterium (assembly GCA_024228495.1). GTDB lineage: Bacteria > Pseudomonadota > Alphaproteobacteria > Rhizobiales > JAKIUO01 > JAKIUO01. The sequence goes on along the minus strand of JAAETJ010001221.1, from coordinate 3,208 downwards.
ACAGCAGTGTTTGAGGGCGCTGATGCTGTGATGCTATCAGCTGAAAGCGCTGTTGGTGACTACCCGGTCGAAGCCGTGGAGACCATGGACAAGGTGGCCGTAGAAGTGGAGCAGGATCGTTATTACAATACTATTATGCGCGCCCAGTCGACGCCGCCAGAGGCAACCTCTGCCGACGCCATTTCTGCGGCCTGTCGCTCCATTGCCGATACCCTCGATGCCGCTGCTATTTTGAGTTACACCGGCACCGGGTCAACCGCTCTTCGCGCCGCTCGCGAACGCCCAAGGCAACCCATTTTAGCTCTGACGCCTGTTTCCGATGTTTCGCGCCGCATGGCGATTATCTGGGGCGTGCATTGTGTTTTGACCAAAGACCCCACCGACCTTGACGATATGGTTGATCGTGCCTGCCGCATCGCTTATCGTGAAGGCTTCGCGCGTCCCGGTCAGCGCGTCGTCATCACCGCTGGCGTTCCACTCGGCACTCCTGGCGCCACCAATATGCTGCGCGTTGCCTATGTAGGCGGCAAGGGTAAGACAACGATCTAAGCCCGCATATCCAAATGATAAAATCTTTTCTTCTTGATCCTGTGCTCGCAATGGCGTTCACTGATCGCAGAAGGGACGCAGTATGGCAAGTTCGATTTCTATTCCGCTTTGGCTGGCAATTATTATCGGCTTTTTTGCCATTTTGTCTCTTCTTGATCGTATATTGGTTCCCGGCCTGCGCTGGATTTTTCGTCGGCGTGTTAATCGCGCTATCGACGAGCTCAATACCAAGTTAAAACTGCGTATCCAGCCCTTCAAACTGACCAAGCGTCAGGCCTTGATTGATCGTTTGGTGTTTGATGAAGAGGTCATCAAGGCGGTTGAAAAACGCGCTGAGGAAGAGCAAATTCCCCGCGAAGCCGTGATGAAAGAAGTGCATCGCTATGCACGCGAGATCGTCCCTGCCTTCAATGCCTATGCTTATTTTCGGGTAGGTGCGCGCATGGCGCGCTGGCTTTCCAATCTTTTGTACCGGGTACGTCTTGGCTATAGTGACGATGAAGCTTTGCGCAAAGTCGATAAAGATAGCACCGTCATTTTTGTCATGAACCATCGCAGCAATATGGATTATGTGCTGGTCACCTATATGGCTTCAAGCAATTCGGCGCTCTCTTATGCGGTGGGCGAATGGGCGCGTGTGTTTATGCTGCAAACCATGATCCGCACCATGGGAGCCTATTTTATACGTCGGGGCTCTGGCAATGATCTTTATCGCCGGGTGTTGGCCCGTTATGTCGCGATGGCTACCAAGGGTGGCGTTACACAAGCCATTTTTCCCGAAGGTGGGCTATCGCGTGACGGGGCGTTGCGCGATCCAAAATTTGGATTATTTTCCTATATGGTCGGTGATTACGACCCCCAAAGCAAACGCGATGTTGTATTCATTCCTGTTGGTCTCAATTATGACCGTGTGCTGGAAGACCGTATATTGACAGCTGCGGTTGAGACCAAAAAACAAAAGAAAAAGCGTTTTAAATTTTCGGTGTTTCTAAAGTTCATTGGCAAAAATATCTGGATGAAACTGCGGGGGCGCTGGTATTCTTATGGCTATGCCTGTGTGAGTTTTGGTCATCCGGTTTCGCTGAAAAACTATTTGAGTAGCAACGAGCTGGATTTTCGGCTGCTCGACAAAGAGAACAAGTTTGCGCAAATCGAAAAGCTTGGCAAGATGTTGATGGGGGAAGTGGGACGTGTGGTTCCTGCCTTGTCTGTGTCGCTGACGGCGGCGGCGATCACCCAAACTGCCGACACTTGGATCAGTGAATTTGAACTCAAAGCGCGGGTTTCGAATTTTATCGAGCATATCGAGCGCAATGGTGCTCATGTGCATCTGCCGCGCATGGACCGCGACTATGCGGTGAGTGCCGGGATCCGCATGTTGATCTTGCGTCACATGATCGAAGAAAAAGACGGCTTGTATCGCGCCAACCAGGATGAGCTGGTGCTGCTCAATTATTATGCCAACGCCATCGTGCATCTGTTACCAGTTATAGAGCCGCAGATTGTTGGGTGATCATTCAATAGTTCGGAAAATTCATGACGGAATTCAAATATTTTTCCTATGGCTCAAATTTGCTGAGCGAGCGATTGCAGGCCCGTTGCCCAAGCGCAAAACTTCTTGGAGTTGCAAAGGTCGCAGGATACCAACTTGAGTTCTCAAAGCTAAGTAAGAAAGATGGTTCGGGCAAGGCCATGCCATTCGCAACACAGCGACCCAACGCAATCATTCATGGTGCGCTGTTTGAAATATCGAAAGATCAATTAAGGGCACTCGATAGAGCCGAGGGTTGCGGATATGGCTATGACCGGATAGAGGACTTCTCTATCTATCTTGGCGATGACGCCGAGCATGTTGAGGCCACGACCTATCTGGCAAATGCAGACTTTATCGATCCTTGCTTGCAACCCTTTGACTGGTACCTGGCCCTTGTCATCGCAGGTGCGCAACAGCATGATTTCCCTGCAGAATATATAAACGCTATCCGCCGTGTTAACCGCGTCAAGGACACCAGGCTTGAAAGAAAAGGGCGAGCGGACGCCTTGGAGGCATTTGAAAAGGCGGGCATCGGTGACTTTAACAGCTTGTTCTAGCCATATTGTTGCTGGAACCGGTAACAGCTATTGTCGCCTACCAGCCATTTTAGGATATTTCGGCCGTCTTGCTGCTCAAAAAGAATCCCGCAAGGGGGCAAAGCCACCCACTCTTTGGCTGATAAAATATATTATTTCGATAAAACTAGAAATATAGTTGCAATCTAATGCAGGCTCTCCTATATTTCCTTCATGACACTAGCAGATATAGCAAAAAAGATGGCCGCGATTGGCAATGAAACCAGACTTGAGGTCTATCGGTTGCTGGTACGGGCGGGGGAGCGTGGATTGCCTGTGACAAGCATACAGCAACGTCTTGGTGTGCCTGCCTCCACCCTTAGTCACCATTTGCATAAACTGATCCAGGTGGGGCTTGTGCAACAAGAGCGTCGGGGAACGACGTTGATCTGTCGTGCTGACTATACCACCATGCAACAGACTTTCGAAATGTTTGCCAGCGAATGCTGCGCTGATGATGACACCTGCAATATGAATTCAAAATGACAACAAAGGAGTAGATGAAATGAGTGATGTGATAAGTGACGCCGTACGCAAGGGTTATGGCTCT
>JAAETJ010001220.1 GCA_024228495.1 bacterium | reverse complement strand
TCATCAGGATCGCCCGCGACTTCGCTTGCGACATGGCAGTGCCCATTGGGTAGACCCTTCAATACGATCCGGCCAAGCTCACCTAACGCCTGATGGCGAAAGACATACACCCAGCAATCCGATAATCGCTGCTTTTGACAAGAAATATCTGGCGGTAAGGAGAAGCGGCTCATATTAATAAGGATCGTTTTTTCTATTCATAATCGTAAAAGAAATGCATTGTATATGCTATATACAACCTTATAAGATAATACCACTTTAGAGGTTTTTACTATTTTACAGCGTCAAGGGGGTCGAATTTGCCTAAAGACAAGGCAAGGTCCATCGGATATCTCCGCGTTTCCACCACCGACCAAGACTTGGAGAAGAATAAATCCGACATACTGTTGTTGGCGCACGATCGGCATCTGGGTCAGGTGCAGTTCGTTGAAGAAAAAGTATCCGGCAAGGTGCCTTGGCGCAAACGCCGGCTCGCCAATGTGTTGGAGGATCTGCAAAGCAACGACAACCTGATTGTTAGCGAGCTGTCCCGCTTGGGACGCAGCATGCTGGAATGTATGGAGATCTTATCCATCGCCATGCAGCAAGGCATCAATGTCTATGCCGTGAAAGGCAATTGGCAGTTGGATCACAGTATTCAAAGCAAAATCGTGGCGATGGCGTTTTCCATGGCCGCCGAAATCGAAAGGGATCTGATCTCCCAGCGCACAAAAGAGGCATTACGGGCCAAGAAGGCCGCCGGACAACCGCTGGGCCGTCCCAAAGGCCCTGGTAAAAGCAAGCTCGATCCATTCCGTCCGGAAATCGAAGCCCTACTGGCTAACGGAGCCACCAAGAAATTTATTGCGCCCCGTTACGGCACCACGCCTGCCAACCTGAGCAATTGGTTGAAAAAACACGGTATCAGTCGGATGGAACCAGCAGGCAAGTGAAATGGCTCAGAAACGAATCCCGGTCGAGGCGTTGATTGTGCTGCAAAATCACCTGGATGCATTGCCCACCCGCAGTCCGCAGCGAAAGGCATTGGTCGCAGAAACGGCTACGCTGTACGGCGTATCGGTACCCACAGTGCGTCGCGCCTTGCGAAAGCATCACCAACCTCGCGCTGTCCAGCGCAGTGACTATAATCGACCAAGGGTGACTTCACATGCTGAGATGAAACACTACTGCGAGCTGATTGCGGCAGTGAAATCACGCTCGACCAATAGAAAGGGACGTCATCTTTCGATCGAGACCTGCATTCATTTATTAGAAGAGCATGGCGTGGAAACGCCAGAGGGGCTGGTACAGGCACCCCAGGGTCTACTCAAACGCAGCACTGTCGGTCGGTACTTGACGCGCTGGGGGTATGATAATCGAACACTCAGCATCGAACCTCCGGCTACACGGTTTCAAGCCATTCACAGCAACGACTGTTGGCAATTCGACTTCTCCCAATCTGATCTCAAAAAGCTCAAAACCGATGCGTTGGGCACGCTCATGCTGGCCAGCGTGGTCGATGACCGCAGTGGCATGTGTTACCAGGAATACCATTATGCCCAGGGCGAAGACGCCATGACGGCACTGCGCTTTCTGTTCAATGCGATGGCGCCGAAAGCGTACAAGAATTGTCCTTTTCAAGGCATCCCGGGCATGCTCTATCTCGACAATGGCCCGGTGGCCAAGAGCCGGGTGTTCAAGCAGGTCATGAAACATCTGAACGTGGAAGTGCGGGTGCATATACCCAAGGGCAGCGATGGCCGGCGCACCACAGCCCGTTCCAAAGGAAAGGTGGAACGTGTCTTCCGGACCGTAAAGGAATCGCTGGAAACCCTCTATCATTTTCACACGCCTGACAATCTGGATGAAGCCAACGAGTGGCTG
>JAAETJ010001219.1 GCA_024228495.1 bacterium | reverse complement strand
TCTAATTCAGACTGTCTGAGCGACTTAATTCTGGTCCAAATCAAGGTCGAATAACGGTCATCTTATTGGATTTCTCAATCTGTTCCACAAGAATGAGCGTGTTTTTCGTTGTTGATGTAGGCAAAATCATTGCTCATAACTGGCTTTGAGCTAATGATTTTGAGCGGATGTGTTAATTCACCCGCACAGGGGTGGGTGACTGCCCCGCCGACTGTAATAAAGGCGAAAAGTGATTTTATCACAGCTTGGGATGATAGCAGGTCAAGTGTTCATCCTCTCGAGTAACTGCGCTCGGATAGGGTTTTTGAACGATACGCCCGTAAATACCATGCTTCCTAGGACACAGCTCAGCTTTTAATATTTCCGCCAGCGAAGCACATCCCGGGGAATTTGCCAACGGCTATCCAGCCTGCGGGTATACTGCCAAAAAAGCGTAAATGAGCTGGGACTCGGCCGGGTCCCCAGACAAGCAACTGTACGCCAGTAACGTCGCAATGCCGGCAAGCTCCGTTGCAATATTCCCCTCTGCGCCAGATAGTTCCTGACCAATTCCATCCATTTGGTGAAGGAACCTCCCCGTATCTGATGCAATGCTTCCAATATTGCTGGCGGCACGGGAGCATCCAAACTTGTTGCGGCGGCTTCCAAAACATGAATGACGGGTGAGGTTAGTCGGTGATTGGTAGACATGTTCAACAGGCGCGACCAATCAACACCGGGCTGGGCAATGAGCCGCACAGTGGCGGCCATCGACACAAGTGAACCTGAGGATGCGGCAATGATATTGCGCAGCAAATGGTCGGTGAGGCAAAGCGTGTGGCCTGGTATATTATTCAGATTCAGGGGCAGAGCTGCAGCCCGGCAGGCAGCATCTAACAGTTCGCACGCTTCGGCAGGGATGACTCGCCAGTAGAGCTGTAGCTCCTGGCCTTGGGCATTTACAAATCGGTGCCCAGCTACCCAGGTGTGGAAATCGGGCTGATGCAGGTACGAACAAGTTGGTTCGGCCTGCCAGCCCAGGTCTTGGAGGCAATTTTGTGCAGAATTGGCTTCGTGCCAGGGAACAATCAATTCCAGAGTAAAGATGGGGAAAACGGCCGTATTTTCTCCTACTGTAGATTGCAGCGCTGCCGCACCTGTAACCAACACCGGGGAAACTACCTTTACCATTGTTTCCTGGACTGTCGCCAGAGTCCGCAGGGCTAGCTGATTGGCATACCACGTCCGGCGATACACGCCCTTCATGCGCCCCATCCACGGATGGTCAACACCCAACTCCTCCAAATTGTGATACAACATAGGCAGCATTGAATGCTCCGCAAATGGCAGATGATCCAAATCGGCTTCTTTCTGCCAGCTTACAAATGCGGTCGCCGCCGGTTCGCCACTTAGTAGTGCCGCACGCAATAAATCACGTTCTCTCTCTTGCATCATTCTGGTCTTTTCGCATTCTGATCCAGGCCTGCGGCTCGCCGCAGTGCCAATTGTTCGCGCAATACGCCTAGATACTGCCGGCGACCTTCTGGCTCTCGTCGTGTCAGGTTGCTGGTATGAAGCCGCCGTCGCAGCATAAGCTGAGGCATGATCTGGTAATTAAGTTCAACCCGTTTGGCCGCCGCCCACCAGGCAATAAACTCCCCATGGCGCCACTGAGTATCGAAGTAACCAATCTGAAGAAAAGCAGCACGGCGAATAAGGAGTGCCCCGATATGATGTACGCCGGTGCGCGTAACGCTTTCTTTTAGGGTCAACTGTTGGGCAGCATCCAATTCCGGGCTGATAAAATTTTCCACCTGCCCCAACACTGCTGCACAATCCGGCGCTTTGGCCAATATCTGCTCCTGGGCGGCTAATTTTTCGGGCGACCAGAGATCGTCAGCATCCAGAAAAGCGAGCAAATTGCCCTGTGCTTGTTTTACACCCAGATTACGGGCCGATGCCGGCCCGAGATTGGGCTGTTGCAAAACCTGTACCGGCGAACCGAATGATGCCGCGATTTTTGCGCTATCATCGGTGGAACCGTCATCCACTACCAATATCTCGTCTGCCGATCTGGTTTGGCATAGTACGGTCTGAATCGCTTCGGCCAGGTACTTTTGTCCATTATGGACAGGAATAATGACGCTAATCGTTTGTTTGGGTTTAAGATTTTCCTGCATATTATTCAACCTGAGACCTTTTCAATACGACCACTCGACTTACTGGAACCTGATTCATCCGTCGAATACGTATAGGCAGCGCATTCGCCAAAAGATCCGGTATCGGTAGCTGCGTATAAGCGCGTTCCCGGATTAAGAATGAAACGGCCGTTGCCACCGCTGGCAACTGTATATCATCAAAAGCGATAATTCCATCGGCTGACAACAGCTGGTCACACTGCTCCGCGTCGAGCCGGACCTGTGGAGCCTGGTGCGATCCATCCACCAAAATAAAATCAAAAAGCATTCCGGTGGAAATAAACCTGGGCAAAATATCAATTGAGGCTTTCTCATGCCACTGTACCTTGTCTCCATACCCTGCCCGCTGCAGATTGAGCAATCCGATATGATGCCAGTCACGTGCCTGATGTGGATCCAGCACATGATATTCCTCAGTCGTTTGCCAGTCCAGGACATCGCACAAAAACATTGTGGATATGCCGTATGCGAAGCCAATTTCCAGGACGCGGCGCGGGCGAACGCTCTTTACCCACTCCTGTAAAATGCAGCATTCAAGCAAAGGTATATGTGAATGCAGGGGCAAACCGTCACCGGATTCTGTTTGCACCTGTTTGCTCTGCAGAATCTCAACGAGAACTGGATTGGTATCTGCCGGTAAAAGATTTAGTTTCATAGGTCGCACCCCAATTTAAAGCACGCCAGCATGCGTGTCAATCACCTCAGCAATTGCGGGCAAGTTGGCACCCGGCGACGCGGCCAGATCCAGAAAATAACATGGAACGCTGCGTACTAACTGAGCCAGGAACCGGTAGCTGTTTGCTTCTGCGCCGGGCAACCAGATGACCGTACTCGGTCCGAGTACCCGAAAGGCATCAATCCCATTAGCTGGGGTCAGTTTTGGCTTTTCCCGGTTGGCTATACGCGGAATTAGCAGCGCGCGAATCGGAAACGAACGAATCATCTTCTCCTTGAGATTTGGGTAAAGAAAAGCAAGCCCTTTCCCAATTTTAAACTCTGCATCCCAATCGGCAATCAAGGGGCGGAATTGGGGCAATGCATCCAGCATATCCTCGTTTAATTTGGCGGAATTAAAAATGCTGAAGGCGGTGGGGGACTGCCCAAGGCGGACTAGGCACTTATCATCACTCAGGTAACGTAATTCATCATCCTGAATTACGGAAAGGGCAGTTGTGGATTTTCCGGCGCCACTGTTTCCGACTAGCAGCACGCCGCCATCTGCCCGTCCTAAGGCTGCAGCGTGAACGATTTGCCAGCCAAATTCTTCCAGCGCCCAGTAAAAGAGAGACTGCAATGGTGCTGCTCTCTCATATATTGACAAGGCTGATGCATCCCTTGTCCAGAGTATGCCTCGCCGTTCCCGCCGATTGTAGGCAAGAATCATCGTTTCCGTCAGAATATGCATTATCGAGAGTTCACCGTTATGATAAACAGCCCGCTGCCCATAGCGAAAATAGTCTGCTGCGCTGAAGGGGATGGGCGGTGGGTTAAGCCCGCTGGTGGCCGTATCACAAAGCGAAAATTGAACCATCGGCAAGTTGGCTGAGGAAGTCACGTTTTCCAGATGGGCTAGTGCGGGAAGAAAAAAACCGGCAACTGTTTTTCCGACACAGGTCAGGGCAACAGAGCATCCAACGACAGTCAGTTCATGCCATGTTACAGGATGTACCGAATGGGCGTGGGAGACGGCCGTTTCCATTTCTACCCAAAATTCCTCTGCGTCAGATTGTGTAATCGATTTCTCCGGGGAATTTGCGCTGGTCATATTGTAATTCCAGACATGATTCCACTCATGATGATTTTCTCTTGATAGATTTGCGCAGGAGCGCAAACATCTGTTTCCGTTGATCTTGTGGTGTGTGTGATAGATTGGATTGGTGAAAGCGGCGTTGAAGCAAGATTTCCGGCACCAATCCAATCCGCACGCCGCCTTCGCGTGCGCGTAAAAACCAATCTGTGTCTTCGCCGGTACGGAGTGCGGGATCAAAATTCCCAACACGAGAAAACGCCTCTCGCCAGACCATCAAAGCGCTGGGGAGAAACCCAGCAGGAGAATTGTCGAAATATTCCCGGCTCAGACCAGACTGCCATTCTTGCTCTTTTTCAAGAATATATGTCAAGCGACAGACAACCCCATCTTGGTTTGATTCGGCTCGCAAATATGCTACCTGCCGCCACAATTTCTGCGGCAACCAAACATCGTCAGCGTCCAGAAAGGCGATCAGTTCCCCGTTGGTTCTGTCCACACCCAGATTCCGGGCCGCCGATGGCCCTTGATTGCTTTGGTAATGATAAGAAAGGGGGATATTAAGCCGTTCTCGGGCGGCATTCACTAGCTGCCGGCTCTCATCTGTCGATCCATCATCCACAATGGTGATTTCCAGCGGTCGATAGGTTTGGGCAGCTATGCTGCACAGTGCTTCGTTAAGGTAACGGGCTCCATTATAAACCGGGATAATGACCGTAACGAGAGGATTCATACGTGTCGCTCCTTCATTAGTTTTTTCCAGTGCGCTTTTGCCTAATCCGCACTGTCTCCTGCAAAAAACCAAACCAATCGGCAGTCCTCTCCAGAGCGCGTATCTGGTTCGGCTGATTCCATGGTATGGGCAGGAGTCGCAGCCATTGCCGAACCATGTCCAGGCTGCTGCGACCCAAACGTCTAAACTGGCGGGGCAAACCGACATCGGGCTCTCGGTAAAGCCATGCTCGACGTGCGCGCGACCGACCTGCCTGGTAAGCATAATTTATAAAATAGCGTCGGATCGTGCGATCGGCTTGAATCCGATGTCCAACGATCACGTGTGGGGCGTACAAAACAAGTCCGCCGTGTTCCCGAATTCTGGCAAGCAGCTCTGCTTCCTCTCCATCAAGTAGCTGAGTTCCATATCGCCCCAAATTGGTTTCAAACAAACCTACTTCTTTGAAAACCTGACGCCGAAAAGAGCAATTTGCCCCCACCAGATATCGAGGGGGGCTGACCGGTAGCAATTCGTCACCCAGATCCAGAATTGCCAGGTGGGCAACGATATCATCCGTCATCCATATCGGCCGGGGAGCTTCCCAAACTGGTTTTACCTTTCCACCAACAGCCCAGGCTGCAGGGTTTGTATCATATACGTCCAGCAGCGCTGCAAGCCAATGGTGATCGGCAATAGCATCATCATCCAAAAAGGCGATAATATCACCCTGGGATTCCGCCACCGCCAGATTACGCGCGCGGGATAAACCCGTCAATGGCTCAAAGAGATACCGAATCGATACTGCTCTATTATGCTCAAGATACTGTTGGACCACATTTGCGGTCTCATCTGTGGAAGCATTGTCCACCACCAGGATTTCATACGCAACGTTTGATATTTCCTGCCTGAGCAGGCTGTCAATGGCGCTGGGGAGAACTGCACTCCGATTGGAGGTACAGATCACGGCACTGATGCGTATTGATGGGTCAGTCATCGATCAGAAATTTCTCCCAGGTCAATTTTATACTATCTTATCTCTTAAGGGAAATGAGTAGGCTCACGGCAGATCTGTTTTTGGCTTTCCGCTCGTCCTCACTAACCCAACCTCTTTTTGCTTATAAATTGATGGTTCGTTAAAATAAAAGGAGATGTGAATCAGATGCTCATTACTTTCCTATACTAGATACGTTTAATCTATGGCTTTCACTGCTATCAAAGAAAATTCTCCAACCAAAACAGAAAAATACGGATTATATTATGGACTCAACGTCAGCATTCCGCATAAATAGCCCCACGATAATTAGTGAGATGGTAGATGGTGAAGTGATCGCTATAAATCTGGATAGCGGAACGTATTACAGCCTACAGGGTACGGCGGGTATTATTTGGAACCTGATCGAAAAGGGTGCCACAGTGCCGCAGATTATTGAATGGATGAGCCAGGATTTTACGGGGAGTCCGGAATTCATTACGACGGCCATACACCGGCTGCTAAACGAACTACGGCAAGAAACCCTGATCGTCTCGCATGAAAATCCTGTGCCGCAGGCACATTTACAGCAATCTACAATTAGCGAACGCCCCCCATTCGCCGAACCATTTCTGGAAAAATTCACCGACATGTCAGATCTACTGCTGCTTGACCCCATCCATGATGTGAATGAATCTGGATGGCCGCTGGCAAAAGGCAGTTAGATTGCAGGTTCCTGGCAACCTCCCCCCAAGCCCCAAAAACTATGTCAAAGAACATGGGCTAAAGCACCAGTTTTCACCGGATCAAGGCTCAGCTGGAGCAAAAGCTCAATTTCCGCAGAATTTAAAATGGAAAAAATAGAAGCCTATGCCTAAAGAAAGTTTTCTCTGGAAACAGTAC
>JAAETJ010001218.1 GCA_024228495.1 bacterium | reverse complement strand
CATTCGGACTTTTGGTTGAGGCTAGTAGCCTCTGTCCCTGATGGAATTTGCTGGCAGGTTCCTAATCAGCCTGACGAGCTTTTCGCTCCCTGTGTGAAAAAGGTTTTACCTGCCACGGTCTGACCTGTCTTGCCATCACGTCATGATTGCCTGAACAATCGGTGGGGATTCCCCCTTTCTAAAAGTCTATCGCCATACTGTTACACCGTATTCATGCTGCCGATGGTTCATAGCCGGACTCGTAGTTCCTGTCATGTGCCAGTAGTGCCCAGACAGTCCGAGCATTCTTGTTTGCCAGTGCCACCGCTGCTACGTTCTTGCTTCTCCGCTCTATCAACTGTCCTAGCCAACTTCCTTCATGATTTGGCTTGTTTTCAGCCACTCTGATCACTGCCCTGGTACCGTGGATCAATAACGTTCTCAGATATGCATCCCCACGCTTACTGAGCCCCAGCAAAGTTGGCTTGCCACCACTGGAATGCTGCCGTGGCACCAATCCCCTCCAAGCCCGAAGCTGCCGTCCGTGCTTGAACCCCTTGGCATTGCCAATTGTAGCGACCAGTGCACGTGCCGTTATTGGACCTAT
>JAAETJ010001217.1 GCA_024228495.1 bacterium | reverse complement strand
TCCGCCACCATTCGAACGGTTTTATCCTGATCAAAATACTCGCGTACCCTGTCCAGCAGTTTGTTCGCCATTGTTCTTCCCCTGACTGGCCTTCGCCAAATATCTATCTGGCATTCGGCCTAATATTCAACCCCCACCTGCGCTTTTACACCGGAGCGGAAGGGATGTTTGACCATCTCCATTTCCGTCACCAGATCAGCAAATTCAATCAGTTCCTCTTTGGCATTGCGCCCGGTGATAATCACATGTTTCATTTCCGGCTTTGCCCGCAGAACTTCCAGGACTTCTTCAATATCCAGATAATCATAGCGCAAAACGATATTCAGTTCATCGCATAATACCATTGAATGTTCATCATCCAGAATCATTTGTTTTGCCTTTTCCCATGTTTCCCGCGCTGCGGTAATATCGCGTTGCCGGTCCTGGGTTTCCCAGGTGAAGCCCTCTCCCATTGAAACGATAGTAACCTGATCACCCAGTTTCTCCAGGACCACCCGCTCACCGGTCCCCCATTTGCCTTTGACAAATTGTACCACGCCAACTTTCATGTCATTACCCAGCGCGC
>JAAETJ010001216.1 GCA_024228495.1 bacterium | reverse complement strand
TGCGGTGGTGAAATAATCACCACTCCGAAGGAAATGATCAATCGCATCAACAATGAAGTCTACGATTTCGTACAACCCGATGCATCTGTTATAGGGGGGATTGGGGCAGTAATGGATATCTTCACTGCCGCCCGCGCAAAAAATACAGATGTGGTTGTCCATGCCTGGGGTGGTGCAGTGGCCATTATGGCCAGTTACCATGCCGCATTTGCTGCGGGTGGTGAGCTGGTGGAGTACCCGATGCTGGATTTTCCACTTGGCCGCGAGATGATGGGTGACCAAGGAATCATTAAAAATGGACGGCTTCTACGCCCTGGCGCATCAGGAATCGGAATTACACTGAGCCCGGAAATCGAAGCAAATTATCCTTTCGATGAATCTGCAGTCTATTCCTGTATGCTTCACGACTGGGGGCCACCACCTGATAGCTATTGGCACTGATCTTCATATACGCTGGTTCTGGTCATTAATTCAGATTCTATCCTTAGAATTTATGGGCAAAAGAAATGATTTTTACACCTCACGGCAAACATTTGATCGCGGGAAATTGGGTACCTGGAGACAACACATTCACATCTTCACCCGCCCACGGACCAACACATACATTCAGTGTTGGTACACCTGCCATAGTCGATGCTGCGGCGAAAGCGGCAGAAAATGCATTCATGTCCTATGGCTATATAACACGCCAGACACGGTCTGAATTTCTCTCAGCTATCGCCTACGAAATACAAGAGCGCATTGATGCAATTATAGAGATTGGCACACAGGAAACCGGACTCCCCGAAGCCCGACTTAAAGGTGAATGCGCTCGTACTACCGGTCAATTAGACCTCTTCGCATCACATGTTTTGGCGGGCGATTATCTTGATCGGCGTTATGACCAGGCCTTGCCTGACCGTGAGCCACTTCCGCGTCCAAATCTCAAAATGTTGCAACTCCCGATTGGCCCGGTCGCAGTTTTCGGCGCATCGAACTTTCCGCTTGCGTTCTCGACCGCCGGTGGTGACACGGCTGCGGCATTGGCTGCCGGATGCCCGGTAATCGTTAAAGGGCACTCGGCCCATCCCGGAACCAATGGCATTAACTTAACAAAAAGATCCATTAACTTAAGGAAGTGTAGGTATTTTGTGTTTTATCAGAGCGTTTTTTGTGGCTTTTTGTAATAGCGCTCAAGCTGTTCTTGTCTAGGATGTGCAAGGTTTCCATTTTTTGG
>JAAETJ010001215.1 GCA_024228495.1 bacterium | reverse complement strand
TTCGATGCCTGCAAAAAGCTCAGCACGCGCGCCAGTTCGGTTTCCATGGTGCGGTTTCATCACAATGATTATTCGGTGCCGGTGGCCTATGCCCATCATCAAACATAGTGGACAAGTGCTCAAGCTAGTTTAGGGTGTTGCTATTTCGCTCAATCGCTTTTACTATTCGATTTAGAGGAGATCTCCATGTACAACACTATTGTCATTCCCGTCGACATTGCTCATCAAGAACGATTTGAAAAAATGATTGATGTCACTCGTAAATTGGCCAATGAAAACGCCCGTGTCATCCTCACAAATATTGTTGAAGAAATACCAAAATATATTGCGACCGAATTACCAAACGATCTCATTACTAAATCAGAACGAGTTGCAAAATCGAAACTGACCGAACTAGCGAAATTGAGTAATTTTGATGCTCAAATCGATGTGAGAAGCGGTCATCCCTCAAAATCAATTCTGGAAGTTGCTGAAGAGAATGATGCAGACTGCATTATCGTGGCCTCTCATCATCCGATACTGGTAGATTATCTGCTTGGTTCAACGGCGGCACGGGTAGTACGTCATGCACAGTGTTCTGTTCACGTCCTACGGTGACAACTCTTAACCTGAAAATATTTTCGTTGTGACCGATCTGTATTAAAAATGATTGGCCTGATTTTTCGATTCCCCGTTTTCCTCCCCCCTCTTCCCGTTTTTTTGGGGAAGGGGCAAGAGGTTAAATTTGTTGCTATTTCCCATATGCGACATAGCTAAAGAAACCTTTTGATCCTTCAGCAGACAAAAAGTCTGGTAGCCACAGAGCAAAACCTGGGAACAGGAAGATCAGCGCAAGACCAATAACCTGGATAACCATAAATTGCATCATGCCAAAATATATGTCTTTGAGATCCCATTCTGGCACCACGCCTTTCAAAAAGTAAGCTGAAAGAGCCACAGGGGGACTGAGCCATGCTGTCTGAAGGTTCACCGCAACAAGGATCGCAAACCACACAAGGTTGACACCCATCTGGTCCAGAAGTGGCACAAGTATAGGGACGATAATCAACACGATCGGCACCCATTCCAACGGCCAACCCAGCAAAAACACCAGCGCCATGACAAGAATGAGCATGGAGGCTACCGAAAGATCAAAGGACAGCAACAGCTCGGTCAGATATTTCGGTGTCCCAAGGTTTGAAAAAACAGCACCAAAGAAGTTCGACGCAGCAACCAGGAACATGATCAACACCGTAATTTCCAGCGTTTTAATCAAAGCGTCAAAGAGTCGGGTTCTCGTCAGCTTGCGGTAGCCAAGCGACAAAAGAATGGAACCCAGGGCACCACAGGCGGAAGCTTCAGCCGGAGTGGCCCATCCTGCCAGAATGGATCCAAGGGCAAAGGCGATCAATATTGTGGGCGGCACCAATCCCATAAAAAATTCGTACCAGAGGTCGGAAAAATAAAATCCGTAGGGACGCACCTTGCGAGTCCACTTATAGACCGCAAACATAAAGCCTATCCAGACAATCGGGGCTAGCAGCCCTGCCAGAGGAAAAATTGCCAGATCACCTTTTGCGCCAGCAATAATCAACCAGATTAGCATACCAATCCCAATGCCGATGACACCAGCGACTTCAAGCATATAGTAGGGAGATGTTTCGGGCTGCTCATCTTCTGGCAAAATCGGGCCCATAGCCGGGTTGAGCCAGCAGCGGCCCAGCGCGTAAATCATATACAGCACCGCCAGCAGGATACCGGGGACGATGGCAGCACGGAAAAGGTCGGTTACGGGTACTTCAAGGACCGGTCCCATCACAATCAGCATAATCGATGGAGGAATAAGAATGCCGAGCGTGCCGCCAGCGGTAATGGTTCCAGCTGCCAGCCGCACATTATATCCAGACTTGTTCATGGTCTTGGCGGCCATGATGCCAAGGATCGTTACCGAAGCCCCGACAATGCCTGTCGCTGCCGCGAAGATAGTGGAAACGAATAGAACGGCGATAAACAAGGCTCCGCGGGTCCGGCTCATCATCAACTGTACAGCTTTAAAAAGGCGTTCCATTAATCCGGCCTGTTCCATCATAATGCCCATAAAGATAAACAGGGGCACAGCAACGAGTTGGTCATCAAGCATGGTCGAGTTCACCTGCAGCGTCATGAGGAAGAAAGTGATGGCGCTATTAGTTCCCCAGGACCCAAAGGTGAAGGCAAGGAAAATCAGTGTGAATGAAATCGGAAAGCCAACGAAAATGGAAAATAGCATGGCTCCCAGCATAAACAGACCAATGGTGGGTTTATCATAAGCAAATAAACCCGAACCGCCTGCAATGGAATCCCACCAATCATCGAACGGAACCATATTAGCATAAAATGTGGTTACAAAAACAATGGCCAGCAGGATCAGATAAACAGGTAGAAAACGTGTAAACCACCGCTCGCGCGCTTTCCCCATCTGGTGGAAAGCCCGGAAGAGTTCCGCAATTCCTTGCAACAGTAAAAGAAGCGCTCCGACAGGCATCGCTAACCGGGCTGGCCACAGGATTGGCGCCCAGGTGGAGTCCATCGATGTTTCATTTATGAGAAACGCGCCGAGCCAGTACTCTGATGCTGTCCAGAAAAAGAACAACATGGCTGGAAAATAAAATAACAGATAGAGGGTCGCATCCACGGTTGCCTGGGTCTTTTCGCTCCAGCTACGAAAAAGGAAATCGGCGCGGATATGAACGCCGCGCATCAGGGCATAGCCAGCACCGATCATAAACAGAACACCGCCGGTCATGCGGGAAATGTCGTAGGCCCAAAGTGTTGGGCCAAGACCGATTTTCATGGCCAGTTCATTCAATCCCCAGCCTGTAAAGGAGCCGAACAATGTCCGGGAGACAACCTCAAACACCATGACAAAGATAAGAGGAATAAGGGCCAGACAGATGATTCGTCCTGCCCACAGATTTAACACGTCGATAGAGGCCACGATCGGTCGCATCCATGGTGTCATATCTGACGGAGTCTGACCGGGTTCTTCAGCGCGGCGCTCGGCGATCAACTCGTCGGTAATATCCAGCTCATCGGTATTGATGTCTTCAGCCATGGGGTTTCCCTTCAGCACGGATTCTTCTTGGTCAGATCATGTATTAATGAAGTCAATAAAACATGTGAATCTGAATAATTACAAATACTTGCAGTGTTCTTGCGTTTCAAACATGGACGAAAATGTTCTAAGGTTCGTGGACATTTTTAGTCCTGAGACGTGACGAGCGATAAACGCCCGTCACGTTAAATTCTATTTTTATTTTTTCTTAAGACTATCAGCGAATGCCTTACCCAACTTCGCATTGGAAGTTTGTGCGCCGGCCTAGAATGGTACGGCAATGGCTGCGAAGTCTTTCTGCGATTGCCAGACCTTGGCAAAAAATGCATTGGATTTAGCATTCTTTTCCAGACTTGCCTTGGCTGCATTCATGTAAGCAGGGAAATAGTCTGCAGGGGTATCATGAAGAATGACGCCGTCCTTTTCGGTCAGTGTCTTGAGCGCTTTGCCATTTTCATAAATGCGATAGCTCATAGATTTTGACAGCGAGGCATTTGCAGCAACTTCGAGCGCTTTTTTCTGCGTCGGTGTGAGGCTTTTATAGACATCGCCATTGATGTACATGTCGGCGTTCACGACGACCTGATGCAGGCCCTGCAGATAGTAGTGCTTCAATACCTTTTGGAATCCGAATACGGAGTCTGGTTTGGGGCAGCACCATTCAGCTGCGTCGATGGTACCTTTTTCAAGCGCTGGCAGAATGTCGCCGCCGCCCATGGCAACTGATGCAACACCGATATCCTTGTAAGTCTGACCAGGAATGCCAGGAGGTGTGCGGAAGCGGTATTTCCGGAAATCAGCCATAGATTTAATTGGCTCTTTGAACCAGCCAAGAGCTTCAGGACCAACGGGTTGTAGCATGAAGCCTTTGACATTCACTCCCATTTCTTTCCAGAGTTGATCATATAGCTCTTTACCGCCGCCATACTGGAACCATGAGAGGAAGGCGATGTTGTCGATGCCGACACCGGCACCGGCGACGGGTGAGCCAAACAGCATGGCTGCCGGGTGTTTGCCTGACCAATAATGTGTCCATGCGAAACCGCCATCCACGAGGCCCTTGTCGACCGCGTCAAGAGTTTCCTTCACACCAACAACGGCACCAGCCGGCAACACTTCGATCTTAAGCGTACCGTTGGTGAGATCGCTCACATCTTTAGCGAATTCTTTGAGCATGTGAACTTCATCGGCTTTTGCTGGAATAACCGACTGAACGCGGATCGTTACGTTCTTAGCTTCAACTGTCTTGGGCGATATCATAAACGCACTGAGCGCAAGCGATGTCGCAACAAGGCCTTTCCCTAGATTACTTAGAATTGACATTTTTAACTTCCCTTTGCTTACTGGACCTTCAATTATCTGTTTCCCCGCTTTACCAGTGAAGGTTATCTGGTATCGCCTATTTAATATTAGGAAACAGGATAGTCAGACGATCATCCTTCCTCGTTCCGAATTGTGTTCATCTGAATTGCGGAAATTTTGCTGCGTGTCATAACGAAATCTCTTAGAATAGAAAAAACTCATCTGGCTTCCTCCAGAATTAAATCGGACACCTTTTCACCGATCATGATCGCCGGAGCATTTGTATTGCCAGAGACAATAGTCGGCATGATCGATGTATCGGCAACGCGCAAGCCCGATATGCCGTGAACACGCAGGCGATGATCGACTACGGCCATAGGGTCGGAACCCATTTTACAGGTACCGGTGGGGTGATAGATTGTCGTTGAGGTGTTACGAGCCCATTCCAGGATAGCTTCATAGTCGTCATCAATGCCGCTACCCGGCGAATGTTCAGTCGTAATAAGGGATTTCAGTGGTTCGAAAGTGGTAATCCTGCGAGCAATCCGTATACCATCAACGATGGTATCGCAATCGGTCTTCGTTGCTAGATAATTAGGGTGAATGAGCGGATGATCGTGTATATCGGCGGATTTAAGTTTGATGCAGCCAGTGCTTTCTGGTCGTAGCTGTAAAACCGAGGCTGTGAAAGCAGAAAAGGGGTGGGGCCCCTCGGCTGGGCTATCTGCGCTGAATGGCTGTACGTGGAACTGAATATCTGGTGTTTCCAATTCTGGCCTGGTTTTCAAGAATCCATATCCAAGGCTTGCCGCCATTGTCATCGGTCCGGATCGAGTGGTCACATAGCGTGCTGCAATGAGGGCCTGTTTGAAGATATTACTGATCTCGGTGTTGATCGTTGGTACAGTGCATTTGTAAACCGGACGGGCCTGTAAGTGATCTTGCAAATTGGCACCTACTCCGGCGAGGTCTTTTCGGACCTCTATACCGTGTCGTTTCAATTCATCGAGTGGACCAATCCCTGAAACCATTAATAGCTGTGGTGAGGCAATAGCTCCACCGCAAAGGACGACTTCGCGGCGTGCCGACATAGTTTTTTCGCTTTTTCCCTTGCAAGCGTTCAGACCAGTAACGCGATTTCCGTCAAAGTTCAGTCTATTAACTTGTGTATTGGTGAACACTTTCAGGTTTGCGCGACCCATGGCCGGGCGCAAATAGGCAACCGCGGAACTGCATCTACGTCCGTTACGAGTTGTTAATTGGAAATAACCGACCCCCTCTTGATCCTCGCCGTTATAATCGGGGTTGCGCTTGTAGCCTGCTTCTTGCGCAGAATCGATCCATGCATCAATAATTTTGCGTGTTAAACATGACTGCGACACTGACAGAGGCCCTGAATTACCACGCAAATCACTGTTTTTTGTTTCCCATGTTTCGGAACGTTTGAACAGCGGTAAGACATCCTTCCACGCCCAGCCCTTATTGCCTAGCTGGCTCCAGTGATCATAGTCGCGCGCTTGACCACGCACATAAAGTAATCCGTTGATTGAGCTTGACCCGCCAAGTACCTTACCTCGTGGCCAAGGGAGAGAGCGTCCGTTTAGCCCAGGATCAGCTTCAGTCTGATAACACCAGTCGGTTTTAGGGTTTCCCATCGTTTTAAAATAACCAACCGGGATATGGATCCACGGTGAACGGTCGGGGCCGCCCGCTTCAACAAGGGCCACGGTATATTTTGGATTTGCAGACAACCGGTTCGCAACAACACAACCAGCAGACCCCGCGCCAATGACTATATAGTCAAATTCCATAACTTCCTCACGAAAATAATTAAAAAATGAGACTTTTAATCTCATTTATTATATGTCATCATATATTTTCATATTGTGCAAGAAGATTTTATCGAAGCGGCATGTCCGTAATTAATAACTAGTGGTGAATTGAATATGACTGATAACGAACGAATTCCGACAAATTTACGCACACTGCTCATTTTGGAAATATTAGGGAAGTCAGATGTTGCAATGACACCGACTGAGATCAACCGTGAGTTGGGCCTGCCCAAGCAAACGGTACACCGGCTCTGCACGACGCTTGTTGAGGAAGGCTTTCTCGTCAAGTTGCCGCAAGGCAAGAAGCTGCAGCCGAGCCGCCGACTACGTATGATGGCATCGGGAATTCTTCACAATGCTTCATTACATATCGCGCGCCATCAAATACTTCAGGATGTTGCTAGACAAGTCGGCGAAACAGTGAATTGCGTTGTTGTTGAAGAACAAGGCATGATCTACCGTGATCGCGTCGAGACTGACTGGGCTTTCAGAATACAGCTACCGATTGGCACGCATGTACCGTTTCACTGTACCGCCAGTGGTAAAACCTATTTGGCGAGCCTGCCTCCCAAGGCTCGGCTTGTGATGGTAAAAAGCCTGAAGCTGGAAAAACTTACGCCAAAGACCCATAGCGAGGTTGAAAGCCTTATGTTGGAGCTTGAGGAAATCGCTGCCCAAGGGTACGCCATTGACGATGAAGAATTCTTCAAGGGCATGGTTGCCATTGCTGTACCCGTAGTTGATCCAGCAGGCAGATTCCTCGGAGCCCTCGCTTTCCATGGTCCGACCCAGCGCCTGTCGATTGAATCGACAAAGGACAAACTCGACGTACTCCACGATGGTGCAAAACGCCTTGCAGACGCGTTCATGTGTCTGACGTCAGCACCTATAGAGCGGGATTGAAGGTTTAAGGAAGCGACTATGTAAAAGATGGCCGTGTCCCAAACGGCATACATAGTCTCTATATTCTGGAAGTGTTGACAAAGGCTAGCCTGCCCATGACACCGACCGATATCAATATGGTGTTGAGGTTTCCCAAGCCCCCATCCTTCGTTTGTGCAACAGACTCGAGACAATGCCCTGCATGCTCCCGTTCCGCGCATGTCGATTGCCGAGGCATTGCAATATGCCAAGGAACTCCGGGAAGCAGCCAAAAAATCAGGGAAACCTTTTTAGGTGTCGATAACAACGTGTGAAATTCACTCCTTCGCCCCAATTAAAACCCGTACATTCTCAAGATACCACATTACGACAAAACCACCTTCCTCAACTAGATTGTGCTGCTTAATAACAGCCAAAGCTAGCGCTCGGTCGCTACAATCGAACTCATTTGGCTAACACAACATATCAATTGCCAGAAGAGCATTAATTCGGAGCATTCGAGGTGAAAATCTATTGACATACGCTAAAAATGCTGTTTTATGAGACAAATAGTCTCAATTAACATGTTATTATGCGATTTTTGGTGTGCGGGACTTTGGAAGAAAACTATATCAGCATCCGTTATGGTTTATTGAAGCCAATGAATATAGCTGCCGATCGATTTCACGACTTATGCAAATAAGTAACCGGAAGAGTTGAAAGAAGAAGTGGATGAAGACCAACGAATGATCGGTTTAAGTACCGATAGACCACTGGAACGCCGATGCTACTAGATAAATTATTCCTCGTGCAATAAACCGGTCGGCCTTCCCTTTCTTTCCTTCCGTAGAACCAGACAAAAACTAGATATTGCTTTTTGACCGATCCAAGATTGCCACTTGCGGCAAGGCACCTTTCGCAAGTGAATTCTATCTGAATGTCGTCGGCGAATACAAAATAATAAAGAGGAAAACACCGATGAAAATGACTACGGAAGAAGCGTTCATCAAAACCTTGCAGATGCACGGGATTACACAGGCGTTTGGGATTATCGGCTCTGCGATGATGCCGGTGTCTGATCTGTTTCCAAAGGCTGGCATCACCTTTTGGGATTGCGCC
>JAAETJ010001214.1 GCA_024228495.1 bacterium | reverse complement strand
TGTTTGCTAATTGCCAACCCCAAACCTGTCCCTTTTTGAATTTGTAAACCACTGCTTGTTTGAGTAAATGCCTCAAACAGTCTTTCTTGTTCCTCTGGCTTAATGCCCAAGCCTGTATCGCTAATGGTAAAATGAAGCTGGTGTCCAGTGTTATCAGGCTTTTTCAGACAAGAAAGTAGGCATGGTTCAAGTTAGTTTTACGTAAGCATACTAGGCAACAAACCAATTTTGTGCCAAAATCAGTCAAAAGATTATAGTGATTTAGAACAGGAGGTGGATTGTGGCAGTTAGACATGACGACCTTACAGGTGATGATCGGGCAGAGATTGCGCTGAGATGTTGGGCAGCTCAGGGGAAACGGGATGGAACGGTGCAAGAGTTGGCAGAAGAATACAACATATCGCGTCAAAGTGTGAATAACATTGAGCGCAAGGGGAGAGAGGGATTGAGAGAGATGCTGGAGCCAGGTCGTCACGGGCCAGAGCCTCAAAGAGAGAGGATCGAAGTGACGCGAGAACACTTGAGGCGGAGTTGTGTGGTGTTGAGCGAAGTGGGGGTCAGCCAAAGAAACATATCGTTCTGCCAAGAGGAGATGCTGGGTCGGGGAATGTCGCCAGCTTGGGTCAACGCTGAGTTGGCGAGATTGGAAGAATTGGCGGCAGCGGTCAACCAAGAGTGGCAACCGCAAATGAAGGAAACGATGTCGGGAGATGAGATTTACGCCAACGGGAAGCCGAACCTGTTGGTAGTAGGCAACGATACGCTCTACATCTATGAGTTGAGCCGTCAGCCGGAGTGTGATGGGGAGAGGTGGGGTTGCATATTGCTGGATTTGCCTGATGTGTCCCAGTTTTCCAGCGACGGAGGCACGGGGTTGGGGGCAGGGGTGAAAGAAGCAGGGTTGAAAGTCCACCAGTTGGATTGGGATCACTTGTTGCGACCGCTGTGGGGTCAGGTTAGCCGTCTGGAAGAACAAGCGTACACCGCTCTGGAAGCGGTTGAAGAACGGGCGGTCAAATTTGAGCAGGCTCACACCCCTGGACGGTTGAAGCAGCACTTGAAAGCCTGGGAAAAGCTGGAGGTCAAGGCTGAAGAAAAAGTAACTCGCTACGATGCTTTTTTCCAAATTGCCCGGCAAGTGGATGCTTGGTTTGCCTTGATTGACCTAGAAAACGGGCAGTTGCGTAATCCAGAAGAAGGCAGCCAAAGTCTGTGCAAGCTGGGAAAACAATTGGAAACGTGGGAAGGTGGTATCTACCAGAAATTGAGCCGCAACCTCAACAGCTTTGCCAAAGGGCTGTTCAGTTACCAACCCGTGTTGGCCCAAGCCCTTGCACCCTTGGTCGAGCGTTGGGGAAGCCAAGCCATTCAATCTCTATCCCGTCTTTGGCAAATTGAGGCCGATGAAAAACGCCAACCTTCCGCCTTGCTTCAACAACGAACCCAACAGCAATTGTGGGGAACCTGCTTGGATGAAGCACTCTCCTTTCTGGGAGAAGAACAATTCTGGACTGCTTGGGAGGCCGTGCGTGAAACATTGAGCCGTTCCTGGCGAGGCAGTATGTTGGCCGAGTGCGTCAACAGCTTGCTGCGCCCCATTTTGGATGGACGCAAGCATACTGACCAAGGCTGTCTGGAGTTGTTTCGTTTTTTGCATAATGTGCGTCCCTTCCAACCCGGTAAACGAGCCGGCAAAAGTCCCGCTCAGTTGGTCAACCTAGATGTCCCCGATGACCCGCTTACCTTGTTGGGGCTGACCTAATGTAAAACTAACTTTCCGCATTTCTGAACCATGCCGAATTTTTCTTTGAATTTTTTGGGAGAAACGGATAAAAAAACCTATTACGTATGATGTATGGCAGTTTGT
>JAAETJ010001213.1 GCA_024228495.1 bacterium | reverse complement strand
CATTAAGGTTCGCTACTTACTCCTCTAAACACCGTGCTGTCACGGATTGTGACAGGAAAAAACAGAAGGCAGAAGGACGTGTCAAGAACATCTTCCTTTCTTCCTTTCTTCCTTCTACCTTCTTCCTTCTACCTTCTTCCTTCTACCTTTTCCGCGCAAAAACCTGGTCGTATGCGAACTGCCAAGGTTGGGTGTTCACGTCTTCAAGTCCGAAATTGGTGAGTGTTGCTTCAAATTCTTTGACGGGGCGGTAGCGGGCAAGGAACGCTTTGCCTTCCCAGCCGCGACGGCGGGTGACAAACAGCAGTCCGCCGGGGCGCAGCACACGCACCATTTCGCGCAAGGCATCAATGTCGGAGGGAAAGAATTCGAGCGCTTCGATGCAGGTGACGGCGTCGAAACTGTTGTCGGGAAAAGGGAGCGCATTGGCAGTTTGTTGAATGAGGGGGGCGCGATGGGAAAACGGCCGTAACTTCTCCGCCGCCAACTTTAACATCTTCCGCGATGGGTCTATCCCCACCACCCGACCATGAAATAACGGCTCTTCCAATAAAATAAACGGCACACGCCCCGTACCCGTTGCCACATCCAAAATCAACGGCGCACGCACGCTATCTAACTTATGCATCACCGGATGCGCAATAAAAAACTGCTCCCATTCCGGCTCAAACTCCTTAATGTCATCATACTTGTGCGCCGTCAAATCATAGAGCCACACAACCACCCGCCGCCCTAAAAAGACGCCCTCAGTAGTCACCAACAGCCAGTAAGCCAAACCACCTAATAAAAGTAAAATGATGATGCTAATAATCCAATTCATTACTTTTCATTCAGCTTCCCATTACTTCGTAAACAAAGTTTTTTGCATTTTACCCAACGAAGCCTGAGCGCGGACGCTGCGGACGTAGTCGAAGGCTGGCTTAACCGAAGCAGGTGTTTGTGACTTCTAGCCTGGGTTTCGACAAACTCAACCCTCGTCTCACGGTTCACGGCTCACGATTCATACTTGATGATTCAAATACCCATTCTCGCGCAGCCATACTTCCGTACGCTGCATCCCTTCATCAACGGGGATACGTGAGTGAAAACCAAGTTGCTGTTCTGCTTTGGTCGTCGGATACACAATCTTGAGGCTGTATTGTCTCAATCTGTTTTCATTCAGTGGCAGGTGCAAATTAAACAGGTTATTGGCAATCAGCAGCAATTTGCCGCCCCACATCGGCAGCCGACGCGGTTTCATGCCACACATATCGGCGTAATAGGTGAAAAACTGCGCCAT
>JAAETJ010001212.1 GCA_024228495.1 bacterium | reverse complement strand
TACCCAAAGCAAAAGGGCGCTATGCATAGCGCCCTTTTGCTCTTGATGCAGAACAGTGTGGCTAGATAACGGTAAATTTTTCGGTCTTTTCATTGTACCGAACCAGTAGGAACCACACCACAAGAATGCTGAAGGTTGCCAGATGACTCCAGCCCCAGCCGTCGAACATCTGCGGCATCCAGGCCTGGTATCCGAGCATAGTCTCTTCCACCATCAGGTCGAGATTGTCCTCGCGGGTTAATACGTTCCAATATTTCAGGATGCCGCTGAAGGTGGATGCGCTCCAACTGAAAAATAACACCGCTACCACTAACTTAAGGTGGCCTTCACCCACGCGCCACAGAGACCCGGTGGCACAGCCGCCAGCCAGGATCATGCCTACGCCAAAGATGAGCCCGCCAAACAGGGAACCTGCCCAGAATGATGGTGGAATGCCAACATATGGGTCTGATATCTCTTTGCTGAAAAATACCGAGAACAGCAGCGCTGCCAGCAAAATGGCAAGCATTACCGCTTTGGTCATATCGCCCTCACCGGTAAGGAAAGGCTCGCGAAAACTGCGTGAGAAACAGAAGCGGGCGCGATGCATGATAAAACCGAAGGCAAAACCGCAGGGGATGTATAGGGCGCGCGTGGATAGCATCCGGTCATCTGAGGTCAGCCAGTAGATGTTCCACCAACCAACCAGCAACAGGGTCAGTACTCCGCCCCATGGGGCCTGTTTTTTTAGTCCCGGCATCTGTGCGGCTTCAGGTGCCTTG
>JAAETJ010001211.1 GCA_024228495.1 bacterium | reverse complement strand
GGCGGTACGCCACTGTCGATCGAAGTCTTTCCCGGCAATACTCAGGATACGAAAACGTTTGGTCAGCAAGTGGCCAAAGTCGCCCAGCGTTTCGGCGGGGGCGCGGTGACCTTTGTCGGCGATCGCGGCATGATAAAAGGTCCGCAGATTGAACAACTCCAAGAGTATCATGAGCATGAATTCCATTATATTACCGCGATTACCAAGCCCCAGATCGAGAAGCTGCTGCGGGAAGATACCCTCCAGATCAGCTTGTTTGACCAAGACTTGGGTGAACTGCAGGTGCACGAGGCGCTTCGGTTTATCTTGCGCAGAAATCCCATCCGGGCGGCGGAGATCAAACAATCCAGGGCGCGAAAATATCACGCGCTACTGACGTTAGTAGAGGAACAAAACCGTTATTTACAAGAGCACGCACGGGCCAAGGCGGCCGTTGCCCAACGCAAGATCGAGGCCAAAAGCAAGCACTTGAAAATTGATCAATGGACGATCGTGTCCGCTCAGGGCCGCTCAATGAGTGTAGCCAAGGATACGGAGCAACTTCAGGACGTCGAGAAGCTGGATGGGTGTTATGTCTTAAAGACCGATCTTGCGGCTGACCAAGCCCCTAAGGACGTGGTCCATGATCGCTACAAGGATCTGGCGCTGGTGGAGTGGGCGTTCCGAACCAGTAAAACCGTAGAGCTGGAAATGCGGCCCATTAACGTCAGACTGGAAAGTCGCACCCGCGGCCATGCCTTGGTAGTGATGATGGCGTATTGGATCGTTAAAGAGCTGGCAGCTCTTTGGGCCACTCTTGATGTCACGGTCGAGGAAGGACTTCAGGAACTGGATGCGTTATGCTCGACCGAGGTGGTCATCGCCGAGGGCGGGTGTTTCCATCGTATTCCGCAACCCCGTCCGCTGAGCCAACAACTGTTAGAAGCGGCAAACGTCAAACTACCGACGGCGCTGCCAAGCAAAGGGGTTATTGTAGCCACTAAGAAAAAACTTCCGTCAAGGCGAAAAGCTGCTTAACTTCAAATGCTTAACAATATTTTTCCGTCTCGCTAAGTAG
>JAAETJ010001210.1 GCA_024228495.1 bacterium | reverse complement strand
CATCAGCGGCTCTTTGGAGGTGACAATTGTTTGGGGACCATAACCATCCGCATCGGCCACTTTCAGGGCAACGAACTGGCTGCCATCGGCTTTACGGGTAGAGGTGACATAGGCGATACGGGTATCAAAGGCACCGCGTTGCCCCGCCAGTTTTTCATAAATGATATCGGCAATTCGGTGGGCAGTGGCGCGTAGATCCCGTTCAGTGGCCGGGATATTAAAGCCAATGACCTGCTCCTCTTTGAAGACATCAAACAGTTGGAAGCGGATCATATAGCCACCCTTGCCGTTGGGTTTCACCTGCCCGACAACAAGGTTATCCATGCCCAGCACTTTCCAATCACGGAACTCTACTGCATCTCCAGTGGATGGTCTTGCCAGCATATCTTCCACGGGTATGGTTTTAAACCGACCACTGCGCACAAGGTCATTGCGGATGACATCGGCCATCTGGGCGCCCGGATTAGCCTGCCCCGCTCTACCCGCCCAGCCAAAGGGCACAATGGCAATGGGCTGAGCCCCTTCTGCTCCGCCTTTTATCGTGATGGTCAATGGGGCTGCCCAAATTTGGGTTGTGAGCAGCAGTAAAAATAGGCCTGTTATCGCTCTTTTTATCATCATAATTTATCTACTTGGATCGAATTTGAAATTAATATCTCTGAAACTATTAAATAGTGGACCGGTCGGCACCGGCAATGGATCTGCTTTAAAAACGGCCGCTTCAGCTGAGCGGTCAAAAGCGCTTACACCACTACCCTTACTAATGCTCACCGCAATCACGGTACCACCGGGTGCGATACGAACTCGCAAAAAACAGACCAAGCCATCACTAATACCTGCTGGTCGCAACCAATTCCCCCGAATTTTTTGTGATATCTGACCAATATAGCGATCAATCTCACGGGCGTTTCGTTCAGCCTCCATGGACGCGATTAACTCATCCTCAAGCTTCTTTTTGGCAGCCGCTTCTGCGGCTTTACGCTTCTTCTCAGCTGTTCGTTTTTTGGCCTCAGCAGCTTTACGTTTTTTCTCAGCGGCCAGCTTTTTGGCTTCAGCCGCCTTGCGCTTTTTCACCTCAGCCGCTTTCTTGGCTTCCGCCTCTTTGCGCTTCTTCTCGGCCGCTTTTTTCTTTGCGACTGCTGCTTTGCGTTTTTTCTCATCAGCCACACGCTTGGTCTCGGCCACCTTCTGTTTTTTCTCTTCTGCCTTTCGCTTGGCCGCCGTCTGTTTCAGCTTTTTCTCTTCGGCCTTGCGTTTAACTTCGGCGGCCTTACGTTTTTTCTCTTCTGCTTTCCGCTTAGTTTCGGCTGTTTTGCGCTTTTTGTCTTCAACTTGGCGCTTCTTTTTCAGGTCAGCCAAACGCTTTTTCTCAT
>JAAETJ010001209.1 GCA_024228495.1 bacterium | reverse complement strand
CTCGCACAGTGGCCCGCGTCGCCTGACACTGATCATCAAAGACGTCGCGGATAAAAGCCCCGACATCTCGCAAGAGCGCAAAGGCCCGCGGGTTGGGGCTCCAGAACAGGCACTGGCTGGCTTCCTGCGCGGAGCAGGGCTAGACAGCATCGATCAATGCGAGATTGTTTCCGATAAAAAAGGAGAATTCTATCTCGCCAAAATCGAGAAAAAAGGCAGCGCTGCCGATGAGATTCTAGCACAGAGCGTCAAAGACGCGATCCTCAAAATGCCCTGGCCCAAAAGCATGCGATGGGGCAATGGTTCCTTGCGCTGGGTACGGCCATTGCACTCAATCTTGTGTCTGCTGGATGGCAAGGTCATCGATCTTGAAGTCGAAGGCATCAAAAGCGCTAACACAACGGTTGGCCATCGCTTCATGGCTCCAAAAGCCCTCAAGGTTGGCGGCTTTGCAGACTATGAATCGAGTCTGATCGCCGCTTTTGTCATGACCAATGCCAAGGCGCGCGAGCAGGCCATTCTTGATCAGGCGCAAAAACTTGCCAAAAAAGCCAAGCTAGAACTGGTGGAAGATGCCGGTCTCTTATCTGAAACCGCTGGCCTCAATGAATGGCCAACCGTGCTGATGGGTGACTTTGATAAAAGCTTTCTTGACGTGCCGTCCGAAGTGCTCATTACCTCAATGAAAAAGCACCAGAAATGCTTTTCACTCAAAGACCCCAAAACCGGCAAGCTCGCCAACAAATTCTTGCTGGTCTCTAACATGATCGCAACGGATAAGGGCAAAGCCATCACCCATGGAAATGAACGGGTGATACGTGCACGCTTGTCAGACGCCGTGTTCTTCTGGGAGCAGGACAAAAAAGTACCGCTGGAAGAGATGGCGGCTAAACTCAACGACATCATTTTCCACGACAAGCTTGGATCTCAAGGGGAACGGGTACTGCGTATGGCGACTCTGGCTCGTGAACTGGCGTGTGTAGTCGGCGCTGACCCCGATGAATCTGAGCGCGCTGCCAAGCTCTGCAAGGCCGACTTGGTATCGGAAATGGTCGGAGAATTCGCCAATCTGCAAGGCCTGATGGGTCGTTATTACGCAGAGCAACAAGGCGAAAGCAAAGCTGTTGCCGCCGCTTGCGAGGAGCACTACCGCCCGCAAGGTCCATCAGATGAGATCCCAACCGAACCTATTTCTGTTGCTGTCGCGCTGGCAGACAAGCTCGATATTCTAACGGGTTTCTGGGCCAGTGATGAAAAGCCAACAGGGTCAAAGGATCCTTTTGCGTTACGAAGAGCGGCATTGGGTGTTATTCGGATCGTCATGGAAAATGAGATTCGCTTAAATCTAATCCCGCTTATTACAGAAAAACTAATGGCAAAGGACACAAGATATACAAATGAGGGTTACGAAGGTGGCGTATCCACAGAAACCTTCCTTGAGTATGTCTTTTCCCTTTCCGGTGGGGGATACGGAGACGGTACTGGTAATGAAGCCGTTAAGGAGCATTCAGCCGAAATTGCAACGGACCTCCTCTCCTTCTTCGCGGATCGTCTAAAAGTCTATCTCAAAGACAAGGGCGCGCGTCATGATCTCATCGACGCCGTATTTTCCCTTGGTGGACAGGACGACTTGCTGATGATCGTCAAGCGCGTGGAAGCGCTTGGTTCCTTCCTTGAAACCGATGATGGGGCCGATTTACTGGCCGGGATCAAGCGGGCGGTCAATATTTTGCGCATTGAAGAAAAAAAGGACAAGCAATCCTATCAAAACGACCCTGACAAGGGGCTTTTGAGCCAAAAGGAAGAAAAAGATCTGTTTGCCGCTATTGAGAAGATGGATAAGGCAGCAACCATGGCGCTGGCCAAGGAAGATTTTGTTGCAGCGATGAGCGCCCTTGCAGCCCTAAAAAGCCCTGTGGATGCTTTTTTTGACAAGGTGACAGTCAATGCAGATGAACCCAAAGTGCGGCACAATCGCCTTGCGTTGCTGGCGCAAATCCGCACAGCCACCACTAAGATTGCTGACTTCTCGAAAATTGAGGGATAATAATATTACGATGCTCCTGTTTTAATGCAAAACAAAGAGACCGTTGTGAATGACAGATAGAAAAACGGACATGGCAGCGGGTATGTGAGAACTCCAATGACCGGCAAAAAATGGATATATTGCTTTGGCGATGGGGTGATGGAAGGTCATTCCGACATGAGCGAGCTGCTCGGCAACAAGGGCGCGAATCTTGCTGAAATGGCCGCTATGGGTCTGCCTGTGCCTCCTGGCTTTACCATCACAACCGACGCCTGCCGCATCTATCTCGAACATGGCAACCAACTGCCAGAAGAGATTGTTGAGCAAATTCAAAGCGGTATTGCCTGGCTTGAGGAGAGATCTGGCCGTTCATTCGGTGATCCAGCCAACCCACTTTTGGTCTCCGTTCGCTCTGGTGCCGCGCAATCCATGCCCGGCATGATGGATACAGTATTAAATGTCGGCCTCAATGACGAGATTGTCACCCAATTGCTCAAAACAACCCTGAGCAAACGCTTTATCCTTGATTGCTACCGCCGCCTGATTGCCATGTATGGATCGGTTGTGATGGGCCTTGGCGATCAGCCCTTTGATGATATCATCGAAGAGTTTCGTATTCAGCAGGGGCTCAAAAAGGATATCGATATCGTCGATACCGGCTGGGCAGCGATTGTCGATCTTTTCAAGCAAGCAATCACCGCGAAAAACGGCATTGGCTATCCCCAAGTAATCAATGAGCAGTTTTTGGCAACCATCGGCGCCGTCTTTCGTTCCTGGTATTCGCCCCGCGCCATTAGCTATCGCGCTATTCAAGAACACAAAGATACCGGCGGCACGGCGGTCACCGTTCAATTAATGGTCTATGGCAATCGCTCTAGTGATAGTGCCTCTGGCGTCGCCTTTAGTCGCAATCCAGCCAATGGTGAACCAGGGCTCTATGGAGAATATCTACCAAAAGTGCAGGGAGAAGATATTGTAGATGGTTTTCATTCGCCGCGCGCTTTGAGTGAGAACGCACGCGAGCAACGCGGTGACAAAGTCGCCAGCCTGCAAACTCGCATGCCAGCGCAGTTCAATGAACTGGTCGAAATCGCCCACAAGTTGGAAAGTCATTTTCGTGATATGCAAGAGATCGAGTTCACGATAGAGCGGGGAAAAGTCTATACATTACAGACCCGCGCTGCCAAACGCACCATCGAAGTGGCAATTCGGGTGGCGCTTGATTTGCTTAATGAGGGCCTCATCACAAAGCATGAAGCCATTGAACGTGTCCCCCTCAAAGGATTTCATAAGCTGACCCAGCCGATACTTGATCCAGATGCTGCAAAAGTACCGATCACCAGAGGGTTGCCCGCATCACCAGGGGCCGCATCAGGAAAAATCGTATTTTCTCCAGCCGATGCCGTCAAACAAGCCACCACCGGAACTTCTGTGGTCCTCGTGCGTAATGAAACAAGTCCCAATGACGTTGCGGGTATGAACGCCGCTGCCGCCATATTGACACGTCGGGGAGGGATGACCTCCCATGCTGCTGATATTGCCCGCGATATTGGCCGCCCCTGTATCGTTGATGCCCGTTTCATCGAACTGGACCTTGAGCAAAAGATCATGAAAGTCGGCCATCAGACCTTCAACGAGGGTGATGAGATCACCATTGATGGCACAAATGGTATTGTCCTGTCTGGACGGGTTGATTTGTTGACCCCGCAATTGAATGAATATGGTGTGAGATTCAAGGCGCTACTAGATCAGTAATGATCGTCATTATCTCTGTATTTATACAAATAAGACTAATAACACACCTTGTATTCGTCTGAATTTAACCCACTTTTTGTTAACACAACCGAATTTTTACCGTCTAAATTTAAACTTTCCACTGCCAAATTACCTAACTCCCCCTATTTTCAGAGAACAAAACGAATTGGCATGTGTTGCGCGTTCGCGAGTGATATATCCTTAATATGCACCATTATGAAGTCCACTGGCCTTTTCCTTATCAAGATATTTACCATCAAACTTCAAAAAACATAGCAATATCGTTGAGTTAACTACTGTGAAAAGAATATTTGCTTTTCTGTACCTAGAAGAATTGCGAGTGCAAAAAAAAATAATAGTAGTGCGCTCACATATGGTTTTAGAGACGGCGTCAATCAAAGAGTGTTGCAGGTATGAGTAGTAGCGGCAAGAGAAAGTCACGGAGCAAATCTGGGATGTTGACCGGTCTGATGATCGTTTCGACGGGACTGATTGCTGGTTTTCAAGGCTTTGATCTTGCTGTGTCAGATCAGATGACTGCAAATTCCAATCAGGAGCAGACCCCACAAATAGTTGCGACGCGATCTCATATCGCGATTGACCGACAAGTTAACGCACTCGATAAGTTGATCAATGACTCTCTCAAGCAAAACAGGCAGGCTCCCGCACCACAAAGGCTCAATCACCTCAAACGAAATTCCGAGCCGCAGTCAGAACCAGCGAAACCAGTGACACAAACTGGTCCAACCATTAATCGGGCGCTGAAACGTGATCGTGGCCAGTTGAACGACAATAGTTACCGCGATGCCCTCAATTCCATTCAACAAGCTGCCAAGCAGGCCGCAAAACCCAAGCTTGCAGACAAGAAGGTTCAACCCAAGCCCGCTAAACCATTAGTCGCTAAAGCCGCTCCGACGCGTCCGATACTGTTCGCTGATAGCGCGGACATAGCACTGTTTGCAGCAGATATGCCGCTGCCTGCCAAGCTGGTCTTTAGTGGCACGCAAGGACGCCGCATGCCATCGCTGCCCGCCCGCTATGCCAGAGGCCAGAATGGTTCACCGCTCGTGCCTCGTACCTTTCGTACGGGCAAGACATTTGGAGGTCTCGCCGAGCATGAATTCCAGAAACGTGAACGTCGTTGCATGACGACTGCACTCTATTTTGAAGCTAGAAGCGAACCAGAAACTGGACAGATTGCTGTTGGTCAAGTGGTCAT
The DNA here is from genome assembly GCA_024228495.1 of bacterium. GTDB lineage: Bacteria > Pseudomonadota > Alphaproteobacteria > Rhizobiales > JAKIUO01 > JAKIUO01. Next base: position 16,760 of record JAAETJ010001209.1, on the reverse strand, counting down.
GAACCGAGTACGGAGCCCCGACTATCCCGATACGATTTGTGGAGTGATTTATCAAGGGTCGCACCGGCGCACGGGTTGTCAATTTTCTTTCACTTGTGATGGTAAAATAGACAAGCCAAACAATAAGGGCCAATGGAAGCGCTCCAAGCGTCTCGCCAATCAGATTCTGGTGGGCCAGACCTGGCTAAAAAGCATCGGCCATGCCACACATTATCACGCCGACTATGTCGCCCCTCGCTGGCGCCGAAAAATGCGTCGGCTCAAGAAAATCGGTCGTCATATCTTCTACAAGGCGCCCAAGGTTTCTGTAACAGAGACCTATCCGCGCTATATGTCGGGCAAACGCTCCTAGCTCGTAATCGGAGCTATCGTTTCTTGAAACCGTACCGGCTGACCGATCGCAGGCGTGATGATCTCTTCGTCGCGCATGACCTGATGGCCGCGCACAATAGTACCCACCGGCCACCCCGTCACCTTCATGCCATCAAACGGCGTCCAGCCACAGCGGCTTTCTTGTTGTTCATTGGTGATGGTTCGGCTTGCACTCATATCCACCAGTGTAATATCTGCATCATAGCCCTTGGCAAGACGCCCTTTGTCCGCCAGTCCAAACAAACGGTTAGGACCATGCGATGTTAGATCAACAAAGCGTTGCAAGCTTAATCGCCCCTTATTAACATGATCCAGCATCAGTGGCACCAGCGTTTGCACGCCCGGCAAGCCAGCCGGAGATGATGGATAGGCTTTTTGCTTTTCTTCAAGTGTATGGGGCGCATGGTCGGATCCAATAACATCCACAGTCCCAACGCGTAGACCGTCCCATAGGCCGTCTTGATGTTGTTGTGAGCGGATCGGCGGGTTCATTTGAGCAAGGCTGCCAAGGCGTTCATAGGCTTCAGGTGCCGACAGGGTGAGATGCTGAGGGAGGACTTCTACACTGACCAGGTCTTTGTAATCTGCTAGCAGCGCCATTTCGTCGGCTGTCGTAATATGCAGCACATGAATACGTTTTGCATGTTTACGGGCAAGTTTTAACAAGCGCTTGGTGCTATTGAGTGCTGTGTCTTTGTCTCGCCAGACCGCGTGGCTGGAAGCATCCCCCATGACCTGCTTTCCAAGTCTTTGTTGCAGGCGTTCCTCGTCTTCGGAATGAAAAGCTGCTCGTCGACGTATCGTTTTGAACAATTGTTCAAGCTCAGCACTTTCGGCGACCAGCAGATTGCCGGTAGATGACCCCATAAATACTTTAATGCCGCAAACTCCAGGAGCCCGCTCCAGCTCTGCCAACCTATCAAGATTATCAGTACTGGCCCCCGCATAGAAGGCGAAGTCGCAAAACATGCGATTTCGGCCATGATCCACCTTGTCGGCGATGGCTTCAATGGTCGTCGTCGACGGGCTGGTATTAGGCATTTCAAAAACTGCTGTGACGCCTCCTTTAACGGCTGCGCGGCTTCCAGATTCAAGGTCTTCCTTGTGGGTCAGGCCAGGTTCCCTGAAATGAACCTGAGTATCAATGACGCCGGGCAGGACGTGCAGACTGTTGGCGTCGAGGGTCTTATCGGCTTTTTGACCAGCAAGCGCGCCAATATCAGCAATCTTGCCATCTTTGATACCTATATCGCCTTTATTGGTACCATCGTAATTGACGATTGTGCCATTGGTTATCAGGAGGTCGAACATATTTTATGACCCTTTAACTTGATTGATAGGTGAATCATGTGCTCGTTAGGAGATAGCGATACTATTCATGCCATGCAAGGGCCATGAGAATTCAATTCGCGGAACTGGGAAGGATACAGATGGATGAGTGGATTGATCAGACTCGAGAACAGATCAGTAATTGAAATTGGCGGCGAGGATGCCCACGATTTTTTACAAGGTATTCTCACCAATGATATTGAAGGCGCCAATGAAGGCCGCGCGATTTATGCAGGCCTTTTAACGCCGCAAGGCAAGTTATTGTTCGATTTTTTGATTGTCAGGCACAACCACACTTATCTCGTCGATGTTGAAGCGAGCCAGGTCGATGACCTTCTCAAGCGCCTGATGTTTTACAAACTACGCGCCAAGGTCGATCTCAATGCGCTTCCGCAAGCTGTTATATGTGTCAGCATCGAGGGAAGTGCTGAAACCAATTGTGATGCCATCAGCTATATGGATCCCCGCTATGAAAAAATGAGCTCACGCATTATGATGCTCAAAGGCGAAGATGAAAGCTGCGTGCCAAACGCCGAACAATGGCTGACCCACCGCCTCAATCATGGCCTGCCAGAAGCACCAGCTGATTTTGAGCATGGTAGTTGCTTTCCCCATGATATCGCGATGGATCAGCTCAACGGAATTGGCTTTAAAAAAGGCTGCTATGTGGGCCAGGAAGTGGTGAGCCGCATGCAGCATCGCGGCACGGCGCGCAAACGCCCGATGATTGTCAAAGCGCAAGGAGACCTCTCGGACGTGCCCAGTGATATCAAGGCGAACGGCGCGATCATCGGGCGGCTTGGTTCGGCTTTTGGCCAACAAGGGCTTGCCCAAATCCACCTCGACCGTGCCGTAAAGGCAAGAAACGCAGGGAAGCAATTTGATGTGAACGGCACACAAGTCGAGCTGCTTTCACCCGCATGGGCAAGCTATGGCGAAGCATTCACGAAAGCTGAATAAGCAAAAGGCAATTTGACATGAGTGATGAAGAGCTTAGCCGCTGTCCCTGGGTTGGACCGCAAGATATCTATATTCGCTATCACGATGAGGAATGGGGCATTCCGGTCGGGGATGACCGCACATTATTTAAAAAACTCATGCTTGAGGGGTTCCAAGCCGGACTATCTTGGATCACAATATTAAACAAAAGAGAGCGATTCGTACACTGTTTCGATGAGTTTGATCCGCAGAAAATTGCGCAATATGGGTCGCAAAAAGTAGATGAGCTGATGCTCGATACCGGCATTGTTCGTAACAGAGCCAAGATAAATGCTGTCATAGGCAATGCCAAGGCCTATCTGAAGTTAGCGGAAATCCAAAGTCTGGGATCTTTTTTCTGGGATTTCGTGGATGGCGAGACGATTGACAATGCTGTTGCACAGATTGGTGACATTCCTGGGAAAACAACGGTGAGTGAAAAGCTGTCAAAAGCCTTGAAACAAAAGGGGTTTCGTTTTTGTGGCCCGGTTGGCGTCTATGCGCTCATGCAATCAGCGGGGCTGGTCAATGATCATCTCGTCAATTGCCATAGATATGAACCCTGCCGCGTACTTGCAAAAAAGTTTGAAGCGCCACAAAAATAACATGTGAGTGATTAGCTAGTTAAATAAGAATTCTGTATACTTTAGACATAAATATAAATAGGCCAGTGTCATGAATTCAATATCTGAACCAAAACTTGGAATGCCTGTTATGAATGAACCTAATGCCCGCGCTTGGCAGCGTATGTTATCAGGGCGCCGTCTCGATCTGCTAGCGCCATCGCCGGTTGATGTGGAAATAGAAGATATTGCTCATGGCCTCGCGAGATTGGCTCGCTGGAACGGCCAAACAATTGGGGATCATTCATTTTCAGTTGCCCAACACTCCCTTGTTGTCGAAGAATTGCTATGCCTGCTCTACCCAGAAGCGCCCAGAACATGGCGATTGGTAGCGCTGCTGCATGATAGCCCGGAATATGTGGTAGGCGACCTTATCAGCCCCTTTAAGGCCGTCATTGGTTTTGATTACAAAACGATTGAAAAGCGACTGCTTGAAAACATCCATATCAAATTCGGACTGCCAGTCAATCCCCCCATGACCGTAACGAAACTGGTCAAGCAGGCTGATCGCATATGTGCCTATTTTGAAGCAACCGCTTTAGCTGGCTTCGACAAGAAAGAAGCAGCAGCTCTGTTTGGTGATCCTGGGGATCTCGATCCTTGTTTCCATGAGCAATTTACGGAGTTGAGGCCAATGTCGGTGCCCGAATCGCAACACAGGTTTTTAAAACGTTTCGAAAAATTATTCGCAGGTGACTAGAATTAGCTGATAGTCAGGAGTGTAGTCATGACGTCCGCAAAGATCATTGTCTGCTCTCTGGATGCTATGGAGGGGGTTGTATCTGACCATGCAGCTGGCCATCTCATATCGCTGATCAATGATCAGATGATGCCGCAAACGCCCTTCTCTCTAGACCAAAACCAACATCTAAAACTACCCATGAATGATATTGAAAGTCCCGCTTCTGGATTTGTTACCCCCTCAACTCAACATGTTGAACAGCTCATCAAGTACGCCTTGCAATGGGATCAGCTGAATCCTTTGGTTATTCATTGCTGGGCCGGCATTTCTCGCTCAACTGCTGCCGCCTTTATAGCATTATGTGCACTTAACCCTCATCAAGACGAATTGCACATAGCCCGTTCCATAAGAAATAAGTCTGTGACCGCCACTCCCAACAGCCTGTTGGTATCGTGCGCTGATCAAGTACTTGGACGTTCGGGACAAATGATCAATGCCATTGAAGCAATTGGTAGAGGAGCCATTGCCTCTGCGGGATTGCCGTTTTCAATGCCCGCTATCATGGGAAAGAGTGATGCAGTGGCGCGAGAAAAATGAGTATGACGCCTCAACAATCCGGTATCGAACTTGGCTTGCATGCCTCGATTGTCTCCGTTCATCGCAATGAACCACATGTTGTATGCGTGACCTCCCCCGAAAATCAAAAAAACCGCGACAGCCTGCCGTTTGGCGTATTTACTCCCTTGGCCCACCGAACCCTTGAAATTGGACTGCGTAACTGGGTTGAGGAACAGACAGGGCTATCGCTCGGCTATGTCGAACAGCTTTATACGTTTGGAGATCGCGGTCGCCATGCGCGAGAAGGGGATAGCGGCCCACATATGGTATCGATCGGCTATCTTGCATTAACCCTGCAAACCGACATAGGAATAAGACATGTCAGGCAGCGTCGCTGGTATGATTTTTTCCCCTGGGAGGACTGGCGTCATGGTCGTCCTGAAATGGTTGAAACACTGATTGAACCATTATTGCTTGAATGGTGTGAGCAGACCATCGACAGTGATGCCCGAGAGCATCCTCTTGGGCGTAAAGAGCGTATCAGATTTCTGTTTGGCTTAAATGGCGCTAATTGGGACGAAGAAAAAGTGTTGGATCGCTATGAGCTGCTCTATGAAGCAGGGTTGCTGAAAGAGGCAGCAATTGATGGGCGGACAACAGCAAGGGCCTGGAATAGCCTGCCCGAACTTGGACGCCCCATGAACCATGATCATCGCCGCATTCTAGCAACCGCAATGAGCCGTATGCGTGGCAAGCTCAAATACAGACCACTGGTTTTTGAGCTGCTCCCCCCCGTGTTCACCCTGTATGAATTGCAAAAAGTCGTTGAGGCGATTTCTGGCACGCCCTTGCACAAGCAAAATTTTCGCCGCCTAGTGGAGGGCGGGGGATTTGTGGAGACCACTGGTGAGATGAAAAAATCAACTGGAGGCAGACCAGCTAAATTATTCAAATTCAGAAGAGTCGCCCTTGTAGAACGCCCCTCACCAGAGCGGCGTGCGAATGTGCCAAAAATTACCGGGTAAAGGGGGGGCTTGACTTGAAATTGGCCTCGATAATGCGCATTCCGGTGAGCAAGACCAGTGATTCTGGAGCAAAAAGACCAGTGATTCCGGGCCGATCCGACCACCCTGGAGATAGTGCCGCCGGAGTGGTTGGTTTATGTTAGGATCGGTTGGTTACTTCGGCCATAACAGGTTCCGTTTTTTGCTCCTCATTTTTAGTTTTCAGTTTGGTTCTACGCAGACTTTCTTCATCAAGTTTCAGGCGATGAGCGTTGTGGACGATACGGTCGAGAATGGCGTCGGCAATGGTTGGCTCACCAATGACATCGTGCCAGGCCTCGACCGGCGGCTGACTGGTGATGATGATGGAGCCGTTTTCGTAACGGTCCTCGACGATCTCCATCAGATCGTGGCGCTGTTGCCGGTCCATCAAGCCGACAGCTACCGCATGCGTCCGGTTCTTGCCATCGTATATCGTCCTTTTATGACTGAGGTGTACACTCAAATGTATACTTTTGAACGGATAAAGCAGATGCAAGTGTGTGCTGATTAATTTGCGCAATATTGTAAGAAATTGATATATGGGGATATTTGGAGGCCACGCCCGGAATCGAACCGGGGTACACGGATTTGCAATCCGCTGCGTAACCACTCCGCCACGTGGCCCCATTGAGCCAATCGATTTCATAACACTGATGTGGTTTATGTAATGAATATTGGAAGAGGCAGAGAACAGTCTTCGGCTGGTTCTGTCAAGATCAATTTGCAACTGTTAAACTTGACTTTGCAGCCTGGCGCGGGAAAAAACTGTCAATGCGCCCACTCAGCCGGTAAACGAGCAGACCAACCCATTCACGCACCCCGATATCAACTCGTTTCCAGCCCTCAGAAGCCCGGTCGAAAAATCGGTATAGATCACTTGCACCCCGTGTGCGGTAATCCACCGGCCAAGGGATGATTTTCATGCCCACATTACGAAAACAACCAAGAGAGCGGGGCATATGAAAAGCGGAGGTGACAAGAAGCCAGCGTTCTCCCGGTGAGGGGTTTAGCAAATCTTTGGTATAGCGCGCATTCTGCCAAGTGTTTTGGGATTTATCTTCAAATACCAGCCGGTCAGGTTGTAAACCCATTTGCAAGAAAAAGCTGAGCGCTGCATCGGCTTCGGACATGTTTTTTGAAAATATTTTACCTGAACCTCCGCTAAAGACGATGCGTGCTTTTGGGAAACGCCGCGCCAGTTCGACGATTTGCGTCAATCGTTCGCCAGACTCGTTAATGGCAATCGTGCCGCGTGCTTTGGTAACAATCGTATCAATGGAGCCGCCAAGCACCACAATACCATCAGGTGCCTTCATGTTCTCGATGTTGAGGGGACGCTTTATGCGCTCCTCAAGGGGCAGCAATATGAGATGGCCGAGGGGTGTAAAAGCCATGATGATCAATGCAATAATGGCTGCGAGTGACAGGCGGTGGGTAATCCGTGCAAAACGTGTTTTTGTCATCAAAAATCCCAGTACAAGAAATATGCAGGCAATATTTGTTGGCATCAAAAAGAAACCAATAGTCTTGGACAAGATGAAAAACACGAAAGATACTCCTAAACTCAAACATCTCGTTAACGGGAAAGATAGACGCAATGAAGACCACCTGGCAAAAGGTGGGACAATGTTCCTTTTGACTAACTGTTCCGCTACGGTTAAGAGCTTAGTAAAATCATTTAAATCCTTGCATCTTTTTTGTCTGCATACGCAAACAATTGTTAAACCAATGGGGAACCTGATGACCGCAATTACCGATATCTTGGGGCGCGAAATACTGGATAGCCGGGGCAACCCAACTGTTGAGGTTGATGTCCTTCTTGAAGATGGCTCAATAGGCCGTGCGGCCGTACCATCTGGAGCCTCAACAGGTGCTCATGAAGCACACGAGCTGCGTGATGGCGGTGCTCGTTATATGGGCAAGGGAGTGATCAAGGCGGTGGAGGCCATCAATGGCGAAGTGTTTGATGCGCTGCAGGGCATGGAAGCCGAAGAGCAAAGACGCCTCGACAAGCTATTGTGCGATCTGGACGGTACATCCAATAAAACAAAAATCGGCGCCAATGCGATTCTTGGTGTCTCCATGGCCATCGCCAAGGCAGCCTCAATGGCGACAAATCAACCGCTCTATCGCTATCTAGGTGGCGTCAATGCTCACAAAATGCCTGTACCCATGATGAATATCATCAATGGTGGTGAGCATGCTGACAATCCTATTGATTTCCAGGAATTCATGATCGTGCCGGTGAAGGCCGAGAGCTGCCGTCAGGCTATCCGTATTGGGGCTGAGGTCTTTCATACATTGAAAAAGTCATTGTCGGATGCCGGTCATAATACCAATGTGGGAGATGAGGGTGGCTTTGCCCCCAATCTGTCATCAACGACCGATGCTTTGGACTTCATCACGAAGTCTATCGAGGCAGCTGGCTTCAAGCCCGGCGAAGATATCTGTATAGCGCTCGATTCCGCTTCAACCGAGTTCTACTCGAAAGGCAGATATCATCTTAAGGGCGAGGACAAAGTGCTCGATTCCGCTGGAATGGTCGATTATTACGATGATCTGATCGGCTCCTATCCCATTATTTCTATCGAAGACGGGCTTGGCGAAGATGACTGGGATGGCTGGAAATTGCTGACAGACAGAGTCGGTAATAAATGCCAGCTTGTCGGGGACGATCTGTTCGTGACCAATGTAACCCGCCTTATGGATGGTATCGACAAAGGCATCGCCAACTCGATCCTCGTCAAGGTCAATCAGATCGGTACATTGAGCGAGACCTTCGATGCCGTTGAGATGGCCCAGCGCGCCGGCTATAAGGCTGTGATTTCTCATCGCTCTGGAGAGACCGAGGACACGACAATCGCCGATATTGCTGTTGCAACAAATGCAGGACAGATTAAAACGGGTTCCTTGTCACGCTCGGACCGTATGGCGAAATATAATCAGTTGATTCGCATCGAAGAAGAACTTGACGATATGGCTGTCTTTGATGGTGCCAGCGTGCTTCCCACAATGGTCTAACAGGTCAAGGGGATTGACAAATGCTATTCATAAAACGACATTTTATCAGCTTGCTGGTCATGCTCGTTTTATCGTTTTTTGCGGTACAAACCTATGTCGGCGAGCATGGATTACAGGCTAGATCGGCCCTTGATGCGCGCATAGCAGGCCTTAACAAAAAACTGCAACTATTGCATGAAAAGCGATTTGAACTTGAGCGCATGACGAAACTAATGGCGCCAGGCGCCGTCGATCGCGATATGCTGGAGTTTCAGGCGCGTGAGCGGCTTAATTTCGTTTATAAAAGCGAGCGTATTTATTTGAGTGAGAAGCCATAGAGCCTCCCTCCCTTTCTCTCTTATGGGCGATAGGCATATCTGCTCTTAGCCATTGACCATGGCAAAGCTGCGATAGTAAGAATAAGCCAGAAAACGAGTCACGGTTGGCACAATGATCATATATGTAGGGATATAAGTGCTTCAGGGATTGAAGTTGGCTGCAGAACCTGCTGCAACTCATTGATGGGAATAGAAAAACCGATGATGGAATTCACGCCAGAGCGCGAACTTGATGCCTATCGCGAAATGCTAAAAATTCGTCGTTTTGAAGAAAAAGCCGGTCAGCTCTATGGCATGGGCTTTATAGGCGGCTTTTGTCACCTCTATATTGGCCAGGAAGCCGTGGTTGTGGGCATGCAGATGTCCATTGACAAGGGTGATCAGGTGATTACCACGTACCGCGATCATGGTCATATGCTGGCCTGCGGGATGGATCCAAAGGGCGTAATGTCCGAGCTTACGGGCCGCCGTAACGGATATTCCAAGGGCAAGGGAGGATCCATGCACATGTTCTCCCTTGAAAAGAATTTTTACGGCGGGCATGGCATTGTGGGTGCTTCAGCGTCGCTTGGCTCCGGTCTCGCTTTTGCTAATAAATATCGTGGTAATGATCGGGTTTGTTTGACTTATTTTGGCGATGGTGCCGCCAATCAGGGGCAGGTCTATGAAAGCTTTAATATGGGCAAGCTTTGGGACTTGCCGGTGATATATGTCATTGAGAACAATAAATATGGCATGGGCACCAGTATTGAGCGTTCTTCCGCCACCACTGATTTCTCGCAGCGCGGAGCCAGCTTTGACATTCCAGGAGAACAGGTCGATGGCATGGATGTACGCGCTGTTAAAGAAGCGGGTGACAAAGCGGTGAAACGGGCAAGAGAAGGCGGTGGCCCCTTTATTCTGGAGATGTTGACCTATCGCTATCGCGGTCACTCCATGTCCGATCCAGCCAAATATCGTTCCCGCGAGGAAGTCCAGAAAATGCGAGAGCACAACGATCCTATAGAGCAAGTGAAAAAGCGTGTCATCGCAGATGGTATTGCCAGTGAAGATGAGCTCAAGGCCATCGACAAAGAAATGAAAAAAATCGCCGCCGGTGCGGCTGAATTTGCGCAGGCAGACACCGAGCCGGATGCTGCGGAACTTTATACCGATATTCTCCGCTAGGCGGATCATTGTTCAAGGAGCAATCAATTTATGGCTATAGAAATTCTGATGCCGGCGCTATCACCTACCATGGAAGAGGGTAAGCTGGCCCGTTGGCTTGTCAAGGAGGGAGATGAAATCGCCGCAGGTCAAATCATTGCCGAAATAGAAACAGACAAGGCCACGATGGAAATCGAAGCCATTGAGGATGGCTTTCTGGCTAAAGTGCTGGTGTCCGAGGGAGCCGCGGGTGTCAAGGTCAACACACCCATCGCTATTGTCCTTGAAGAAGGAGAAGAACTCGATCGCAAGGTTGCGCCTGCCTCGGAACCAGTTGCAGAGCCCGCCGCGCCAGAACCTTTCATAACCCCTGTTGAGGCTCCCATTCCAGCCCCTGTCGTGGTACCATCGGTCGTATCAGCCGCCGAGGGTAGTAAAATGTCCAGTGACACCTCTATGGTTGAATTGACCGTTCGCGAGGCGCTGCGAGATGCCATGGCGGAGGAGATGCGCCGGGATGACGATGTCTTCGTGATGGGTGAAGAAGTTGCCGAATATCAAGGTGCTTACAAGATCACCCAAGGATTGCTGGCCGAGTTTGGCGAAAAGCGGGTCATCGACACGCCGATTACCGAACATGGCTTTGCTGGGATTGCTGTTGGGGCCGCATTTGCGGGTTTGAAACCTGTTGTCGAGTTCATGACATGGAACTTTGCCATGCAGGCCATCGATCATATTATTAACTCGGCAGCCAAAACGCTTTACATGTCCGGTGGGCAGATGAGTAGTTCGATTGTTTTTCGCGGACCAAATGGAGCAGCCTCGCGCGTTGGGGCCCAGCATAGTCAGGATTACTCGTCCTGGTATGCACAGGTGCCCGGGCTTAAGGTTGTTGCACCCTATACTGCTGCTGATGCGAAAGGATTGCTGAAAGCTGCGATCCGCGATCCCAACCCGATAATCTTTCTTGAACATGAGATGGTGTATGGTCAGACTTTCGAAATTCCGGATGTGGATGATCTGATCATGCCTATTGGCAAGGCGGCGATCGTGCGAGAGGGCACAGATGTGACGCTGGTTTCGTTCTCGCGTGGCATGCAGCTGGCAAATGAAGCGGCCATAGTACTGGCCGAACAGGGCATCAGAGCAGAAGTCATTGATCTTCGTACCCTTCGCCCCCTTGATATGGATACGGTGCTGGCGTCTGTTCGCAAAACCAACCGCATCGTAACGGTCGAAGAAGCCTGGCCGGTCGCCTCAATCGGCTCCGAGATCTGTAGCCGGGTAGTGGCAGAAGCCTTTGACGATCTCGATGCGCCGCCCACAAAAGTCAATTGCAAGGATGTACCTATGCCCTATGCAGCGAATCTTGAAAAACTGGCATTGCCCAGCGTCGACGACGTTGTTTCTGCGGTCAAAAGCGTTTGCTATAGCGACTTAGCCTAGAAAGAGAACTAAATGCCAATACCAATTCTGATGCCAGCCCTGTCTCCTACCATGAAAACCGGCAAGCTCGCCAAATGGCACGTCAAGGAAGGCGATGATGTAAAGTCTGGCGATGTCATTGCCGAGATCGAAACTGACAAGGCCGTGATGGAAGTGGAAGCCATCGAAGAGGGCCGCATCGGCAAGCTTTATGTGCCAGAAGGCGATGAAAATGTGCCGGTTAGCACAGTAATTGCCATGGTGCTAGAGGATGATAAGGGAGAAGGTGATATAGACGCTTCTGCGTCCGTTACTACTGCCTCTCAGGTTGAAGAACATGTCTCAGCACCGGTCATCGCTTCAGAGCCAACAGCAACACCAGATCAAGCTGTTGATGAACCATCCGGTGATCGCGTGATTGCCAGCCCGTTGGCTAAGCGTCTCGCCGCCGATAACAATCTAGCGCTCGCCAGCTTAACTGGAACTGGTCCCAAGGGGCGCATCGTCAAGAAAGACGTGGAACTGGCTTCGTCAGCCGGGGAAGCCAAGCCAATTGCTGCTTCTAAAACCACAACCGCGCTTGCTGCTTCCAAAACTACGATTGATGTTGCCAGACCCATTGCAGGCCTCGACGACAAGGAAATATTCTCGGTCTATGAAGAAGGTAGCTATGAGATCGTTCCTCACGACAATATGCGCCGTATCATTGCCGATCGGTTAACGCTTGCCAAAACCTCGATCCCGCATTTCTATTTGTCTATTGACTGCGAGTTGGATGAATTGCTGACTTCCAGAAAACGCATGAATGATGCAGTTGCAGCAGATGGAACACGCCTGTCCGTCAATGATTTTATCATCAAGGCACTGGCGTTGGCATTGCAAAAAGTACCTGATGCAAATGCCACCTGGACCAGTGAGGGCACCTTGAAGCACAAGCGCTCTGATGTCGCTGTCGCAGTGGCAGTTGAGGGCGGCCTGTTGACGCCGGTCATTCGCCATGCCGATCTTAAAACAATGTCCGAAATATCCAACGAGATGAAAGACCTTGCCCATCGGGCTCGCAGTAAAAAACTCGCGCCTCATGAATATCAAGGCGGCACGACGTCGATCTCTAACCTGGGCATGTTTGACATCAAGCAGTTTGATGCCGTGATCAATCCCCCTCATGCCAGTATTCTGGCGGTGGGGCGCGGCGAACAGCGACCGGTTGTCAAAGACGGAGCGTTGTCTGTTGCCAGCGTCATGTCCTGCACCTTGTCCTGCGATCATCGTGTAATCGATGGGGCGCTGGGTGCACAGCTGCTCAAAGCGTTCAAAACATATATCGAAGACCCTGTTACGATGCTGGTCTAAGCGTATATTGTTGTTCGATCTTGCTCGAAGGAAGTTTCATGTCTCAATCAAATTTCGATCTCGTCGTCATTGGTGCAGGCCCTGGAGGTTATGTGGCCGCGATCCGCGCCTCGCAGCTGGGTATGAAAACGGCGATTATCGAACGCGAAAATCTTGGTGGTATTTGTCTCAACTGGGGCTGTATCCCGACCAAAGCACTGTTGCGTTCGGCCGAGATATACAGCCAGATAAAACATGCCAAGAAATTTGGGCTTTCAACAGGAGAGATCGGGTTTGATCTTGATGCCATCGTCAAACGCTCGCGTGATGTCTCCAAAAAGCTTACTGGTGGTGTCGGCTATCTGATGAAAAAGAACAAGATTACGGTCATTGAAGGGGATGCCAAATTGACCGGGGCTGGCAGCATTGAAGTGACCTGCAAGGATGGTTCTGGCATCAAACCGGTCAATGGCAAACATATCATTATCGCCACAGGCGCGCGAGCGCGGACTTTCCCCGGGCTTGAACCCGATGGTCAAAAGATATGGACCTACCGCGAAGCACTGGTTCCAGACATTATGCCAAAATCTTTGCTGGTAGTTGGATCAGGTGCCATCGGCATCGAGTTTGCCTCGTTTTTTAACACCCTTGGCGCTGATGTAACCGTAGTCGAGGTAATGGAGCGTGTGATGCCCGTGGAAGATGAAGAGATTTCAGCCCTGGCGCGCAAATCTTTTGAAAAACAGGGTATGACTATTCATACCGGCGCGAAAGTCAGTGACCTCACATCTGGTGACGTTGATGTGTCGGCAACGATCACGCTTGCCGATGGGGAAAGTTCTACGCGCCAGTTCGAGCGGGTTATTCTAGCGGTGGGCATTGCAGCCAATACGGAAAACCTCGGGCTGGAAGAAAACGGCGTCAAGGTTGAGAACGGAGCCGTGCAGATCGATGACTATTGCGCAACGACAGCGCCTAATATCTATGCCATCGGCGATGTGGCGGGCGCACCGGCCTTGGCGCATAAAGCTAGCCATGAAGCTATCTTGTGTGTTGAAAAAATCACCGGACAAGCTGACATACATCCGTTGGATCGCAACAATATACCGGGATGCACCTATTGCACACCGCAGGTGGCCTCCGTTGGTCTGACAGAAAAGGCCGCGCTGGTTGCTGGCTATGAACTCAAAATCGGCCGCTTTCCCTATCAGGCAAATGGCAAGGCCATTGCGCTTGGTGAAACCGATGGCATGATCAAGACGATCTTTGACGCCAAGACCGGGGAAATGCTCGGCGCTCACATGATCGGCGCGGAAGCGACCGAGCTGATACAGGGCTATACTATTGGCAAGACACTGGAGACTACGGAAGCCGAATTGATGCATACAATCTTCCCGCATCCCACCTTGTCTGAAATGATGCATGAAAGCGTCCTTGAGGCCTATGACCGGGCTATGCATATCTAGTAGGAGAGAGCAAGTGGAGTGGTTGGTTGGGTTTTCTGAATTCTTTAGAAATCTTGGCTTGTTCGGGGCTGCTATATTCGGACTTTACCTTGCTAACAAGCGCGTAACAGCTGCAAATACTCAAGCTGAAGCCTCTTTGGAGCAGACAGAGTTATCAAGGCGTGATCATGTTGCGGAGCTTTTTAATCGAGCTATTGGCCAACTTTGAGATAAAAAATTGGAAGTTCGTCTTGGAGCGATATATACTCTAAGACAGATAGGAAATGATTTTCCAGATCTATCTGATCCTGTATTCGAATTATTAGCGGTCTATTTGAGATTGAATCAAACCGATTATTCGGACGAGGGGCCACCTATATATATTCAGGAGATTATGGAGACGATTGAGAGTAGATTGAAGGTTAAATCATGAATGATCATACGCTAAAGAAGCAACAACGTTCTTATCCAATATTGGATTTGCATGATACGTTTTTGCGTCGTACCAGTCTCAATAATACAAATTTGGAAAATACAAACCTTGCAGGAACTATTTTGATTGGGGCAGATTTGCGTGGCCTTCTCAATCTAACAACCAAACAAATTGCTGAAGCTGTTATTGATGAACAGACAATTCTGCCAATAGAAATTGCTAAAGTTATTTGAGTGTATGACAAAAATTTACGATGCAAATGCCGAACGAGTACGGCACCCGGAAAAGGCTCACAAGCCCGACACACCTATTTTGCGCAAACCAAAATGGATCAGGGTCAAAGCCCCGGGTTCAAAGGTCTACAAAGAAACTCGCGAGATCATCAAGGTAAACGGCCTGCATACGGTTTGCGAGGAAGCAGCCTGTCCAAATGTCGGTGAGTGCTGGGACAAGCGCCACGCTACCATGATGATCATGGGAGAGATTTGTACGAGAGCTTGTGCTTTTTGCAATATTAGAACAGGCAAACCATCAAGCCTCGACCCTGATGAGCCTCAAAACGTTGCTAAAGCAGTTAAAAAGCTGGGCTTGCGGCATGTAGTGATCACGTCCGTTGATCGAGACGATCTGGCTGACGGTGGGGCCGCCCATATAGCGCAGAGCATTGAAGCGATTAGAGCAAGTACACCAGACACAACCATTGAGGTTTTGACACCTGATTTTCTCAAAAAGAACGGCGCCGAAAACCTGGTAATCAAGGCTCGTCCGGATGTGTTCAATCACAATCTTGAAACGGTAGCTTCGAACTATCTGGAAATCAGGCCAGGCGCTCGTTATTTTCATTCCCTGCGCCTGCTGCAAAAAGTCAAGGAAACGGACCCTGCAATGTTCACCAAGTCGGGCATTATGGTGGGGCTTGGGGAAACCCGTAATGAAGTGCTGCAACTAATGGATGATCTGCGCTCGGCCAATGTGGATTTTCTGACCATCGGGCAATATTTGCAGCCAACCAGAAAACATGCCCAGGTGAAAAGCTTTGTCGCTCCCGATGAATTTGATGCCTATAAGCGCCATGCGCTTGGCAAAGGTTTTTTGCTGGTGTCGGCCAGTCCTTTTACGAGATCCTCCTATCATGCGGATGAGGATTTTGCGAAGCTAAAAGCTGCTCGAAATGGCGGCAGGGCGTAGACATGCCGAGTTTTTCAGACATGCGGCGCATTAATCACTCAGCTGATGCCATGTACAAGCTGATTGCAGATGTGGAGAAATATCCGCAATTCCTGCCTTTGTGCGATGCGCTTGTTGTGAAAAGCCGCGAAGAGCGCCGAGGCAAAGAAATTCTCATCGCCGATATGACGGTGGCATATAAAGTCGTCCGCGAAACTTACTCAAGCCGGGTTATACTGGATCAGGAAAAATACCGGGTGTTTGTGGAAAGCATTACGGGACCATTTCACCATCTAGACAATCGTTGGACCATCAAGGAAGTATCAGAGGATAGTTGCGACGTGGATTTCTATATTGATTATGAATTCAAGTCGCGACCATTGCAGCTTTTAATGGGGTCGATGTTTGACTACGCCTTTCACAAATTTTCAGATGCGTTTGTGACGCGAGCCGATGAGATCTATGGCAGCGCATCATAGCAATCCTGGGTCATCTGCAATTTTGCCTTCTCCCAAAGCCAAGCACTCTCATGTGGCCAATTTGGGGATGGACGGCTGGTGTAGCCTCAGCTGCGGACGAACGGAACGAGGGTGGCGAAGTCGACAGTTATGTGCCAAACTTGACCGTATCGATCTGCAAACGGGTGTTGCGGCGGCAACAGGAATTGGCTGGGAAGCGATA
Organism: bacterium; assembly: GCA_024228495.1. GTDB lineage: Bacteria > Pseudomonadota > Alphaproteobacteria > Rhizobiales > JAKIUO01 > JAKIUO01. The sequence continues at coordinate 205 of JAAETJ010001209.1, read as the reverse complement.
TGTAGCAGAGGCACCTGCTACGGCTCTGCGCGGCCGGAGGGCAAGCCGTTGCGGGCCCAGACGGTGAAGCCGGCGGCGGGGATGGCGGCGGCGTCATAGGCCTGTGCTGCGCGCTCGCCCAAGGTGAGCGGCGGCGGCGGGGTCTTTGCGAGGTCGTGATAGGGCCAGAGTTTGCGCGCGTAGCACCAACGCGGTGGTGCCGGTG
>JAAETJ010001208.1 GCA_024228495.1 bacterium | reverse complement strand
CTTATAGGTTTCACCTCGGGTAAAGAACCGCAGCGGTATCCGTATGGAGGAATCCACCACGGCCCTCAATCTGAAGGTGACCGGATCGCGTTTGTTGACCCGTCCGTAAATAAACGGACGCAGGTGAAAATTCCAGTTGTCGTCGAATAGATGGATCCCCACGGGAGGGCCCTGAAGATAACGGGTGTTGCGCGTACGGGATCCATAGGGGGCAATGAATTCGGCAAAAAGAGAAATGATTAGAAATATGCCCAGTACGGCGGTTCCGAACATTGCCATGCGGTGTTTGCGAAATCGCCACCACATCAGCTGCCAGTGGGTGGCGATGTCGAGCCGGCGTACTTTTTTGTCATTGGCAGCGGTGTGACGTTCGTTTGACATTTTAGCTTCGGCCCTCCAGACGGATGCGCGGATCCAGAATCATGAGCAGCATATCCGAGATAAAGGTCCCTATGATCACCAGCGTGCAGTAGATCAGAATCATGGCGCCGGCCAGATACATATCCTGGTTCAACAGCGCATTGATAAACAGGGGTCCGGTGTCCGGCAATGACAATACGATGGCCACAATGGGTGCACCGGAAATGATGTTGGTCAATTCCCAGCCCAGGGTAGCAACGATGGGGTTGAGGGCCATGCGGACCGGATACTTCATGAGCATGCGGAATTCGGGAACGCCGCCGGCGCGGGCAGCGGTGACATACATTTTATTGAGTTCATCCAGAAGGGTTGCCCGCATGGTACGGATTTGGAATGCGGTGCCGGCCGTTCCGAGGACAATCACGGGGACCCAGAGATGCATTAGCATATCCCCAAATCTGGCCCAGGTCCAGGCGGCGTCTTCGAACTCCGGTGAAAAGAGCCCGCCAACGCTCATGCCGAACCACTTGTGGCTAAGGTACAGCAAGATTAGTGCAAACAAGAAATTCGGCGTTGCAAGACCAATGTACCCGACCACGGTGGCGGTATGATCGCCAATTGAGTACTGCCGCACCGCAGAATATATTCCCAGAGGAACTGCGACGAGATAGGTAAACACTAATGTGGAGAAAGCCAGAATGAGTGTGAGCGGCAGCCGCTCGGCGATGACGTCGGCGACAGGGCGATGGTATTCCCATGAAAATCCCAGATCCCCCCGGATCACGCCGCCGATCCATCTTAGATACTGGTGGTAAAAGGGTTGGTCAAGTCCCAGCCTGGTGCGCATCGCATCCAGCTCCTCCTGGGTAATGATGACGCCACCCTGGGTCTTTTTGCCGGCATAGGCATCAACAAAATCTCCCGGTGGAAGCTGAATAAGGATAAAGGCGACAACGGATATCAAAAACAGGGTAACCACAGTTGCAACGATACGGCGTACTATTAAATTAAGCATTTACCGTTTCTCCAACTAAGGCGATTCATTGTCTGCTCTCTTGATAGGAAAATTGGCCGGATCCGGGTGCCCTCCCGGATCCGGCGATCAGTTTAGAGCATACCCCGTATCTATTTAAAGTACCACTGGTCAGCCCGATATGGATAAGAGTAACCATAGTAGTAAGTGTTGACGGTCCACTGGGGGACATTGCCCAGTCTGTTTGAAACCACAGTTATCAACGGTACGTTGCTCAGGGTGCCGATGACGGACAGATTATCCTGGTTGATCTTGATCATCTCTTTGCCGAGCTCCATATACCTTGATGATCCCGGTACAAGGGTGACCCATTCGTCCGCAATCTCCCACAGGCGTTTCACCCAGTCCGGCGGTTCCTCGCCGTTCTTACCACCGCTGGTCCTCCAGTCCAGCCATGGCAACCCCATAATCGGCCAGGCTGAAGAGTATGGAGGAACAAAGTTCTGCGGTTGTGAAAGCAAAGTCGGTTCGTAAGGCGGCATCCATTCACTCGTGATATCCAGTGTGTTGGACTTCTGTTTGTCACGAGTGAGCTGAGTGGTCACTTCCTTGAGAAGAACATTGACACCGACCGACCGCCAGTAATCTGCAATCAGAGCGGGAAACTCAGGTGACCAGACATATTGCAACGTATATTCCCACAGGACGGTTAGCGGCTTGCCGTCGGACCGCAGACGGATGCCGTCCGGGCCGCGTTTCAAGCCCATCTCGTCTAAAAGTTCATTGGCGCGTTGGGGATCATACGCAGCCATGAATTTCTTGTCTGCCTCGGTCACAAACGGCACATTTTGTGGAAGGGCCTGTTCCGGTGTGCAAAGCCCGAGGAAAAGGGCCTCATTGACTTCATCACGATTAATGGCAAGCGACATGGCATAGCGGAAGCGCACGTCGGCATAGATTTTTCTAAGCATCGGATCCTGAGCTGTCGGATTAAAGATAAAGGTTGGACCCGCCATGCCGGGAGGGAGCTGCAGCGTATAATTCCCCTTCGCTTCATTCTCTTTTAAGGTCGGAAAGATGTCCAGCGGCATATTCTGGGATTTCTGATCGACATTGCCGTTCATAATCTCAAGCGGCCACAGCTGCTTTTCGAGAAAGCGTTCATGATGGGTATCAATGTAAGGCAACTGGTTGCCGGCCGTATCTATCTTGAAGTAATAGGGGTTGGCGACAAAGATACGGCGTTGGGTGCTGATCTTCGTCATGAGGTGGCTTTCAAGGGTGGGCACCTTCAACCCGTAAGGGCTGGCGACAATAGCGTCCTTCCATTTGTTCCAGTAAACGCCAAACTGCTGCACCCAGTTGTCGAAGCCGTTCTTTTTGGCTTCCTCGTTGGCTTTGGGGTTGTACTTGATATGGTATTGTTTGAGAAAATGCTTGGGCGCCCAGAGATCAAAATAAGACCCACCACCTCCGAGATAATAAAGCAAACCCGTAAACGGCTTTTTAAACTTGAATTTGACTGTAACAGCATCGATTTTTTCGACACTGGCTCCTACGGGTCCCCACGGCGACGGTGTGGCCTTGTGGATCTCTTTGTTTAGGATGATGTCGTTCATATAAAAGACCACATCATCGGTCGTAAACGGCGCGCCGTCGGACCAGCGATGACCTTTACGCAAAGTGAAGGTAATCTCGGTATAATCATCGTTCCATTTCCATGACCTGGCCACGTTGGGGACGATGGTGCGCACATCATCACTGAAGCGCACGATGTTGGCATGACGCCAGGCCAATACCTCGGATGTTCCCGACTCATAGGCGATGCATATTCCCCGGAGTTTGCCCCCGTACCTGCCGATTTCATCATAGGGCATTACCACTAGCGGTTCTTCCGGCAGCCGTTTCTCTAGCGCCGGTAGTTCACCTTTCTTCACTTTTTCGGCAAACAAAGGATTTTCGTGGAATTTAAGCTTCTTACCATTCTGTTTTTCGAACTTGTCTAATTCGAGCTGTTGGGGATAGTCTGTCTTAATGCCCTTGGGATCTGCTACGGTGGGCCACTGTGCCGCTGTAGCCACAGAGCTGATCACCAAGGATAAAATAAAAACCATGCCCACAACCAAAACAACATTTTTTTCGGAAATTTTTTGATGTTTTTTCATTTTCATTTAAACTCCCCCCTTTTTAATGAATTTAAAAGTAGAGCACCGGGTTAAATTTGCATCACCTCCTTTTAGCATTTAAGTGTCTGGTTATTAGCCAAAAAAACTTTTGGATTTAACACTCCTGATCTTGATAGATTGATGGCGACAATCTCAATTGTATCACTGGATCGCTATGGCGAGGATAGCCAAAGTCCTCCCCTATACCAGATTATTTTTCAGTGCAGACTGAGAATGATATTTCTCACTGGGAACTGATACCACAGTG
>JAAETJ010001207.1 GCA_024228495.1 bacterium | reverse complement strand
TTTATAGTGAGCAAGTAACAGATGATAAGTCAAGGAAATATCAAAGGATAAATCTTAAAGCCGGGCTAAGATACCCGCTGTTTGGCAGCAAAAATCTAGAACATAAAAACGTCTTAGAAGCAAAAGCGCTCGCCCAAGAAAAGCGCTTTCAAAAAGAGCAAATGGTTCTGGAAAGTGTTCTGGCGGCTAGATTGCATTACATAAATTACTGGGCTGCCGACGAAAAAGAAAAACTTACACGGTTGATCCTAGAAAATGAAACTGAGATATCGCGAATTATTCAAGAACGAACATTGACGGGACATTTGCTTGATGCGGATCGGCAGGAATTTTTATCTACCTTTTTGCTGGCTCGCCGCAACCTGTCCCAAATAAACGTTGTTAAGCAAAGAGCCTTGGGGGTTCTGAGATTATTAACCGGAACCGTCATAGACCATTTCAAACCGGCATTCCCTGAGCTGGAAATCCCTTGCCTTGATCCAGCAGAGCTTCATGCGAAAATACTCGATGAACATCCACAAATTCAGCTTTTGCAGAACGTTGTTGATGAACATCTCAAATTAGTTAAGCTTTCGGGAAAGTCTCACCTTAATGCCAACGTGGCATTGTCCTCAAACCTTTCATACGATGTTCCCGGTACGGAACCCGGTTACGGTCTTTCCATGGAATTTAGGGTCGATTTTCCAGCGAAATTAAAACGGGCTGAATCTGCTCGCCGAAAATCAGCGCGGGCTGCATTGAAAAAGGTCCAACGGCGGTTGGAAAGCACCAGTTCACATTTACTGATAGAAGCCCAGGAGACCTTGACTATAGCGCTCCGATAAATTGAGACAGCCACGCTCAGACAAATTGAGATGTTGGTTCACACGACAATCTGCAGATAGCTTAACCAAATCCCGCTACCCCGCCCCTGTAGGTAAAATACTACCCCGCCAGCTGCTTACCCCGCAGTCGTGTAAAGATTAAGTGGTAGGTTAATCGAGAAGATCAAAAAAAGGAAGATCTGCCTATAGTGCCAGGGGACGAATTATTTGGAAGCAAGTCCGACGTTGATGTCTCGGGCTATTTTTTTGATTTGGCGATTCAGGTACTCCAGCTGTTGCTCAAGTTTTACGATGCGATCTTCATCAGTGATACGACGAGCAACCATTGGTTTGTTGGATTTAGATTCAGCAAAGCGATTTTCTGAGATGCCAGCATGTTTTGGGGGCAGGACGTCGTCAAGAATCTTTCCGATGGGATGCGGCCTGCTGTCTGATTTTCCTGACGGTGTTTTCAGTTTCATCCGGCAACCACTCTGATGGTTACTACCCGATAACGACTTAAGGTTGTGTCGATCATGGCCCACATCCTCTTTTTGATGGATGGACTGCAAAAATTTTGCGCTGCCGACAAAGTCGGCCTGTCTGACCAGCATCACCAGATCGATGGTGTTAAAGTTTTTCTCGCAACGAAAACATCTGGCCAGATTGGTCTTTGGGTTCACAGCGGAGTCAAACCCGTTGCACAAAGGGCAAAGAAAACGAAAGCAACCTTTTGTCACCCGACAAGGGATGTGCAGCGTTTTTTCGATCAGCATCTGAACGTTGATCTCATTGCGCAGGGCGTAAAGCTGACTGGAGGAAAAACAGCGATTGGTCATGTTAAGTTACCGGATCGAGTTTGGGTCTTAAGCTGACGCAGTTTTTCATGTTGATCACATGACTGTTTTCCGTCAAACGATCGATCAGAGCCGCGGTCAGATGGTCGTTTTTCAAAAAAGACGACCATTGAGAAAAGCCAAGATTTGAGGTGATCAGCGTGGTCTTTTTCTTATGCCTTCTGTTCATCAGGGTAAAAAACAACCCGACCTGCACCGGTTCGACTTGAACATATCCTAATTCATCGATCAACAGGCAATCGGTGGCTGCAAATGCTTTGATGACCTTTGCTTCCGTGTGATCGGCCACCGACTGGTAAAGTTGTTCGACCAGCTCGGCAAACGCGACAAACCGGCCGTTGTAGCCACAATCGATGGCATGGGTTAGAAAAGCGGTTGCAAGCCCTGTCTTACCGGTACCAGTCGGACCCATCCAGATCACGTTGCGGCATTTTTCCATGTAATCAAACCGATCATACATGTTCACGATTTTCTTTTTGTTCAGCTTCGGTTGTCGGGCAAAAGGAAAGGTCTCTATCACGTATTTTTCCGGGATTTTTGCACGGGCCAGCCTCATCTTTCTGGCATTTTCCTTTTTGATTTTATACTCCTGCTCAACGATATATTTGAGCAGATGCGCATGAGAATAATTGCCCTTTTGGGCGATTGAAAGACACCGGTCCCAGTTTGCCAGCAGGCCGGAAAGCCGGACATACTTGAGCATTTGTTGGAGTTGTTCATCCATCGTCATCTCCTGTGATTTTGTCATAGACGCTTAGATCGACTTCATCGGCAAAACAGCCCTCGATATACGATGCTCTTTTTTCCAACTGCTGATTGATCTGCGGCAGCGGCAATTGAAAATGACCGGCTGTCAATTGCAGTGTGGCGATGCGTTCAATGGTTTTGATATCCGTAATCCGATACTTTAACGCCCGCTTGAGCGTTTTGATAAACACCTCAAGAGCGATTTTGCGGTACAATCCATGCAGTTGGCGGATGAACCGGTGCTTCTGTTTGACGCCGTTTTTGATGGCAAAATCCAGATAGTCGTCGATCTCTTTGGCCGCTGTGCGCAGAGTCTTCTCTTCTGTTGCAGAGGGTTTTTTCCGGTTTTTAGGCTTGTACGGCGGTTTTTGCTGCCCTTCGGGGGCAACCAGCTCATTTTTAACACCATCGGCGGGTATCGGGTAGCGACCCATCAGCTTGCGGTTGCGATAGATCATTAGATGCTGGGCATATTGCAGCACTTTCACATCGCTTCGATCGGTGCCCGGTATCCAATAAAAATTGCCATCAACGGCTGCATACCCGTACTGATCAGTACCCCTTTTCAGGACAAGGTAAGGGGCAGGCAGATAAATGGGCAGTTTTTTTAGATACGCTTTTTCATATTCAAAGACCTGCGCAGGGATCAAGCGCGTTTTCGTAGTGGGTCTGTTGGCCATTCGAACCGTTGCCCACTCAAAGGCCTGACGGTTCATATCTTCAAGACTGGCAAATTTGCGGCCGGCAAAGAAATTGGTTTCAACCGTGTAAAACCCCCTTTCATTGCCAGCTTTGCGGTTTGCGTGCCCCTTTTCATGACAGACAAATTCAAAGCCAAATTGCTTTGCAAATTGGGCCATCTCAGGGTTTATCACCGCGTTTTTCCCTGTACCGGAAAGACCGGCGAAAACGGTGATGTAAATGATGCCCCCACCTGCCGCGTATCCCATAAAGCGAAGTGATCCATCAAAAGAACATTTTAACGTGAATCGGTCAAATGAGCGGTAAAATTTTAAATA
>JAAETJ010001206.1 GCA_024228495.1 bacterium | reverse complement strand
CGGCTGAACCTCTGTACAACCAGGGCGATACCTTTGATGTCATGTGCGCCTTTAATGGTGAGGCTTGGGAAAACAATCGCAAAGAGTTAAAACCTGGCGATGCTTTTGTCTATGACTGCCCGAGCGATTTTGAGCCGGATATTCCAGAAGGTGTACACGCCTACCCCATCCCCATGACCAAGACTGCTAAGCAGATGGGCAGTAAAAAGGCCAAAAACATGGTGGCCATGGGTGCCCTTTCGCAACTCTTCAACATTGACGAAGAGACTCTGAAACGCGTTCTGACCGACAAGTTCACCAAAAAAGGGGAAAAAGTCCTAAACGCCAACCTGGATGCCTTTGAGCAGGGCAAGCAACACGCTGCTGCACTACAAAAAACAGATCAATGGCGCGTCCAAGACCCCCTAGAGCCCAAAGATGTCATCGTCATCTCCGGCAACGACGCTGTTGGCCTTGGCGCCATGCTCGGTGGCCTAGAGTTCTTCTCGGCCTACCCAATCACCCCGGCAACTGAAGTGGCAAAATACGTAGCAACCCACTTGCCAAAAAAGGGTGGCACACTGATCCAAGCGGAAGATGAAATTGCCTCTATCGCCCAGGTGATGGGTGCCTCCTACGCCGGCAAGCGCTCCATGACCGCTACCTCAGGACCTGGCCTATCACTGATGAGTGAAATGTTAGGTATGTCCTCCATGAGTGAGATGCCCGCGGTTGTCGTTAACGTGCGGCGTGGCGGACCCTCAACTGGGCTACCCACCAAACATGAGCAATCCGAT
>JAAETJ010001205.1 GCA_024228495.1 bacterium | reverse complement strand
TGCCCAGGGTCTTACAAATCGTGAGATCGGCGAGAGACTCTTCCTGGCTCTGGACACGGTCAAAGGCCACAACCGCAAAATCTACGGCAAGCTGGGCGTCAAGAACCGCACTCAGGCGGTCAAAAAAGCCATCTCCCTCAAGATCCTCTCCCCATAGTAATTCTAGTAACAATTACAACAGAAAAGGCTCTTGTAGGCTGTTGTCTCCAATCCCCCACGTGCCTCCTCTATCATCGTCACACACGCCACAGTCTCCGGCATTTTCCGCATAAACAACACCCCTAATAACACTTAAGTGCCTTCCAACTAACACCGTATTGTAGGTATATTATCTGTGTATAAAATAAGATTTTTAGCTAACACAGGTACGGTGTGATGTTCAACAAACCAACCCCAAAATCTGACCCTGGTCAACCAAATATTTATCGAATCAGGATCAAAGGCCATTTGAGCAGCCAATGGTCTGACTGGTTCGAGGGCTTGACGATCACGCTGGAAGAGGGTGGCAATACTCTCTTATCCGGCCCGGTGGTCGATGAGGCCGCCCTCCACGGTTTACTTAAGAAAGTACGTGATCTGGGAATGCCATTACTTTCGGTCAATCGTATCAAGTTCAACCGGTCAGATGGCGCTGATGTTGAAATCAAATCCGAACCAGATATCCGAAAAGGAGAGTAAGATGAAAGCAATTGTCTATCAAAGCTATGGCTCGCCCGATGTTCTTGAACTCAAGGAGATCGAAAAACCTACTCCTAACGACAATGAAATGCTGATCAAAATACATGCGGCGGCTGTAACGCCACTCGACTGGCATTTTATGACTGGCACACCCTTCCTGGCACGCATCATGGCCGGTCTGTTCAAACCAAAACACAAAGTGCTGGGAACACAAGTAGCAGGGCAGGTTAAAGCGGTCGGGAAAAACGTCAAGCGCTTCCAACCGGGGGATGAGGTTTTTGGAAGGAGTATAACTTGCGGGGGATTTGCTGAATATGTGTGTATTCCTGCAGAAGAAGCATGGCTGAAACCAGCCGATATGTCGTTTGAGGAAGCAACGGCCGTTCTTTTTTCGGGCATCACTGCTCTGATTTGCCTTTGTGATTTGGGGCAGTTAAAGTCAGGACAAAAGGTGTTGATCAACGGCGCATCCGGTGGTGTAGGCACGCTGGCAACGCCCATCGCTAAATCGTTTGGAGCCAAGGTGACAGGCGTATGCAGCAGTAGGAACCTGGATCTGGTACGCTCGATTGGTGCAGACCAGGTGATCGATTACACGCAGGAAGATTTTACCCAGAATGGGGAACGTTATGACTTGATTTTTGATGCTGTGGGCAAGCGGTCCTTCTCCGATTGTCAGCGCGTTCTAAGTCCCGAGGGAATCTACATCACAACTGCATTTTCACCCGCTCTTGCGCTCAAGGGCAAGTGGATATCAATGACGGGGAGCCAGAAAATGATCCCGATGCCCCCAGTAGAACCAAAACCAGAGATAAGGAAATTGTTTGAGGAACTTCTCGAAACCGGGAAGTTGACACCGATCATTGACAGGTGCTACTCGTTGAGTGAGGTTCCGAAGGCTTTCCGATATTATGAAAAAGGGCATACTCAGGGAAGAATTGTCATCACCATATGAAGCAATCGGTTTAGAATCAATTAAAATTCTCTTTCGGTTTTGATTTGGGCGGGAAGGGTTTATTGCGGGAGCGAAAAGCAACCGTGCAAAAAGGCTAGTTATGAAAATCATCTATTTCTCCGTATGTTATTTCATCGTGGTAATTTTCGCCGCCCATTTCTTTATGCCGCCTGAATATGATTGGACTCAAAATACCATTAGTGATTTGGCTGCCCAAGGGTTGAAATATCAGTGGATCATGCAATTGGGCTTTATTGGCTTTGGGTTGCTGCTAAACGGTGGCTTTGTCTCAAAATTTATTTCAGCCAGGACAGTGTTTTATCCAGATGTATTGATTATGGTTTATGGTTTCGCTGTGTTGCTCACGGGTGTTTTTAGCACTGAACCCTTTCTTGAGGGGGTTAGTTTCTCGATTCAGGAAGCCAACCTACATTCAATATTTGCTCAGGTGGCCGGTGTCTTCTTTAGCATTGCTATTCTTGCTTATCTGATCAGCTCGCCCGACCCAAAATCAAAGTTATTCCACACAATTTTTCTCATATTTGTCATTGGGATATCGATGGTCTTTGGTCTGGCGGAAAATGAGATCATTCAGTTGGGAAGAGGCTTAATCCAACGAACGCTCTATCTGGTGAGCTTTGTTTGGTTACTTCTCGCTCAGATGTTATGAATACGCCCAAGAACCACTCCCACACGGGAAAAATCATTCAGGCGACACGGGTCGTAACCCCCGGCATGGAACCCCGCCGCGCTCGTATCATCATCATTCTGTTAGCGATTTGCACGGCCCTACAGATGACCAGCTATGGCATGATCTTCCCGCTCTTTGCCAGAAAGATCGGTGATTTCGGCGACGGCGTGGAAGTGTTGGCGACGAGTGTGATGGCCTATTCTCTGGCTGGCGTTATCGCGGCGCCCTTTATGGGGTCGCTGGCGGATCGATTTGGCAGACGGCCATTACTGCTTGTTTCATTTGCTGCCTTCGCCACCGCTTTCACTGGCTATTACCTGGCAACCACGTCACTGGCATTCATAGTTGTTCGCGGCTTGGCCGGCGCACTGACTGCGGGACTTGGGCCAGCCACGATGGGAATCGTGGCCGACATCGCGCCGGAGGATGAACGCGCTCGTTGGATCGGCATCGTCAGTGGCGGCACATCGGCGGGTTTTATTATCGGGCCGGTGGTGGGTGGCCTGCTTTTCGACAAGTGGGGGTATGCGCCCCCTTTTCTAATGTCTATTGGCATAGCTTTGATCACTTTCCTGATTGCATTTTTCATCATTCCTGAAACCCATACCAGGGAAGAAAGGCGTAGAGAAACCCTGCGCCAGAAGAGGGCTACAAGATTAGCAACGGGGACGGGAACGGGCGTATCGTTCTGGGCATCGCTGCCGCACCCGCTGCTCGCCTTTAGCATACTTCTCTTCATTAACTTGAGCATGATTTTCGCCTGGTTTTTCATCGATCCCCAATTACCATTTTATGTCTTCGACGACCTGGGTTGGTCAACGGCTCAATTTGGCGCGGCGATCAGTTTTTATGGCTGGGCGACGCTGGTTGGCAATCTAACATTGGGTCGATCCAGCGACCGGCTGGGACGTAAACCGATACTTATCATTGGCCTTGTTTTACATTCTGCCCAATATGTCGGGCTGATGTTCACGAATATTTATTGGGTGATCATTGCCGCCTTCATCATTGCGGGGTTGGGCGAGGCGTTGCTGAATCCGGCGTTGAACGCCGCTTATCTGGATATTACACCAGAGGAGCATCGTTCGCGGGCAATGGGCATCAAGGGAGCGATCGGATCATTGGGCAGTTTATTGGCACCGGCTCTGGTGATGGTTGTAATTCGTTTTGTTCCTCCGCAAAGCGTTTTCTTGATTTCTGCGGCGTTGATCTTGTCTACTGCGCTGTTGGTACTCATCGCTTTGCGGCTGCCAAGTCGGGCTGAGGAAGGCCGTGATTTGGCATGGGAGGTTTCTCAGGAACGGATCATGGCCGCTCAATCTGCCTTGCACAATGTGACTGTGAGCGCTTCAACGGCTCGGAAGTTGAAAAGTGAGGATAGATAGTGGGAAGGGAAACGGCCGTTTCCCCAACTCTCTACCTAACCACCCCCCTTTCCATTATAATACCCCCATGTCTGGCGACTTACTGCAAACCAAACTGTATATGCCTCGGTTACGGCCGTTTCTCATCCCCCGCCCCCACCTCATCAAAAAACTCAACGCGGGGCTAGATGGCAAACTCACCCTCATCTCTGCCCCAGCCGGTTTTGGCAAAACCACATTGGCGAGCGCCTGGGTGCAGCAAATTAAACATCCCATCGCCTGGCTCTCGTTGGACGAAAGCGACAACGATCTGCCCCGCTTCCTGACCTACTTCGCCGCCGCGCTGCAAACCATCGAAACCAGTATTGGGAAAGGATTATTGGCTACTCTTCAATCCCCTGAAGCGATCAACCTTGAGAGCATTCTGACCGCCTTGCTCAATGAAATAGCCAGATTCCCCGATGACATGGTTCTCATCCTCGACGATTACCATGTCATCGAATCGCAGCCGATTGACAGAGCTATCACTTTTCTACTCAACCATCTGCCCCCACAGCTACACCTTGTTATTGCCAGCCGTATCGATCCCTCCTTACCCCTGTCGCGCCTGCGCGCTCGCGGACAGATGATTGAAATACGCGCCCATGATTTGCGCTTTGCGTTTGACGAAACGGCCGTTTTCCTCAACCAGATGATGAATTTTGACCTATCTGCCCAAGAAATTGCAGCCCTGGAGCTACATACCGAGGGCTGGATTGCCGGACTTCAATTAGCCGCGCTGTCAATGAAAAGCCTCAAGGGAAGCCGCGAAATCATTGACCTTATCGACAATTTTACCGGCAGCGATCGTTATATTCAGGATTATTTGGTGGATGAAGTGTTGTTGCAACAGCCCCAAGATGTCAAAGATTTCTTATTGCAAACATCCATTCTTAGCCGCATGAGTGCTTCATTGTGCGATGCTGTCATCGGGAAAAAAGACAGTCAAGCTATGTTGGAGAATCTCGATACCGCCAATCTGTTCATCGTACCTTTGGATAATGAGAGACGTTGGTATCGTTATCACCATCTCTTTGCTGATTTATTGCGTCAGCGGTTACGCCAAGACCATCTGGAACAGATCCCAACGCTGCACAGCCGGGCCAGTGAATGGTATGAGCGGAACAGTTTGCCGTCCGATTCGATTTATCACGCGTTTGCAGCGGAAGATTTCGAACGGGCGGCTGACCTAGCCGAGTTGGCATGGCCAGCAATGAGCGGGAGTTTTCAGTCAATCGCGTGGCTTGGCTGGGTGAAGGCGATGCCAGACGAACTGGTCCGCGCCAGGCCTGTACTCAGCGTTGCGTATGCCTGGGCATTTCTGAATGCTGGCAAGTTGGAAGCCGCCGAGACTAGATTGCTGGACGCCGAACGGTGGCTGGAACCGACAGTTGACATGAGTGAGCGACTGGAAGTCCCATCAACTAAGACGGTTGTTGTGGACGAAGATCAGTTTCGGTCGCTGCCAGCATCGTTAGCAACCGCCCGCGCCTATCATGCCCAGGCCATTGGCGATGTACACAGCACCGTGAAGTATGCCCGGCGGGTACTCGACATCATACCTGAGGGAGACCAGCAATGGCACGCAGAGGCAACTGTGATCCTTGGGCTGGCATACTGGGCGAGTGGAGATCTGAAGGCTGCCTACCGCACCTTTTCCGATGGCCTGGCTCGCATGAACCCTCTTGACGTAATCGTCGGTACATTTGTCCTGGTTGACTTAAATATGGTACTTGGTCAACTCCAGATGGCTATCAGTACGTGCGAGCAAGCAATAAGGCTCGCTACTGAGCATGGAGAACCAATTCCCTTGGGAACAGAAGACGCGTATACCGCAATCAGCTTGCTGCATCGTGAACAGGGTGACCTGGAAGCAGCGGCACAAGATTTAGCTACCAGCAAGAGATTAGGGGAGCAAGTTGAATTGCCAGATTGGCAGTATCGCTGGTGCATTGCTCAAGCTCGATTAGAGGAAACCTTGGGAAACCTGAATAATGCCCTTGATCTGCTAAATGAGGCGGAGCGTGTATTCGTCCGAACCCCCTTGCCTAAATTGCATCCCGTAGCGGCGTTGAAGGTCAGAGTGTTAGTAAAACAGGGTAGGCTGGCTGAAGCCCTAGGTTGGACGCGTGAGCAGAGCCTATCCGTTGATGACGATCTCAGCTACCTGCGCGAGTTCGAATACGTCACGCTGGCAAGGATACTCATCGCTCAGTATAAGCGCGACCGAGTAGTTGGCTCCATTCACGAGGCAATGGGA
>JAAETJ010001204.1 GCA_024228495.1 bacterium | reverse complement strand
GGATCATAGGCGCCATGTTTAATGCAATGTTCGATTGCTGCTTGATAGACGCCCGCATAACTTCTGTCAGGGATCATTGCCTTGGTATCGTGCAGCTTGCCGTCAGGCCCCCACATTTTCCCTGATTCGCGAATCATGGCGGGCATGGATGCATCGATGATCACATCACTGGACACGTGCAGGTTTGTGATCCCTTTATCCGAGTTAACCATTGCAAGCTCAGGCCGACTCTTGTAGCAGGCTTGGATGTCAGCTTCGATTTCTGCTCTTTGATCTTCCGGCAAGGATGCAATTTTTGCATCAAGGTCACCCATACCCATATTGGCGCTGATACCAAGCTCTTCAAACAGAGACGCATACTTTTCAAAAACCTCCTTGAAGTAAACCGAAACGGCATGACCAAAAAAGATCGGATCAGATACCTTCATCATGGTGGCTTTGAGATGTAGAGAGAGCAACACGCCGCTCTTTTTTGCGTCTTGCATCTGCGCTTCATAGAATGCGCGTAATGCCCGGCGGTTCATGACCGCGGCGTCAATAACTTCTCCAACCTGAAG
>JAAETJ010001203.1 GCA_024228495.1 bacterium | reverse complement strand
ACCGGTTTAATTGGTGGGCGCAGGCGATGCTGTCTAATTTTTTGCGGTGGAATGTTTGAACCTTCAGCAATCAGTTCAAAAATCGCAGAGCTGCACATTCGTCCCTGACATGGCCCCATGCCACAGCGAATCATAGCCTTTATCTCATTATGATCAGGGTAGCCTTCTGCCACCAGATCCCTGATACGTTTGGCACTTACCCCTTCACAACGGCAAACAATGGTTTCGTCGGCAATTGTAAATAAATCTGGCCGAGGGGCGTAGAGGGCGTCGATGAAAGGCCGGGGAAGAAGATCACTTTCCAGATCCTTTTGTACCGGGCTAGCGAGCTCTTGATGTTCCGCCTTGGTGATTCGGTGCATTTCCCTGGCGATTGTCAGTGCGGTAAGACGTCCCTTATACTCTGCTGATTTCGCGCCGTGGACAAAGTTTCCATCCCCTGCAACGAAAACAGAAGGCAGATTGGTTCGACCATCAATGGACACATCCGGATGCCAATAGCGTTGCACCGGGTCCCAACTATGGGCACAGCCAACCTGGCGAAGCAGGGAGGTGTTTGGAATAATTCCCTCATTGACAAGCAAGGTTGTGGCCTCAAGGCTGATCTTTTTT
>JAAETJ010001202.1 GCA_024228495.1 bacterium | reverse complement strand
TTTATCCAGCCATTTTTTTCTCTAGCCAGTCCTACCTCATCCATTTAAACCTGATTATTTGCCTGTGTTTTATCTTTTCATCTGCTGAGTCTTAGTGCAAATTGTACTCTTTGGCTTCCAAATACTCTTAAAGGATGTTTGCAAATCATACTTTAAATTGTGAACGTTACCGACTATAAACGAACAAACTCACCGGCAAACGTGGAGGCATAACAGTAAGTTTACCCAGTTATGACAGTGTGATGACCAACGATCAGCATTTTGGCGCCAACGATGATCCTGAGAGCAAGCGTGATTTTTTAATCAAACAAAATAGACTGTATGTGGTTTCGCCATATTACGCAGATAGCGATGGCAAACTTATTCCTGAATTACCTGATTGGGGCCCGTGTCATAATTGGGATCAACGGCCATGCAATCTGGGTATCGATCATTACCGGGATCGCAAAACCGGCCCCTGTTTCCCCATTTTAGTGCTTCGATGCAGCACCCATAAAAAAGGGTTTACGATTTATCCACCGGGCTACGTACCGCACGGTCGACAGCAGCTTGCGCCGGTTGCCCCTGATGGTCATCTGATAACCGAAAAAAGCGGTGCACAGCTTTTCACAGGAACCTATTTTGATGCCGCCTTGGATGCGGCCGTCGGTCATTTTTGGCCGTGTGAAAGCACCACCGGTAGCCTGTCTGCTCGTTATTGCACCCAAAAACGCCATTTATCCCGCGCCCTTTTGCTGCTTGGCATTCAACCCGGTCTGCATCAGCGGCTACGCGAAGAGACCGCACATATACTGGCTATGCCGGGTCAACTGCTTCACGACAGCGCAGCCCTTATTCAAACGCATCCTAATTACCAAAACCAGGGCAAAGCCATCTGCCATGTGCTCAACGCTCTTGAGCCATCAACATCTTTGTTTGAACGTCTGGCAGATGTCGGCGCCGGTGTCTGTCTATGGCCAGCACTTGAACTATGGGATTCCCAGCGTAAGATATTCCGATTATCACCCTACCGATCCATCAGAACACGGGCCTCACCACGATAGAAAACCAAGGCCCGGCTAGCCACAAAATTGCTTTTTGACCGCCATTGTGGGCTCGATTAAAATGGGGCACAAAAACTTTCGAAAGGAGTGATTCGATGAAAAACGATCTGCCCCTACTAAACGAGCCTTCAGATGACGCCCTGTTTCGCTACCAGGTGCTCTGCCAGGTTCTGGTACGAGAGCATAGCGGTGAGCCACGTTCTCAGGCCATTGCCGCTGTCGCCGCCCTCGAACACATTAGCGCTGAGAGAAAACTGCGCAAAGTAAGCGAACGCAGCATTTACCGTTGGCTTGCGGCTTATGAATCCCAGGGCTTCGCCGGTCTTGTGCCGGCCGCACGTTCTCATATCGAAGATTCCCTGGTGATAACTCAGCCCTTGATTGACTTTTTTAAAAATCAAAAGCGTGCGGACCCGTGGGCATCCGTGCCGGAGCTGATTCGGCGCGCAGCCATAACCGGGCTGATCCGCCCGGATCAGCTGATTCACCGTGTCACGGTCTGGCGCACTTTAAAACGCATGGGCATCGACACCAGCCGGGGCAAAAAGCCGATGGATCGTGACAGTCGGCGTTTTGCCTACCCCCATCGGATGCAGATGGTGCTGTGTGACGGTAAACACTTTCGCGCCGGCGCCGCTCGGCTGCGCCGCATGGCCTATTTTTTCATAGATGATGCCACCCGCATGGGACTTCATGTGGTGGTGGGAACCTCCGAGAACCCGGAACTGTTTATGCGCGGGCTTTACGAAACGATGCTTGCCTACGGGATGATCGATGCCCTTTACGTGGATAGAGGCCCTGGTTTTATTGCCACGGATGTCATCGAGGTGCTGCGCAAGCTCGAGGTCCTTTACATCCAGGGCACTGCCGGCTATCCACAGGGCCACGGTAAGATCGAACGCTTTAACCGCACGGCTAAACAACAAGTGCTGCGTCACTTTGATGGCAATCCGGAAATTGACACCCACTGTGGGGCCCTGGAACTGCGCCTGGCACATTACCTGCGCAAACAATATAATCTGACCCCCCACGAAAGCCTTGGCCAACATGCCCCTGGCGCCTGCTTCCATAACGATCAAAAGCCCTTGCGCTTTGCACAAAGTCAGCACCAGCTGCGCCAGGCTTTCATCTTACACACCAAACGTCGCGTATCCAATGATAACGTGCTTTCCTTAGACGGTGTCCTTTACGAAGTCATTCGTGGGCATGCGGGCTCTCGGGTGATGGTGCATCGCAATGTGCTCGAGGCCTCGGTGGCCATTATGCATCAGGGACGTCTGGTGCGCCTGAGTCCTGTGGATCTGCACAAAAACGCACGGCAAAAGCGTGCCAAGTCTCAAGGCCAGGATCAAAAACAGGATAAATCTGCTTTGACCAAGAGCAGCGCTCAAATGGCTTTCGAGCGCGATATGCGCCCTATCATTGATACCGACGGCGGTTTTGCCGGCCCCCAAAAAAAACTTAAGGAGGATGAATCATGAAAAAAATAACCGATTTTATCAGTCGTTTTGGTTTTCACACCACACCGTTTACCTGCGAAATCACAGTGCCGCAGCATTTTGTCAATGAGACCTACAGCGAGGCTTTGCAGCACCTGTACCGCGCGGTGGATAAGCGTATGTCAGCCGCCCTGATCGCACCGGCCGGCACCGGTAAGACCACCGTGTTGCGCACACTGGTCTCGCGCTTGCCCGAAACCCGCTACCATGTCCACTACATCAAAGTCACCGATCTTTCCAAACGCGATATGTGTCAGGAGATCGCTGCCGTGGCCGGCGCCGAGCCCGCCGGCAATTACCCCAGCCTGGTGAGACGCCTGCAAGATCGCTTTAGTGCATCCTTTGATATCGACGGACTGCGCCCGGTACTGCTGCTTGACGAAGCCCATGACATCCGCCCTGAGGTACTGGGCATTCTGCGTATTCTCACAAATTTTGATATGGACAGCCGCCTGGTGGTCAGTGTCGTCTTGAGCGGGCAGTCACCTCTGGCGAAACTGCTGAGCCATCCACGGCTGGAAGACGTCGCCCGCCGTCTGGCACATTATGCCACTTTACGTCTGTTTTCACGCGGCGAGATAAAACCCTACATTGAGCATCGCTGTCATATTGCCGGCGCTTCTAGCTGCCCCTTTGATAGCGCTGCGATAGACGCCCTTTACGAGATCGGACGCGGCAACTTGCGTGCCACCGACCATCTGGCCCTCAAGTCTCTTGAAATTGCACACGATGGTGACTGTGACGTGCTCGACAGTAATCATATCGTCCAGGCCAAAAGAATGCTATGGAACTAAACCCTCAGATGCTGCCCGTATGCCGGGCCAATGAGCTTGAGATCCAACCACCCGAGAAGCTCTGGCTGATCGAGTCGCTGTGGGCCCAGTGCGCGGTGGGAATCATCGGCGGTGCCCCAAAATGCTGCAAATCTTGGCTCGGTCTGGACATGGCGCTCAGTGTCGCTTCCGCCACCCCCTGCCTGGGACACTTTGCGGTAAAACAGCCTGGCCCGGCACTAATTTTTATGGCCGAGGATGCCAACAGCGCTGTTCGGACTCGCATTGAGGCCCTGTGTGCCCATCGTAGGCTCGATATCGACCGGCTCAACCTGTATGTGATTACCGCCTCTACCCTGCGCCTGGACCTTGAGCACGATCAAAAACGCTTAAAAGCCACCGTGGCGGCTTTGCGTCCCCACCTGGTGCTGCTCGACCCCCTGGTGCGCTTGCACCGCCTTGACGAAAACAGCGCAGCCGACATCTCAAAGCTGCTTGGCTTTGTCCGCGAAATGCAGCGCACCTATGATACGGCGGTTGTTTTGGTGCATCACGCCAGTAAAAAACACCGCGCGCAACCCGGACAGGCCCTAAGGGGCAGCTCCGATCTGCATGCTTTTGGAGACTCCAATGCCTATCTGGCACGCCACAAGCAGCGCATCGTACTCACTGTCGAACACCGCTCAGCCAAATCGATTGATCCAATCGAAATGAAACTGGTTGCCGGCCCCGATGGCGCTGATACGCACCTGGAAATCACGATGCCCACAGGGGTAACCACAGGGGCCTGCCTGGCAGAGCGCACCCTTGTGCTTTTGCAAAATTCCCCCAAACCACTACCACGCACCATTATCAGAAAACATCTCAGGGTCAACAATCAACGGCTGGGGGAAACACTGGTTAATCTTGATAAACAGGGGCTTATCCTTCATACTTCAAAAGGTTGGCTGGGCCTGTTAAAAAACCACCCCGAAGCTAAACCAGCACCCGTATCATAATGAAAACTCAATACGCATGGGCCGCTTACAATATCTTTAAAATTCGGATACCGACTCATGATTCCTGAGCAGTTTACTTTTAAATATCTCAAAGCCCGAGTATCGATTGCAGCTGTGCTGCAGGATAAGGGGATCAATACCGCATTTACAAAACGCGCCGACCAACTCTTTGGCCCTTGCCCGGTGCATGGCGGCGATAACCCCAACGCCTTTGTCATCAACCTTTCTAAAAATATCTGGCACTGCTTTACCCAATGCAATGCCGGCGGTGATGTCGTCAAGCTGGTGCGACGTCTTGATAGCAAAACATACCGCCAGACCGCTTTATACCTCGCATCTTTGGCCAATATCCCCAAAGCTTCATCCCTGGTTCACCAAACCCACATGAAAAAGACTTTTCGCCCCTTCACCAAATCTCTGACACTGAACGCTTCAACCCCCTGGCTTGCTAAAAAAGGGATAACCTCATTGACGGCCAAACGCTTTGAAGCCGGGGCATATGATGCACCCGGCTTTCTCAATGGGTGTATCGGCGTACGACTCCATGACTTGCAGGGGCATCCCATCGGATATGCAGGACGACGTCTGCATCCCAAACAGGTCCAGCTCTATGGCAAATGGAAGCTTCCCCCCGCCCTTCCCAAAAGTGCGCTCTTGTATAATTTTCATCGTGTAAGTCCATACACCCACAAGGCGCTGGTCATCGTAGAAGGTCCTTGGGCTGTCATGCGTTTAGCACAACTGAACATCCCAGCAGTTGCACTGCTCGGTATCCACCTTTCTCCAACACAGCGTGATCTTTTACCAACTCTGCAACGCGTGATTCTTATGCTCGATGGGGATTGCGCTGGCCGGCGGGCTACCACCCGCATCCGAAATGCCCTTGAACCCAACACGAAAGTACATACCATCAACCTGCCACTTGATCATGACCCCGACGATCTGACCGACGATCAATTATCTTCGATCACTAAACATCTTTTCCTTTAACCAGTCATAAAAAATCGCTTTGCCGCCATAACTCTTAGCACAGTAATTATGCTACCGTACAACATTGGATTTTAAGTGTTCCGTTCCACACTCTTATAGGGGCGCGCTCGGAACGGAACACCTATCCTGGTAAATAGGGGAAGTAGCCGTGACAGGGATCTTGTAACCAAGGATGTCGCTGGTACTGAAACGTAACAGACGGCATTAGATATGGCCGGTGTCGGCCAGGTCTGTAGTGCGTCCATTTCTTCTTCCGTAAGATTTTCTGGCATTGTGAATCTTATGTTTCTGGCAGCCACATCGGTTCTTTGAGTAACTTTTTAGAGGTCACGGCATGTATTCCTGCAT
>JAAETJ010001201.1 GCA_024228495.1 bacterium | reverse complement strand
GTTGTCTGTAAAGCGGGCCTCGCTCACCACACACAAAAAAGCCGATCCCGGAAGGATCGGCTTTCTTAAAGTTTGCCCTAGAAAAGCAGCCCCCCGGCGCTCCTCCAAACATCTTTAATTCAATGATATTACAGCGGAGCTTCTGGTGTTCCAAGATGCCAGACAATACCAGCAGTCGCTTCCCACTGATGCATATTAAGCTCAATTGCATCAGCAATAGCGCCACCACCAACCTGCGCAAGTTCAGGGCCTTTGACAGAACCTTCTGGCGCATACATGGCTGAGAATTCTAAATCCATACTGTCAGAAATTTTCATCTTGGCACCACCAGTAATATGATGCTGCACAACAGCAGGAGCGAGAATATTGAACATCACTTCTTTAGACTGCACCGGCTGATCATTATAAGAATAGCCAGCTCTCAGCGTCAGACCAGGATTAACATCCCATTCAAAACCGATTTTGTAAATGTTGATATCGTTCCAACCAAATCCCTGACCACCACTTGTACCCAATGATCCGGCAGCGACATCCGTCGATGTATTCCCGATAGCGCCAACACTACTATAGAATATGTGTTTATAGTCCGCCATGATGGTTAAATTCGGCGTGACATCCAGAGCAACACCTGCCTGGACAGTTGCGGGAACATCCAAACTACCACCATCTTCAAACAGACCGGAATAATCGGTTAGTTTTTGATAAAAAATGCGAGTAGAACCAGCAGCAGCTACGCGGAAATTAGGTGTAAGAGCCAGCTCCACACCGCCACGTGCTCCGATACCAACCGCGATATCATGATCATTACCAGTTAGACTAGTTGCATCACTCGAAAACCCAGCAAAGGCTCCAAGGCCAACTGCTTCAAAGAGCGTGACACCAACAATCGGAGCCACACCCCATGAAAAGTTCCCCATTTTTTGAGCATAGCCAGCCGACAAGAAAATCTGCGTCAAATCCGCGCCAGTATTTCCGGCCAGAAAGGTATTGCTATCATTGTAATCTGTATTCATGCCGCCATTGCCATACATACTCAGACCAAAGGCTGAATTGGCATCCATGCGATAAACATAAGCAAGATTAGGAATGATGAAATAGTTAGTATCACTCTCGACCTTGCCAGCGTCAGGCACAAACACCGTACCATTTGTTGTATAACTACGAAGAGGTGAGAAAAGCGATCCTGATATCGTTGCCTGCGTATCCGAGTTGACCATGCCCGCTGGATTGATCGACA
The DNA here is from genome assembly GCA_024228495.1 of bacterium. Classification (GTDB taxonomy): domain Bacteria; phylum Pseudomonadota; class Alphaproteobacteria; order Rhizobiales; family JAKIUO01; genus JAKIUO01. The sequence continues at coordinate 37,224 of JAAETJ010001201.1, read as the reverse complement.
TCGCAGTCGCATCATTCTGATCCGCAACACCTGCACCAGCAAGCGCTTTGTTACGTGCACCAGTACCATTGCCGAACAATCCCTCAGTCGCCATCGCGCTTGTCGCTACCATCGCCGTAGCAGCAAATGCCATTGTCGTGGTCATCAGTGCTTTTGTGAAGCTTTTCATTCTCAAGTCATCCTTCTTGTGAACTCAACACAACCTGACTTAACATTTGCCAGCCTGCTTATCCAATTTTCTCAGGATCACCTTGATCCACGCTATTTCAATTCTTGTTATTCAACCATCTAAATCAATTGACCCAGCAGCTTGTTATCCACTTTTTAGCCATAGATTGGTCAAAACAATCACAATCCCGTCACAATTTGTATCAGTTTGTGACCGTCTTGTCTGTGATAAATGAGATACAACGGCTAATATATAACAAGTTTGCATAAGAAATTGGATGACAGAGAAGAATTTCACAAATATGCGATTGGCCCGAAAACAAAGGCAGGTTCCTATCAAATCGAAACCTGCCTTTGTGTATTTATCTTGTCTTGTTGTCTGCAGGAAAACAGCATTGAATATTACCTGGACGCCCAGTTAGCTCTTTTTGATCAAGAAACGGTAGGCACCGGCATCTTCACCTGATTCCAGCAGTTCATGACCAGTGGTCTTGCAAAAGCTTTCGAAGTCGGCAACTGAGCCTGGATCAGTTGAAAGAATTTCCAGCGTACCGCCTGATGTTACATCCTTGAGGGCTTTTTTAGCCTTGAGAATTGGTAGTGGGCAGTTCAGACCTTTAGCATCGAGTGTTACGTCAGCCATTTAATTGTCTCCTTATAGGTGGGGCTTATGTGGTGGGTTAGGGTGTGAATTGATCCAAATGCCTGGATCTAGATATCGTGATTGATATTGGCGTTAAATCCCGCCTCGATATAAGGTGCGGCGGTGCCAAGTTCAATCCAGTCAATCATCTCTAGTGTCCATTTCAAACCGGTAATGGTACTCCAACAAGCAACCATTCACGCAAATGTCGCCAGACCGAGGGGTCTGTTTCCTTTAACTGCCTTGTCAAAGCCGGTTGTGTCAACAGGACAATATATATTAATGCTTGAATAAATAGAATTTAATCTTGCCGCCCTGCGAGACAGACGAGTCGCTTTCGACCTTCCTTGCATGGGTCATGGCTATTGTTCTTTCCCGTCTCGTCGATTAAGACACAAAATAACTGAGGAACATGGAGGGTGGATCACCCGTGGCGGCACCAAGAAAATTGACGAAAGACATTTGGGTTGGCGCCACGCCAACAGCGGCTATGCTCACTCAGCTATCGCGCTTTGGCATCCAATCCGTTATCTGCAACCAGCAAGACAGCGAAGAAATACGCGTACTGACCTCACAGCAATGTGAAAATGTCGCCCGACAGTTGGGCATGAGCTATACTCAAGCCATTGTCGAAGACCGCCACCATGTCAGCGAAGAAGAGGTACAGCGCTTTAAAGCAGCCTATGACGCCGCGCCAAAGCCCGTATTTGTCTATTGCCGCGCCGGTTATCGCGCCGCCCTTGTCTGGGCCCTGTCGCAACTGGAAAACAGGGAAATCGAAGATCTCATCGAAGAGGTGTTTGATGTGGGTTACGACCTGACCCTCGTTGGTCGCCCGCAATTGGAGACACGATTAAAATCGCTTTGATATATCTCCCGGCTATTCACGCTAACGCGCGGCCTCCGATGGGGCGGGCAACGCCCGACGCGTGGTCACGCTTGCCTCCCGTTGGTCGGATTTCTTTTTCATCAGACGTATTTTTTATTGTAGTGAATTCCGATGTACTCATCGGCAAGGCCGACTGGCCGCCGGGCGTTGCCCGCCCATCGGAGGCCCGCCGTTAGGCGGAATAGCCGTGAGATCAAACTATTGAATTAATACCAATTGCCGGCCGCTCATTTCGAAGCGTTCCAGGCGACCGATAAAGCTCATGCCGAGCAGGCTGATATGCAGCGCACCTTCTTCGTGCACGAAGGCTTTAACATTCTTGACTTCGATATCGCCGACCTGGATAGATTGCAGTATCACTGGCGCAACTTTTGTCACCCCATTGGCAGTGCGCGCCCGGCCGGTATATTTGAGATTATAAGTCAACCCAAGACTGTCGGCGTCCTCATAGCTCAGCGCCACATATGTTGCGCCTGTATCAGCGATCAGCTTAACGCTACTATCATTAATATATGCATTGACTTCAAAATGCCCGTCACGACCCGCCTGCAGGACAACGCGGCCATAACTACTTCCTTCTTCCTGCTGAGCGGGCTGTTCGTTGAGCTGCACAGCCTCGGCGGTATGTTGCCGAGCTTCGACTTGTTGCTCCGCCTGTTGATCAAGATAGGCCCCGATACGGTCATCAAGGTAAAAAAAGGCGACAAGGGCAATGATAAACACGGATAGCCACAACAAGGCTTCGCTGAAAATGTGGCGCATTCCACTGGTCATCAATATCTCCTGTTCGCATAGATGATTTGAATATGAACTATTTTAATACTCAAGAAGCCTGCCAAATCGCCGATGAATTGGCTAAAAGTATCATTTTATTGATTTTCAGGCCTATCGCCGCAAGATCAAAACACCATTCTTGACCTCATAAGAGCGCAAACGGCTTAAGAAACTCATACCGAGCAGGCTTTGTGACAAAGAGCCTGGCTGCGCTATATGGGCCTGCAAATTTCTTGCGCTGATACCACCGATTGAAATGGCCTGCAATCGCACCATTGCCACCATGGCTTGACCATTGGCTGTACTAACAGGCACCGAATAGAACAATCTGGAAATATCAATACCAGCCCTTTGTGCATCTTGCTGTGTCAAAACCACACCGCTGGCCCCGGTATCCACCATCATTTCGATCGATGCCCCATTGACCCGTACTCGTGTCACATAATGGCCATTGATACGCTTTGGTATCTCAACGACACTTTCGCCATTGCCATCCTGGTAGCTCGAATTGACAAGACCGGGCATCAATTCACCGGCCACACGGCGCGCGACCGTTTCAAATTCGAATCGAAAACTATACGCGATAATCAGCGCCAAAGCGATCGCCAGCCAGATGGCAATATCCTTGATCATCCTTGAGCCCTGCCCTCTATAGGACATCAATGTGCCGCCACCAATGAAGATCAGCAGCGCGATGCCGGTCACAATGCCCGCAAATTCCCCTTGTTCCAGCCCGCCAATCGTGCTGCCGTCGGCACGCAACATCAATATGATTGCCGCGATAACAAGCAGTATAATACCCAGCCAGGCTGTCATGGCGATTGATCCCGTTTCATTTCAACACTCGTTTAAAACACTCATTGTCGTGGGTGATTGGCACACAATAAATGGTTGAGCTCCAGAATAGTGAGATAAAACGGTCATGTTAAGGTCGGGCCCGAAAAAAGTGTGGGCTTCCGGCTCTCACAGATATTCAAACGCCCTGTTCCCATGCTCCGTGTGGAAACGAGAAAAAGGAGGATTTTCGTGACACTCACACCACCGATGAGACGTCGCCATTTGCCGCTTTTGTTGCATTCGCATCAGCGACAGATTTCTGAGCCGACAACTCTTGCTCCATAGCACTCGGCTGAGCAGCAACTTGCTGCGGAGTGGCTTCCAGCAGATCAGGTTGGATTTGCGGCATTACCTGCAGCACACGGGATTTCGGGAACATAGCGATGACCTCTGTCCCTTCACGCATTTTAGTCTTGAGGTCGAACAGACCGCCATGCAGTTTGATCAGGCCCTTGACAATCGGGATACCAAGACCTGTACCACCTTCCGCATTTTCATGAGCCAGCGATCCTTGACCAAACGAAGACATGACGCGGGGCAGCTCGTCTTTCGGGATGCCTGGACCATTATCCTTGATACTCAGATATTGCCCTTTATTGCTGGTACGCCCGGCAGTCACGGTAATGGTGCCGCCATTTGGGGTAAATTTGACAGCATTTGACAATAGATTGAGAGCGATTTGCCGGATCGCGCGCTCGTCAGCCCACAGGCGTTCAAGGCCCCCTTGATAATTCTGCTCGATCGTCAGGCTTTTCGCATCAGCGCGCATTTTGATGAGATGACAGCAATCTTCGAGCACATGCGACAGTAAGATAGCCTCTTCGTTGAGATCATATTTACCAGCTTCAATACGGGTAATATCAAGGATTTCATTGATCAGATTTAACAGATGCTGACCGCTGGTATGGATATCATTGGAATAACCTTTATAGGCGCTCACATGATGCGCCCCCAGCATCTCGTCTTTCATCATTTCTGAAAAACCGATAATGGCATTCAAGGGCGTACGCAACTCATGGCTCATGGTGGCCAAAAAGCGCGACTTGGCCAGATTAGCAGCCTCGGCCCGCCGCCTTCCCTCTTCTGAGACGGAGTGCGACTGCTCAAGCTCGGCGATCAGGCTGTCTTTTTCCGTGCGCAGCATCAAGGTGGTCAGCGTATTGGCGTGCAGATGCGACATCAGATAGATAAAAAAGATATAAGTGCCAACCGCCATACTGGCCATCGCCCAATAAAACGGCGTGTTGAGGTACCAAAAACGGGCAAATAAAGCGAGGATCACTGGCAGCGTCCCCACATAGACAATGCTAAGCGCCGCATTGGCCAGCATCATGCGCAAGGAGGTGACGATGCTCAAGGTCACAAAAACAAACATGTGAGCGCGGTGATCGCCAGAGGACAAACCAAACAGAGCTACTACCCCCCAGCTCAATCCGTGTAAAAATTCGGCAGTCATGACCTTGGTGCGCCAGATATGCACCTTGACCTCCTTACGCGGCAGATTGATCAGCCGATGGCACAACAAGACCAAGATCAGTGAGCTGATAAATAGCGCCCCAAGCCAAATACCAACATGACGGGCCGGCGTCCAGGCCAGGCTGGCAAGGGCAACAATCGACGCAATCAATGGTAGTATAATAGAAGCTTTGATGCTGTTTTGAGCAAACAGATATAGCAGCTCATGTTCAAATTCCGGACGCGCATCCGTACGATGCGTCAGTTTCTCACGCGCCTCACGCATGCTTGGATCAAGCTCTCGCGCGTTTCGTCGCCGTGAATACCCGTTTCCGGCCTCAAAGGGGCCAGGCTCAAATTCTTGATTCATGGGACTGCGTACCTGGCTCGTCCTGATGGCTAAAATATACGCAAGGAACTAGGCGAACGGATCAAATAACTGACTGCTCAAAAAATGACGCAAAACAAGGGTGATTACATAGCATAGGTTGGAAGTTCCTAATTTCCCGTATACAGCTTATCAAAACCGCAAAAACAGTCACTTTTTCAAAACAAAAGCCTTCAAGGCAGATATGACATTAACAAGAAAATTCAAGCGAATATGGCATAAAGCATTTCCCTGGCTAAGGGTCGTGGCGCTGATCGGGCTCATTGCTTATGCAATTGATAAAGGGGATGGACCACCGCGATATCATGTTTCGGGGCAAGCGCGGATTGTCGACGGTGACAGCCTGTTTGTTGATGGGCTGGAAATCAGGCTCAAGAACATCGATGCTCCAGAGGGGCAGCAAAACTGCCAGCGCGGCGGTAAAAACTGGCGCTGCGGTCAAGAAGCGACCCGGCGATTGCACCAGCTTATCAAGCGGCGCAAGATATCATGCAAAGGCACTCATTACGACAAACATAACCGCCTGCTGGCTTTTTGTTCTGTGGGTGGGTTTGAACTCAACAAATGGATGATCACAGAAGGCTGGGCAGTGGCCTTTGGCGACTATCACAATGAAGAACGAGCCGCAAAACGGGCCAAAAAAGGTATTTGGTCCAGCCAGTTCCAACGCCCACGCACATGGCGCGCCCAGCAAAGACGATAGTCGTGAATTTCTGGCTTCAAAAAAGCTTCCCGGGCCTGATCCAGGATCCAGAGCAATAAATGAGAGATTGTAACTTTTTGCTACTGGTCCCTGGATGAAGCCTCGGGAATGGCGACACAGAATAGAACACAAAGCGCGCTCGCCGCGGGGCGGCCTGCGCAGCAATGGCTGAAATTTGCGCTAGCAAACTGCAGGGTGTGTTAGCTTTTCACCAGACGAGCCAATATAGATGATCTGTCACAAGCGCTTAATGCAGAACTACAATAGTGGTTCGTGTCTCTAACCGCAATCGATGTGGTACGCACCGCACCAACGCCCCCTCAAAAGCCCACGAAAAATCCTCATAAACCACTGCCCGGAGACAAGGTTTACGAGGATCAAATGCGTTAGCCGGCCCTCCCCCCGAAGAACCGGCTATGCGTGGAAAAGAAATATCGAATTATTTGTTACTTATTACTTAAATAAACCGATATGTTCCCCTTCCCACTTTTACCACTTGTGGCGCATGCCGATGGAGATGATGTCGGCGCTGTTTTCTACGTCTGCAAAGAGCGCACCTTTTGCTGTTTGTGCAATCTTCGAATCTTTAAAGAATATATGAGAATAACCGAAATCGAGTGTGGTCGTTTCACTCCATTTATAGGAGCCACCAAAGCTAAGCCAAATCCGATCAGAGTCAGGTAATCTAGCGCTTCGCGTTGTGCTTGGAACAGGTGTTTTTTCATATCCAAGACCTGTACGAACCGTCAGAGCATCGCCAACCATCATTTCAGCTCCACCAGAAACAAACCAACTGTCTTCCCAAGAAAAGTCCTCGACGACGTCAGCTCCACCACCATCTTGAACGACTCTCAATTCACTCAAACGACTCCAATTACTCCACTCATAGTTAACCATCAGAGCAAGGCTTGGCGTTACTTGTTGACGTATACTTGCGGTCACCATCTCTGGCGTGTCCAATTTTGCTGTTACATCATCATTGAGACCAACAGCAGCATGACTACGGATCGTACCATCCAATTTATGCTTGATCGAAGAACGAAACCCCACACCAATTTTTGTGCTCGATGTTGGTTCAAAAAGAGCACCAAGTGTATATCCAACAGCGACATCATCACCCTTGATCACGATATCCGTTGCAAATAACGCGGCAACAGGAGCTGCGCTCGCCAAGCGCGCCTTGATATATTCGACTTGCAAACCAGCTGCTATTGATATACCCGGCGTCACTTTATAGCCAACTGTCGGCGCCACATTAAAAGTCAGCATTTCTGATTTGCGATTATAAGTCGCGCCCCCCCAACCAGGATCATTTGCTTCTGTAACCAAACCAAAGGGCGCATTAATTGACGCTCCAACATAAAGTTTTGGGCTAATTTGATAGTTAAAGTAGGAACCAGCCAAGAGACCCAATGTATCCATTGTCGTCCCACCAGCACCGAAAGTAGACCCTGCAGTCAGATCGATCTCTGTATCAGGGACAATCACTGTGAAACTAGAAAGCGAATTCATGCCATCTTGTGTTGTCACAGCCGCCGGGTTCCAGAACATCGAAGAAAGATCAGAACCAGCCGCACTATCGGCAAACGCAGCTCCCAAACCGGTTGTTGATTGTTCCCTGATTGCGAAACCACCCGCGATTGCAGAACTTGCAATCACCAAGCTGCTACCAACAACGACCCCCGAAGCGATGTATCCAATAGTGCGCATGTACTTAGTTCCCATTTTATGGTTTTTATGTTCGTTGACCTTATTAAAATTAACAATAGACTCGATAAAACGCGCCACACAATGGCTTTTGACGAAAACTTGTCAAGTTTGTGACCAAACTGTGTCTCCCATGTCACAAAGAATTTGAAAAAACAGGTGCTCATCGTTTTCTCACTTAGCCAGCCCACAAGTTCCATGCTTGCAAAGCATTGCGATTGCCGCTAGCAAGCCATATACAGATTTACGCACCCAGCATCAGGACTTGAACCCATGAAAATCAACGGCAATGATATCCGCCCCGGCAACATCATCCAGCATAAGGGAGAGCTGTGGTCTGCCGTAAAAATCCAGGCGGTCAAACCTGGCAAGGGCGGGGCCTTTGCGCAGGTTGAATTGAAAAATCTCGTCACCGGTTCCAAGCTCAACGAGCGCTTTCGCGCCACCGAAACCATTGAGCGCGTGCGTCTTGATCAAGACGAATATCAATTCTTGTATGCCGAAGGCGAGATGCTGGTATTTATGGACACCACCAGCTATGAGCAGATCGAATTGCAAACAGAGTTTGTCGGCGAACGCGCCGCCTTCTTGCAAGATGGTATGATGGTCAAGGTGGAAAGTTTTGAGGAAAAACCCATCGGTGTTGCACTGCCGGATCAGGTCACTCTTGAGGTTTCGGAAACCGAAGCCGTCGTCAAGGGGCAGACTGCTGCCAGTTCTTACAAGCCCGCCATCATGGAAAACGGCGTACGGGTCATGGTGCCCCCCTTTATCAAACAGGGGGAAAAGATCATCGTGCAAACCAGCGACATCACCTATCTGAGGCGCGCCGACTAGCTGCCTGATGAATTAAGCCAACACTGCCTATACACCACAGAGCACCTACCGCGCTCGCGGCAGAGGCTTTGTCAAGGCCATTTTCCAATTCCAGCGGAAAAGTTTTGATATACTTGTATTTGCCTGCTATATATTATATCTATATATATCATGATGGCATACAACCCCAATGAGAATTAGCGGGTGACTAAAAACTTGGCTTTTATAACGAAGATCTGAAACACATGAATATACGCACCCTTTGCCTTGGTATTTTACAGTTTGACGATGCCACAGGTTATGAAATCAACAAGCTGGTGGCAGATGGACGCTTCAGCCATTTCATCGAAGCCAGCTATGGTTCGATCTACCCGGCCTTGACCAAAATGATGCAAGAAGAGCTCGTCACCTGCCGTACGGAAATCCAGGCAGGCAAGCCATCGCGCAAAGTCTACGCCATCACGCCAGCTGGACAGGCGGAGCTGTTTCGCGCCCTCGAAGAAAGCCCCAAACCTAATCGCTTCAAATCGGAATTTCTGTTTCTGGGCCTGTTTGCCAATGCTTTGCCACCAGCTCTGATAGCAAAAGCGTTTGCACAACATGAACGAGAACTCTCAGCTCTGGTTAAAGATATGCAGGCCCATTATGATCGCTGCAAAAACCCCGGTAGCCAGTTTGCCATTGGCTATGGCATCGCTGCCAACAAGGCCGCCCTTGAATATTTGCACGAATGTAAGGATCTGCTGCTTGAAGGCGATCAATCAAAAGATCTGGCCCAGGATGTAGCTAATGAAACCACAAAGGAGGCATCTTATGAGTGATCAAAGCGACCCCACACGACCCAAAGCGCCTCCCTCCCCCCGCCGATCCTTCCCGAGCGGAAATTCGTCGCTATTGGCTGTATTTATCCTTGGCTTCATTGCTGTATGGATGCTGTCTGGCGAAATAGTCGTGGGCGGCAGCGACACAGACAAAGTTTCTCCGATTGCCGGTCAGGAAAACAATGACCGCTCGCAAGACAGCTCAATCGGCGCAGACTCAATTGCCTCAGATCACACGATCTCGCAAAAAGATCAGGCCGCAGCAAAAACCAAAAAGCTGTTTGCGGTCCGCGCCAAGCTGTTCACCTCTCGCCCTCGCCGCGAAGTACTGCATATCCGTGCCCGCAGCAAAGCTGATGTCAGCGTTGAAGTGCGTGCTGAAACCTCTGGTCGGGTCATAAAAATTCTGGGCCACAAAGGAGATCTGGTGAAGCAGGGAAAGGTTCTTTGCAAGCTGGATGAGGGCGCAAGGCAAGCGACCCTGTCGCAGGCAACGGCACGACTTGAGCAGACCAAATCCGACTATTTAGCAGCGGCCAAACTCTCCAAACGGGGCTTTTCAGCAAAGCTCAATGTCAACGCCAAGAAAGCCGCCTATAATGGCGCGATGGCAAGCTTGAAAAAAGCGCGGATCGATCTCGATTATACCTCGATCAGAGCGCCTTTTACCGGTATTATCGAAGAACGGTCGGCCAAAGTCGGGGATTTTCTCTCTGTTCTAATGGCCGGAAAAACCTGCGCCAAGCTTGTAAAGCTGCATCCTTTGCTGATTGTCGGCGATGTTTCAGAACGCAATATCACCAAACTGACAGTTGGACAAAATGGCCGCGCCGAACTGGTCACGGGCGAAAAAGTACATGGGCGTATCCGCTTTATTTCCCCGTCAGCCAAAGTCGAAACACGCACCTTTCGCGTTGAGCTTGAAGTCGACAACAAAAATCTCAAAATGAAAAATGGCGTGACATCCGATATTTATGTGCCGCTAAAAACTACCATTGGTCACCAGATTTCTCCGGCTTATCTGACCTTGAACGATAACGGAGAAGTGGGTGTACGTTCTATTGGCGAAGGTGATATTGTCAAGTTCTTGCCGGTTAAAATACTCGAACAGGGCAAGACCGGTCTTTGGGTCTCTGGTCTGCCGAAAAAAATCGTCATCATCACAACTGGCAATGACTATGTTGTCGAGGGTCAAAAAGTACAAGTGGTGATGGATAAGCAGGCCAGCCTCAATCAAAGCAGCAATGATGTGCAAATTCACGGAGCCTCGAAACATGAACGCTCTTGAAGCTATATTGCGGCGTCCGCGATCAGTTCTCACCATGATGATCGTCATGGTGATCGCCGGTATTTTTACCTATATCAACATTCCCAAAGAGTCTGACCCCGACATTGATGTGCCGGTGTTTTACGTCTCTATCGTCCATGAGGGCATTTCTCCAGAAGATGCTGTGCGATTGCTCGTCAAGCCCATGGAAACAGAATTGCGCGGGCTGGATGGCCTGAAGCAGATCACCACTACTGCCTCAACCGGTCATGCAGCCATTGTGCTTGAGTTCAAAAGCGACATCGATCATGACGAAGCCTCAACCGATGTGCGCGAAAAAGTCGACCAGGCCCGCTCCAAGCTGCCAAGTGAAGCCAAAGAGCCCACCGTCAATGAAATCAATTTTTCACTGGCCCCCATCATCGCGGTGGTGATCTCAGGCGATATACCAGAACGCACCCTTTATCGCCATGCGCGCCGCCTCAAGGATCAGATTGAAGCGATCCCCACCGTACTGGAAGCAAATCTTGCTGGTCATCGCGAAGAACTGCTGGAAGTGGTGATCAATCGCACGGCTCTTGAGAGTTACAATATTTCCCAGGAACAGCTCGTTAATGCCGTCGTGCGCAACAATCAGCTGATCACTGCAGGCTTTATGGATGCCGGTGAAACGGGTGGCGGGGGCAGCTTTAATGTCAAGGTACCTGGCCTGTTCGAAACAGCACAAGACGTCTATGACCTGCCGATTGTCTCTACAAGTAACGGGGTCGTCACCCTCAAGGAAGTCGCGGAAATCAAGCGCACGTTCAAGGACCGCACAAATTATTCACGCTTTAACGGCAAACCCGATATCGCCATTCAGGTGGTCAAGCGCCTTGGCACCAATGTCGTTGAAAACAGCGTCAGGGTCCGCGAAGTGGTTGAGGCTTTCACCAAGAATTGGCCCAAGGCCATCAAGGTCGATTTCGCGCTGGATCAGTCAACATCGGTATTCGAAATTCTCAATTCCCTGCAATCCTCAATCATGACGGCCATCGCCCTCGTAATGGTCGTGGTTGTGGCCGCGTTGGGCATGCGCTCTTCGCTGCTTGTTGGCCTGTCGATCCCCGCCTCCTTCATGGTCAGCTTCCTGATCCTTGGTCTGGCCGGTCACACGCTCAACATGATGCATATGTTCGGCATGGTGCTGACTGTTGGTATTCTCGTAGACGGGGCGATTGTCATCGTCGAATATGCTGATCGCAAGGTGGCCGAGGGCCTGCACCGAAAAGAGGCCTACATTCTGGCCGCCAATCGCATGTTCTGGCCCATTGTCAGCTCAACCGCCACCACCCTTGTAGCGTTCGCGCCCATGATCTTGTGGCCCGGCGTTGCAGGCAAATTCATGTCCTATCTGCCGTTTACGGTGATTATTGTGCTCTCCGCCTCACTGCTCACGGCGATGGTCTTTTTACCCGTGCTTGGCGGCTTGCTGGGACGCAATAAAATCTCAAACAACGATGCTCAATCTGCCAATCAGTTGGCAGGGGGATCACATGTTGACTATGACAAGATCCGCGGCATGGCAGGCACCTATATCCGTTTACTGGCGCGCCTTGTAAAACATCCCTTCCTCGTGCTGCTCGCCAGTGCACTGGTCGTCGTTGGTATATTTTTGGGCTTCCAAAAGCTTGCCGCCGGCGTTGAGTTTTTTGTCGATACCGAACCTGAACAGGCCTTCGTGTTTGTGTCGGGTCGAGGCAATATGTCGGCCAAGGAAAAGTTTGATCTCGTCATCGAGGTTGAAAAACGCGTCCTGCAGGTTGGCGGCCTCAAATCCGTATTCACAACCATTGGCTCTGTTGGATCTGGCACGCAGTTCGATGGCGGCGGCACCGACCGCCCAACAGATCTCATTGGCCAACTTATTTTGGAACCTGCCAACTATAATCTACGCCGCAAGGGCAAAGTCATCCTCGAAGAGATCCGCAACAAAGTGACGGGACTTCCCGGCATCGTCGTCGAAGTTCGCAAAAGAGAAGAAGGCCCGCCGACCGGCAAGGATATCCGTTTGCAAATAACGGGTGGCAACCTTGCGCAAGTCGAGGCAACAACGCGGCGTGTGCGCAAATTTTTCGATGAGCAGATCGCCGACATTCGCGATGTCGAAGACAGTACCCCCTTACCCGGCATCGAATGGGTGCTCGACGTGGACCGAAAGGAAGCGGCGCGTTTTGGAACCGATATCTTGTCAGTTGGCTCGATGATCCAGCTCGTCACCAATGGTTTGTTGATTGGCACCTATCGCCCCGATGATGCAGAAGATGAAATCGATATCAGAGTACGCCTGCCGCGCGGTGAGCGCACCATCAACCAGCTTGATCAATTGCGCGTTGTGACCAAAAACGGTCCTGTCCCTCTGACCAATTTTGTCACCAGAAAAGCCCAGCAAAAAGTCAGCTCCATCATCCGAAGAGATGGCCGCTACATGATGCTGGTAAAGGCAAATGCAGACAATGGCGTATTGGGCGGCGATAAAATAACCGAGATCGATAAATGGCTAAAACAGCAAACCTGGCCTGCAGATATCGACCTGGTGTTCAAGGGTGCCGATGAAGATCAAAAAAAATCAGGTGAGTTTCTGGTCAAGGCCATGATCGGCGCGCTGTTCATGATGTTCATCATTCTGGTAACACAGTTCAACAGTTTCTATCAAACGACCATCACCTTGCTTACCGTTGTATTATCGCTTGTCGGCGTACTGATTGGCATGATGGTCACGGGGCAGCTGTTCTCGATCATCATGACAGGTACGGGGGTCGTGGCGCTGGCCGGGATTGTGGTAAACAACTCCATCGTGCTGATCGATACTTTTAATCATTTCCACAAGGATCTAAAAATGCCGGTGGTGGATGCCGCCTTGCGCGCGTCCGCTCAACGTCTGCGGCCAGTATTGCTGACCACCATCACCACCATATGCGGTCTGGCCCCCATGGCCCTGCAAATCAATCTCGACTTTTTCAACCGGATTGTGCAACTCGGTTCGGTGACCTCGATCTGGTGGGTTCAGCTTTCAACGGCGATCATATTCGGTCTTGGTTTTGCAACTATATTGACGCTCATTTTGACCCCGGTACTACTCACCATGCCAACCATCCTGAAGCGTAACTTTATGCACAAAAAAGCGCTACGAAGACGCAACAAGAGATCGGCCGATCAACCAAATGCAATGCCACCCTTGCAAGAGATGCCAAAGGCCGCGGAGTAAATTCGACGATATTGAGAGACCTGCAAATAGCCGGATCATTTAGCTATTGAAGCCTGTCGGACTGGGGTCTTATATTCTTCTCATCAAGTTTGGCAATATCAGCATCCTTGCCTTTTGCCTTTTCGCCACCCTTGTCCTTGCGGCGCCGTTTATGACCGGCGTCCAGAGCGCGATAGCGCAGATAGCTATAGGGAATGATCGCCAAATAAGCCAACGAGACAATAATCAGCATAGCCCAGTTATAAGTAAACAAAAGTGCCGCCAGGATCACCGCGGCGACCAGCATGGGCAGCACATATTCGCGGTCAATCTTGGCGCCAATGAGCTTGCCGGAAAAGGTCGGCACCTTGGACACCATCATCAAGCCAACAAACAACACATGCAGCAATATCAGCGGCTTTAAAACCTCAACTCCCTGCACGCCCAGAAACGAGAAATACAAAGGCAACAATACTATAATGGCGGCAGCAGGAGCCGGGATACCGGTGAAGAAGTTTTTCTTCCAGTTAGGGGCTTCCTCATCATCCAGCGCCACATTGAAACGGGCCAGACGAAGTGCGGCGCACAAGGTATAGATCAAGACCGCAATCCAGCCAATCGAGCGTAATCCATCAAGAGCCCAGGTAAAAATAATGATCGCCGGGGCAACACCAAAATTGACGAAATCGGCCAAGCTGTCCAGCTCCGCACCAAACCGGCTGGAAGCCTTCAACATGCGTGCAACACGGCCATCAAGCGCATCAAGAATAGCCGCAATGAAAATCATTGCGATAGCCAGCTCATATCGATGCTCAATGCCCATGCGAATGGCGGTGAGGCCAGCACTTAAGCCCAAAAGCGTGATCATATTGGGGATTAGCAGACGCACCGGAATAGGCTTCTTGAGTGGGAAACGCTTTCTTATGCGAGACCCTGCCTTGCGTGATTGTGTAAATGGTGCCATTTCATGCCTTTCAGATTGCGTTTCAAAGCAACCCTATCATCCAAACACCTTAAACGCACGAACCTATATGGCGCGGGTCTCACGTGCCGGATCATTTTGGCCAAGATCAGCAATCACCGTCTCGCCGCCAATAGCTGTTTGGCCAACTGCCACCAAAGGAATGGTATCCTGGGGCAGATAGACGTCCACCCGTGAGCCAAAACGGATCAAGCCAAAACGCTCGCCAACCCCAATACGCTGGCCTTTTTCAACAAAGCCTATGATCCGCCGTGCTATCAGTCCGGCAATGGCCACAACGGCAATTTTTTTGCCATCAATGGTTTCAATAATCAGCGAGGAGCGCTCATTATCTTCGCTGGCCTTGTCGAGCTCGGCGTTTAGAAACAGGCCCGGCGTATAAATCTTCTCGATGATTTCACCAGACACGGGAGCGCGGTTGATATGAACGTCAAACACCGACAAAAAAATCGACACTTTCAAGCGCATATCCGGCCCCAGCCCCAGCTCTTCAGGGGGCGAAATTTCTTCGATCATCGAAACACGCCCATCGGCGGCTGCGATGATCAGTCCGGCCTGCTGCGGCACAATCCGTTCGGGGTCGCGAAAAAAGTAGGCCACATAAGCAACAATGATAAACAATAAAAGACCCAGCACGTTTGAGAGCAAAAAACCCAAAACGGCGACAATCGCGGCGATTGCCACAAACTTGTGACCATCTGGATGTATGGGAACAAAAAATCCCATAATACTATTGAATACCGAACCATTTTGCGACAAATCGGTCTCCCTTACTGGTCATTGTTGTGATCGCGTTTTTAAACGCGTAAAACCCGCTACATGCGAACTTTTTCTTGGTGAAATAACGATATAGGGCAATTGCTCCAAAACGACAAGCACTACCATAATTACGTCCCTAGCCAGAAAGAGTAACTTTCCTCAAACTTGATTATTCATCAGTATCATGAGCAGATAGCTATAAAAAAAGCACTGAAATACCTTTTTTTGACAATATATGCCGGGATAAACTAAGCGAAAAATCCCGCGATAGAGGGTTTGAAACAAGGTTTTATACCAAACATAATTGGAGAAGAATAATGGGTATGATTATGGGAATGGGACATTGGCTATTTTGGGCGATAGCAGGAATTATAGCAGTTTTTGCGCTTATGAGCATCGTTGGATGGATGCGCCGTGAGAAACAACAGGGCATCAATAAAACCGAGAACCATGGCGAAACACCGTCAAGCGTAACGGACGACCCTGTAATTGCCTCATCCGGTAGAGTTACAAACAATCACTCTGAGTATCATGATCAATCCAAACATCGGGGTCGGGGTTTCTGGCCTTGGGCGCTGCTTTCCTTGTTATTTATTGGCGGGCTTGCATGGTTGGTCTGGAATTCCAGCATGGCTCCAGGCGCCAGTGAGTTCAAATGGATCTTGTGGACACTTCTACCTATGGCTGGCGTGATCAGCCTTTTGGGTATTGCCCAAATGACCCGCCGCCATCCTCTTGTCGATGAAAAAAAAGGCCGCCCGCGCGGCTTTGGCTTTCTCACCCTGGTCTCGGGTCTCACACTTGGCCTTGCCAGCTGGTTTGTCTGGCAACCAGAAGTCGCCAGCTTTGATGGTATGCAGGACAATATCACCAGTCTACAAGCTAAAAATGATGGCTTTACCTCAAAACTTGCTTCACGCAATACCATCATCGAAAGGCTCACAGGAGAAGTCGAAACAGGCGCGTTGAGATATGCCGAGCTAGAAGATGATATCAATGACTGCCGATCCGGCAATGAAGGAGAAGTAACAAGGTTGCAAGGCGTTATCAGTGGGCTTCGCGGACAACTTAGCGCCAGCGAGGCTGCAGGCAATGATGACACATCAAGGCTCACAGCGCGCATCGACAGCCTGACGTCAGAAAAAGAAAATACAGACATTGAAAATGGCCGCGTTACGGGCTTGCTAAAAGCCTATAGAAATGACAGCGAAGTTCAGAGCGCCAAAATCGCGTCTCTAGAGGCTGAATTGAAAGCAATGAGCAGTCAGCCTGCCCCAGCGACTCCCGAGCTTACCACGCGCACTATCGTCGAAAAGCGCGCGACGCCGCTTGCCATGATGCAAAAATATAATTCGGACGAAACCGAACTACGGCTGACCTCTGGCGATTATAATATGGTCAAAAGGAACCAATCTGAACTGGTCAACGGCAAACGTGGCCTCTATTACAATATCACCCTGCGAAATCCAGCAGATGGCAAGGCCTATAAATTTGCCAGCGCCAGCTATAGCAAAATTGTCAATGATGGCGCCTTCAAACAGTCGCTTGACCGGGTGATCTCCGATATCCGGGGCGTATTTGACGGCAAGCGTAATTACCAGATCTATGTGCAGGGCAAAGCCAGCGCAGGTCGTTATAATGGCAAAATGGCCGGTGGTTTTGACTATTCTAATGTAACCGTTCTGGAAAACTCTGGCGGAACATATGGCCCTGCAGCTGTTGGCCGCCGCCATGGCCCCGCGATCACCAATGATGATCTACCTAACTTGCGTGGCGCTTTCTTGCAGGAATATATCGGCAAGAATTACAAAGTCACATTGCCAGTTATTCTAGATGGCATAGTCAGCCAGTCCCAAAAAGCCATCAAACAGGCTGTTTCCATTATCTTGTTTGTCGAAGACTAATCCAACCGAATATGCCCAAGTAACAATCTGCAAAACCCGCTATGTCAAATAGCGGGCTTTGTCATTTGGGGCCGCCGTCGAAAAAAACGGGTCGGTTAGCGCCAGATTTTTACTTGTCGGCTAGGCAAAAAAACCCATACTAACGGACAAAAAAACAAGCTAAACGTGACGTTTGTTTCTGCTGCTGTCCTTACTCTTCTTCCAGGACATAGGCGAGTTTTTGTCGCGCTTCATCGGCTTCACGCTGACGAGCCCATAAACCGGCATAGAGCCCTTCTTTCTTCAACAGCTCGCCATGATTGCCTTGCTCCGCGATGCGGCCCTTTTCGAGCACGATAATATTATCTGCATGGATGATGGTCGACAGACGATGGGCAATTACGAGTGTCGTGCGATTGTGGGCAACTTCATCAAGCGCTGCTTGAATTTCTTTTTCCGTATAGCTGTCAAGCGCGCTGGTTGCTTCATCCAGCATCAAGATGGGCGGTGCCTTCAAGATCGTGCGGGCAATGGCAACACGCTGCTTTTCTCCTCCCGATAATTTCAGCCCACGTTCCCCGACAAGACTGTCATAGCCCTTTGGCAGGTCTAGAATAAACTCATGTATATGGGCCATTTTCGCAGCGGCGATGATCTCATCACGAGACGCATCAGGATTACCATAGGCAATATTGTAATAGATCGTATCATTGAACAAAACTGTGTCTTGCGGCACCACGCCAATAGCTTTACGCAAACTTGCCTGCGTCACTTCCGCTATATCCTGCCCATCCACTTTGATCGCTCCGCCAAGCGGTTCATAGAAACGAAACAGCAATCGCGATATGGTGGATTTTCCCGCCCCCGATGGGCCAACAATGGCCACCATCTGCCCGGCTGGCACGTCAAAGCTCACATCCTTGATGATGGGGCGTTCCACTTCATAAGCAAAATCGACGCCTTCAAAACGGATGTGACCTGTGTCGACTTTGAGGGCTTTGGTACCGGGAACATCAATGATCTCCGGTTTGGTATTTAAAATACCGAACAGGTTTTCGAGGTCCACCAGAGATTGACGAATAGCCCGATAGATCGTCCCCATCAGATGCAGGGGTTGATAGAGCTGGATCAACAAAGCATTGATCATCACAAAGTCGCCGATCGTAAACTGACCCGCCGCCACCCGCGACCCGGCAATCAACATGCAAATGGTCAGCCCGGCGGTGAAAATAAGCGCCTGACCAGCATTCAGCATGCCAAGCGAATAATGGGTCTTGATGGCAGCCGCCTCATATTGCTCGCGCGATTGATCATAGCGATTTTGCTCGAGCTTTTCATTGCCAAAATATTTGACGGTTTCGTAGTTGAGTAAGCTATCAACCGCCTTGGTCCCCGCTTCATTGTCAGCCTTTGTAAGCTCACGAATTATACTGACACGCCACTCGCTGGCCCGAATGGTGAACCAGATATAGATCAAAATCGTCAACGCGACGACTACCACGAACTCCCAGCCTATATACCATGACAGCACCACCGCGATCAGCCCGAATTCCACCAGCGTTGGAATCGAGTTAAGCAAGCCCATGCGGATGATCAGCTCCACGGCGTCAACGCCCCGTTCAATGGCACGCGCATGGCCACCAGTCTGGCGCTCCAGATGATAGCGCAGCGATAATTTGTGAGTATGGGAAAAAGCGCGGTTCGACAAGGACCGTACGGCATGCTGGCCCGCATTGACGAACAACACATCACGGATCTGATTGAAGATAATCATCATGATCCGCCCCAACCCATAGGCCAGGATAAGCATAACGGGGG
Organism: bacterium; assembly: GCA_024228495.1. Lineage (GTDB taxonomy): Bacteria > Pseudomonadota > Alphaproteobacteria > Rhizobiales > JAKIUO01 > JAKIUO01. Next base: position 18,088 of record JAAETJ010001201.1, on the reverse strand, counting down.
TCGCAAGCAGCGCCGTTGTCGACACCACTACCGCTGGATCACCGCCCTGCCCGGTCAATAGATCGACCGCGCCCTTGTAGGCGATTGGCGTTGCTACAGTGATCACTTTGGCGATGATCAATGAAACAAAGGCGAGAGCCACGCGAATACGCAAATCACGCCGGTCAGCGGGCCAGATATAAGGCAGCAAATCACGCAGGACAGCCACCTCGTCAATTTTCTTGTTCTCAAAAGTGGCGCGCGCCGCTCCCTTGGCCATGCAGGCTCCTGTCAAAAGTTTTTTGGAGCTGCAAAAAACAGCAAAACCAAATTTTCAAATCTTGGTATATATAGATAGAGACGATCAGGCAGGCAAGTGATGCCAGAATATTGGACAGCTCCGCAAATGGTGTTTAGACAATCAAGAAAAAGGATAGCGCACCATGCGGATCATATTTATGGGGACGCCGGATTTTTCCGTGCCGACATTGAGTGCCCTGCTCGAATCCGGTCATGAGGTAATTGCTGTATATAGCCAGCCACCAAGACCTGCTGGACGAGGAAAAAAGGACCGCCTGTCGCCGGTTCACCTGTTTGCACAAGAGGCCGGGCTTGAGGTGCGGACCCCCGTTTGCTTGCGCAAGCTAGAAGCCCGCAAGGCGTTTGAAACGCTTCAAGCAGATGTCGCCATTGTCGTCGCCTACGGGCTTATCCTTGGACCAAAAGTGCTGGCCGCGCCCAAACATGGCTGCTTCAACCTGCATGGCTCCTTACTGCCACGCTGGCGAGGAGCCGCTCCCATCCAGCGCGCCATCATGGCGGGCGACAAGATATCAGGGGTCGAGGTCATGCGCATGGAAACAGGGCTCGACACCGGTCCCGTTTGCATGAGTACAAAAACAGCCATCACACCTAATATGAACGCCGGGGAATTGCACGATGATTTAATGGTGCGCGGTGCCAGCTTGATGGCGGAAGCACTGAAAAAACTGCAAGAGGGATCGCTTTCGTGCATAGAACAGCCGGTTGAGGGCATCACTTATGCCAGCAAAATCGAAAAATCGGAAACACATATCGACTGGAACAAGAGTGCCTCACAAGTTCACAACCATATTCGCGGCCTCTCCCCGTTTCCAGGAGCATGGTTCGAGATTGAAGTGAAGGGAAAGAATGAGCGGATTAAAGTGCTCAGCAGCGAACCGGACAAACAGCCCGCAGATAAGGGGTGCGCCGGGCAATTACTCGATGATCAGCTATTAGTTGCTTGTAGTGAGGGAGCCGTACGTCTGGTAAAACTACAACGCGCTGGCAAGCGGCCAATGAAATCTGTCGACTTCTTGCGAGGACTGCCGATAATTGCTGGTAAAAACCTCAAATAGCCAGATCTTGAGTTGCAAAGTCAGATCTTGACTTACAAAAAACGTCGGCTAAGCGGAAATCTCTGGCTCGGCGACACGATCTGACGGTTGCTCATTGGAAAGCCCCCAGATATCACGTTCTTCGTTATATGAGTGGCGAGAGCCATAATAGATGGCCGGGACCACAGATTTGCTGACAAGGTCTTCGGTTTGTTCGAGAAGAGGCTTTATGATCTCACTCGCATGAGATTTTGTCGCCAACGACATGACGAGCACTGCAACAAAGCATCCAGTTAGAATGCCTTTAGCAAGGTTTGCACTATTCTGCTCCATAATCTAGCTCCATCTTGTGATGAGTGACTAACGAATTCTGGATCCTAAATACTACTAGTAATTACTTATACTGTAGCAGAGGTTTATTTAAATAAGATTACCAAACATCCTTTCTTTATGGATTCAGACTATTAGTCGCGCCCGGCCTCCAATGCGTCAAAAAAAATTATTTCGCAAAAAAAGCACTTGCTTTTTTCTAGGCTATTGAAATCTCGAACAGAATTTTGTTCCTCTTTTGTCTGTTAACCATATTTGTGGCTTTACGCCCTGTTCATAGGCTTTTTAGGGCAATGTGAGCTTCCAATTCCGGTGGATATGAGCTATTATAATGTTCACTATTTGTATCATTTTGAGACACTGTCCAAGGAGAACCGCTCAGTGAGTATTGCGACAACGGCGTCCCCCCGTATTCGAACCGCAAAATCGACCGATCCGCATGTCAGTGACAAAGATGTTCTCAACAAAATCCTGATCGGTGACTGTATCGAGATATTGGAAAAGCTCCCCGCCAACAGCATTGATCTAGTGTTTGCTGACCCTCCCTATAATCTGCAGCTTGATGGCGATCTTTTGCGGCCCAATAACAGCCGTGTCGATGGTGTGCATCAGGACTGGGATCAGTTCAGCAGCTTTAACACCTATGACAATTTCACCCGCAGATGGCTCAAAGCCTGTCGACGCGTGTTGAAAAAGGATGGCGCGCTGTGGGTGATCGGCTCCTATCACAATATTTTTCGGGTCGGGGCGGCCTTGCAGGATTTAGATTATTGGCTGCTTAATGATGTGGTGTGGCGCAAAACCAATCCGATGCCCAATTTTCGCGGACGCCGTTTCACCAATGCCCATGAAACGCTAATCTGGGCGGCGCGCGGGCAAAGCTCTCGCTATACGTTCAACTATGACAGCATGAAAGCCTTCAATGACGATCTGCAGATGCGCTCTGACTGGTTGCTGCCGATTTGTGCGGGAGGCGAGCGCCTGCGCAACAATGATGGCCAAAAACGTCACCCCACGCAAAAGCCTGAAAGCCTGCTGCAACGCGTCATCATGGCCTCCAGCAGGCCGGGCGATGTGATCCTTGATCCATTTTTTGGTACGGGAACCACCGGCGCAGTAGCCAAATATCTCGGTCGCAATTTTATAGGTATTGAGCGCGACAGCACCTATGCTAAGGTTGCAGCAGATCGTATCGAAACGGTCAAACCGCTCGGCAAAAGAGAATTCACGCCCCTGCCAAGCAGGCGCGATGCTCCAAAAGTGCCCTTTGGCGCTCTGCTAGACCTTGGACTTCTAACCCCTGGCACCCTCCTGTTCGACAAAAAGGCCCGTTATGAAGCCAGCGTACGCGCCGATGGCTCTCTTTCTCGCGAAATCAGCCCGCACAATGAGGCCTGTGATGACTTGAAACATGGGTCCATTCACAAGCTGGGGGCCAATATGCAGAAACGTAAAGCCTGCAATGGCTGGACCTTTTGGCACTATCTGGATGGTAAAGACCTGCAACCTATTGATCGCTTGCGGGCCAAAGCGCGGATCGAACTTGGTCTGGTAAGCGCTTGAGCTGGCCAACAACAGAACGGTCAGATAGCAGTTTTATTGCAAATCGCAGCACTTGATTCATCCAGATGGGGGCATGTCAACGTGCTTCCCCTCTTTACGCTTGGATCATTGCATGTTTAACTTATCCAACAAATAATAATAATAATATCAACTGCGATCCGCTACTGACAATCACCTGTCAGAATACAAAGTGCTTGGATTAATGTAAAAGTTAGAGGGAACGAACAATGGGTTTTATACGTAATATACTGGCGTTAATTGGATTAATCGCTTTGATCGGTATCGGCACACTTGGCTATAAATTTGGTAATCTGGATCCTGGAGCTGGCAAAACCTATTTGAATATGGGCAAAAAACTACTCGCCTCTGGCAATGCCGCCGAAGCGACCGTTTGGAAACGTCAGGTTGCTGATGGCATTTCCTTTGAGGACGTTCACGAATCAATCAAAACCATTGCCCAGGAAAACAATATCAAGGATGTTGGTTTCCTGCCGCTTGGTGATCAGGTCAGCGCCATGAACGGCAAGCCTTGGCGCAAGCTAAACATCTATCTTTATTGTAATCCTTTGACCGCCCAGAAAATGGTTGATCATTCGGACGCCTACGCTGCTTACCTGCCGTGCCGCATTTCTCTGCTTGAAGACAAGCAAGGCAAGTTGTGGATCTATACACTGGATATGGACATGATGATCCATGGTGGCAAGGCATTGCCTCCAAAACTGTTGAAAGAAGCCATTGAGGTCAAAAGGATTATTCTTGATGTCCTCGACCGTGCTTCAAAAGGTGACTTCTAGAACGCCTTAAATCGCCAAAAGAAAAAGGGTTGGACTATATGGTCCAACCCTTTTTCTTTTGGCGATTTGCCTGGATCTGGTCTAGTGGCGGGTTGCATAACAACCTTCAAATGCATTTTCAAGCAACTGATCACGGATGCCTTCAATCTCAATGACAACTGGTTGGTTGGCACGAGCTGGTGTAACATTGCGAAATCGTGATTTTGGAATATTGGCACTTGCCGACCAAAGCCCGATAAAAGCGGCGCGACCAAGTTCCACCGCATTGGCGCCAGCACTTTCAAACAGATCAAGTGAAAACCTCACATCGGCCGCGCGGCGCATAGCATCGCCGGACCAACAATGATCCATCCCCAACACAAGCTGTTCATGGGCATCCAAAAGGGCAGGATTTTTCGCCCAGCGAAGAGAAGTATCAAGACAGTTTTGGCCATTATACATACCGGCCATTTCCACAAAATCAGCAAACACAGACGCTGGTTCTATGCTGGCAAAAATCACACGTACCTCAATGCCCAGATCAACAAAGGTGTTGGCATGGCGGCGTACGGCATCTGTCACAGCGCTCTCTGGAGAGCGAGCGATCAAAGTGACGCTCAGATCTTCTTTGGAAGCGGTCGCTTGTTTTTCGACTTTGCTAACATAAGATAAAATAAAATCGTCGAAACGCTTGACCGTTTCTCTGCGATGAAGTTCGGCTTTGGAAGAAAATTGTGAGAGCAAACCCATTCGCACACTCCTCGTCTTAATATCGGAAAATAATCTGAAGCGACGGAATGCAGGAACCTGTGTCGCCTTCGTTTAACCAATTTGCGCCCTGACGGTAAAAAAGGTTTTAACGCTTCACAGAAAAATTTCATAAAATCAAAAAAATAACCGCAAGTTACTGATATTACTAACGATTATTTCTCGTAAATTTTCTTTTTCGAAAAATGCTATTTTTTATCGCCATTTGGGCTAAATCGCTTCGCCAGGCTCTGCGCCTTCATTTCTTCGGACGCTTCATCGAGAAAATCATCTCCCTTCAAAAAGCCCGGCATTGCGCCTTCCTTGAAGTCATCAGCCTCTGAGGGCTCATCATATGTCCCTTTTGATTTAGCGTTCATCCGCGCCATTAGCATTGAACCAGGATCCTGACTTGCCTCTCCAGGCCCCAGTATCACAGGATCTGTCAATGGTTTGCGCTCTACTGTCTGGGCGTTCTTGGCGGTGGCCCTATCGCTGCGTCCAATTTCGCGTTCTTGCAAGCCCCGCTGTAGCTCTGCAATTCGTGCAGACACAGGATCATTGCTCAAGCGATCCGATTGCTCTGGTGATTCGGGGGCAGGTTGCGCCTCGATGCGGGGCTCTGGCCTTGACGGCAGCAAACTATCTTCATTAACTTGACGCTCACCGGGCTTTTCTTTTTCACCTGCACTTAATCTCGAAAGAATCGAGGGAGTTGATTCGGCAAATTCAGTGATTGGCTTAACAGCCACAAAAGGCTCGTCTTTTTTTGCGTCCATATCGCTCGCCTCAGGTTCAGGGTCGCTCAAGCTTGCTTTATGAAGAACAAGTTCTTCACTCTCAATTGATGGTTCTGTCGCCGCATCCATAGAAGCGACGGGCAGATCTTCCTCAATTTCTTTTTCCGAATGATCGAGTGTATCCGCACTCAAACCGTCACTGTTGCGACGGTCCTCAATCAGATCCTGTGAAGCGATGTTGATCTCATCCTCACGACGGAACCTGGCAAGATCCCCGGATTTAGCGCTCCCAAGCAACGAGCTGTCGGCTGGGCTCTTTTTGCCAAATGACAAAAACCCGCCAAACATTTTCTTTACGGCGCCCGATGTCTTTTGCCTGTCGATCACAACGGGGTCACCAGAACCCAGTGGCTGCTCGACAAAAACAGGCTTGCCAATGCTATCACTATCGCTTTTGGCTATAAAATCTGCCAGCTGCTCTCCTGGCACTTCTACTCCGGCTATGCCCTCAAAATGGCTCCGCAAGCCTTTGTTGGCACGGCTGATGGCTGCGGGGGAAAGCTCACGGATCGTCACGATCTCCGCATCATCTGCTGCTTCTTTATTGATCGGAGATCCGGCCCTCTTAGCCGCCTCCATTGTGACTGTTTTTTCTTTTTGCAGTCTTTCGATCTCTTCTTTTGCCGATAGCAGTTCCTGCTTGCGCTCTTGCTCCTCAAGGCGAGCTTTTTCATCCGCTGCTGCAATATCTATCTGCACTGGAGGGGGCGACACATTATCATTCAAATCGCCGCTCTCTTCTGAACGCTTGACGGCCTCCATGATAAGGTCCAGCACCATCTGACTTTGCGTATCGGCGACCTTGCGGAAGCGATAAACCCGGTATTGGCGCCCCTGCGCATAATAGCGACTGTCATGGCGCTTCAATTGTGCCCGCACCACTCTTTGCAATGGCCATATACTGGCCAGGTGCAAAATACCATTGGCTTCCAGGCTAATGCACAGATTTGAAAGGAACCGTGATTCCTTGGCAATATCGTGGGTATAGCCGGTGGACAGTCGTCCCTTGATTTCGTCCCGTTCCAGCTTGAGATTGATTGTGCGCTTCTTTTTCAGTTCATCAATTTCTTTTTCAATCGTGACAATCCGCGCCAAAGGTCCGGCAAGCTTGTCTTCTTGTCTTTGCAAAAGTTTGAAATAGGTCGCGGTTTTCTCAAGCTCCTCGACAACCTGAATGACATCCCTGCGTTTGCTGAACTCTTCGTCCGAATCTGATTGATATGTCGCACGAAGCTGCTTGCTATTGCTTAGCAACAGATTGTGATTACGGCAGGTATCAGCATGTTCACGCGTCAGTTTTCTGGCCTGCAGTTCTTCATTCTGGATTTTGAACGAACGCAGCCCCGCCATCTCCTTTTCCAGATTTTGAATTGCCCGATCATAATCATCGCGCTCAGAGCGATAGCCTTCTTCAATATTGCGATCCAAACGGTCGCTCAGCAGTGCCTTTTGCGATCCCTTGACCAATGGCACCGCGAGATAATAATCGCGCCCATACTCAAATTCGGCATTATGAAAGATCTCCAGCATTTCTTCGGAAATCTTGTTTTTATGGGCCTCGAAAATATCGAGCATGGTGCCGCCAAATTCACTGGCGCGCGCACGCGAAACCGATTTCTGGATACGCTGTAAATGATCATAACTGCGATTGAGCGAAATCAGTAAAATACACAGATCGACAAAAACAGCAGCTGAAAGCGGAATATAATCGCGCTTCGAGAGACCAGCATCAACATTGGAAACCTCGACTTTGCGACCCGCACTGATCGCCTGTTTGCGAGCTTTGCGCAACTCGTCGGGGCTCGGTGGCAGTTTCAACGTGGGCAAAGCGGCCAGCGTCACGGCAAGGCGGCGAAACGCCTCAATAACGGCCTCTGAGCCTTCCACTGCTGCTATCTTTGGGTTTTTTATTTCGGGAATATCATCAATCGCCCGCACGACGCCGCGTAGTGCCGTTTGCAACTGCACATCTGGACAACGGAACGTGCCTCCACGGCCATTGGGGAAGCGGGTAGTACTGGCGCGCTTATCGAAATTCTCGCGGAACTGGCGCAATTGCGGATCGGTGCGCAGCGTATTAAAGCGCGCAATAGTCAGATCCAGCTTGCGGCCAAGGGCGCGTAAAAACTTGTTGCGAGTACCATCTTTGCCAATGGTCGAGGCATCTCGGCTAACAACCTTTTTCAAATCACCATTGAGCGCATTGAAATCAGCTTTAACGGTGCCAGCACGACCCGTTATATATTCAGCCGCATAACCAAATTTTTGACTATCACTATCGCGCAAACGCATACGCGGTCCCTCGCCCGGTTTCGAGTTGGGACAGCTATTGCCGTGATCACGCTCTTGTATGGCTTTTTGGGTCGACAAGGAGGTCAATTGCGCAAAGGTGCTCTGTAATTGTTCGAGCCGCGATTGGCCGATCTGCAAGGCCACTTGCACCTGCGACACGGCGCTTTCCGCGGATCGGGTCGCCTCAGTCCGGGCTTCAAGATATTTCCAGTAAAAACCAAAACCAAAGCCCACGGAAATCAGCGTCAGGAACAAATATCCAAACACGAACAGGGGCTTGATCCAGGTGGGTGTACCACCCGCATAAAGACTGTCGAGCAGATAAAGTATCATCAACATCAGCATCATGACCGCAAAGCCAATGGCGATGCGCGAACCGATATCGACAGTGCCCGAATTGGCCTGAATGAGCTCCAGCATACCGGTATAGGTGGCAAGCCAAGATAAAAAAGCCAGACCAAGGGTAAGCGACGCCTTTACAGGGTCCGCATAAAACCAGGCACGGAAATGAAAAATATGGACCTTTTCGTTCTCACCGCTGTCTGATATCTCGCGATTATTAGTCATATATTGATCGTCAGATTTATCTAACGAGCCCGGCTGTGAAGGTATGTCAGCGACCAGTGGCTCATATCCAACATCTGTTGCAAGCGCATTTTGATCATCGAAGGTGGCTCTGACAGATTTGCCAAGGGGTGGCTCCTCAATGCGGCGGCCATCACCGGCCTTTACAAGGGGCGTTGCCTGACGTGCCGTTTCCTTGCGTGAAAGGGGTTTTTTAAGCCAACCTGGAAATATTTTCCTCATCAACCACTCAAGCACAGGAAAACTCCTTTGTAGCCATCGCTCCTTCCCATCATCGGAGGCGATGTTCCCGCGTATTCATATCGGTCCAAAACCGTATATGCATCAAGAAACCAGTTAAAACAGGGAAAAACCGTGTCAGAACAGCTCAATAATGCTGCCTCGCAAGTCTTGCCCCCCAATTTACAGAACCATGTGTATAGTCTGCCAATTAGGCTGTTTCGTGACTAATCCAAGTCTTTGAGGTGATCACCCATCGATCTAGCAAGCCCCCTGATGCCTGACCACAATTAGCACCCAATGACGGGCACGGGCAAGCCAAGGAGAATTTTGGGGCAAGTTACTGTGTTTTATTGTCAATTTTTGGCGCAATCGCGGCTTGCACGGGCGTCGCGAGTTGCTCCAGATCCTTCATCAAAACACCCAATAAAGGGGCCGCTAGCTGGCTTGAATGAAGACGATAGCCCAGAGGTTGGCTGACGGCCCCGGATCCCACGAGAATAACATAGGAATAGCTTTTACCTGACGTAAATTGCACGCCACCCGCCACCCAGACATCAACGGTTGTATCTGCATCGACTGTGGTCTGCGTACCTGTTTTAGCAAAATGCAACTGGATATATTTATGGCGATTCGCACACCATTTACTCTGGCTTTTAAGCGTGCCGTAACGCTTACCTTTCACTTCATAACAAAGCGGCGCCGACAGCAAACGGCGCAACATGCCCTGCCCGACGGGTTCGATCACACGATCAGGAATAATATCGCTGGTGGTTTCCAACTTGTCGAGCTGCTCGCTCTTGCGCGACGTTTGAGAATGATTGGCGATAATTGTCGGCACACTCACAGGCTTTGATCCACGCCCCGTCAGAGACGCAAGAATGACCGAGGCCATATGATGCACCTTTTGTGGGCTGCCGGTGATCAGCCCATGCGCTACAGCCGTCGACGGCGGCGTCTCGTCTTCCTTTTTCTTAGCAAAGGGCATGTTGAAGCCAAACCGGTCCACACTTTGGCGCACGGTGCCCTGCCCCAGCTTGAACAATCGACTGGCCAATGGCTGCGACATGGAACATGCGAATACGGTTTCAGATCGCCGCAAACGCCGATTGCCGCCTTTTCGCCGACAGCTTTGCAATCCCCTGGACGGCGCATCGGTATCCAGATATTTGCTGTCAGGCGTATCCTCTCCATCATTGGCAATAAGGATGGCCCCGATCATCTTTGCAACCGAGGCGACGGCACGCCCCTCGCGATCACGTTCATAGCGCCCTGATAGCCTGTCTCTGGCTGGGCTGGAACCAAAATAATGAGCATTTTGCCCAGCTTCGAAATAGCGCACGATTTTGCCGCTTTCATCGGCAGCCGCGACAATAATGTCCGGCAGGCGCTTGCCGCGTTTGCGGGCCAGCACGTCGAGCGTATAACGCCGATCAAGCTTGCTGCGATATTTGCTATTGAGCTTGCCCAGCTGTTTGGCTAGCTTTTCACGAAAACGAATATTCTGGGCAGAATTGAGTGTGAGATCGACGCGGGCCACATACTCACGCCACTCAGCCCCATACAAATCCACCATTTCGGCGCGTGCCCCAAACCGGCTAGAGGGCGCGAAATGATTGGCCCGGCGTACAGGATTGTTGCGAATAACCCCTTGCGAGCGCGACAATAGCTTTAATTCGGCTTCCTTGTCTGGAGCGAGCCTTGCTTGCGGTACATCTATGGACATGGTCGACAAGGCAATCGTCAGGTTCTTTTCTTCACGCTGGTCAGCAACCAGCGCTTTCACGCATCTTTGCGCCCGGATCGCCGTGATATGACGCCAATTGCTCAACCGCCGCTTGTTGATATGCGGATTTTTACTGGGCAACACCTGAATGGGACGATTTACGGCGGCCGCCAGCACAAACTGCTCGGCACGGGTCATCTCGCTTGATGGCTTGCCAAAGATAATGCGGCTGGTGAGACCAACCCCGTAAAGCGATCCCCCTACCCTTTGCACCAACGGCAGATGATTGGCGGCCCATTTTTGCAGCGGTCCGAAATCTCCATCAGAAGCCAGCTTGTGCTGAATGATCGGTGCCAGCCACCATTCCGAGGTTTTGCGCTTCAGCTTGTCGAGATAGCTTTCCTTGCGCGACGGCAATGACGCGTAATAGCTGCGGGCCAGCTGCATGGAGATCGTCGAACCACCGCCACCACTGGATTGGCCAAGAATATATGAAACAGCCTTGCGCGGCATGCGCATCAGACCTTGCGGATCAATACCGTAGAGATTGCCGAACTGAATATAGGGGAAGCCCTTGCGAAAACTGAGCATCGGTTTTCCGAGATTACGATCTTCCAGGTAGTGCAGGCAGGACCAGTAATGAGGTGGCACCTTGTCGACATGCTCCGACTTGTGATCGGGATAGGCGGTAAAGCTTTCCCATTCGATAGTCTTGGAAGAGGAATTGAAGTCAGGCTCCATTCGCGGATCGAAAATACCCAGATAATCACCGCGGGCACTATAAATACCGATGCCCTTCGAGCGCTGGTCAAAATAATCCAGCTGTGGCTCCAGCCATTTGAGAGCCATGGGCGCCCATATCGCAGGAGCGGCATAGGCCAGCGTCAGGATCAGTAAAAATGAACCAATACCATAAAGCACCAGCCGTATCCAGAAACGAATATCAAGGATCAGCTCCATGACTGCTACCGGCAGGCGCACAAGCCTTGCTGGTAACTCGGCCAGGAATTCAAACAGACGATTTATCAAGCGGATAGGATTCAACATTGCACATTCTTAACAAAAAACCACGGCTGATCAAAAAAACTGTCAAGGCATTTAGTTTATATCAGCCAGAAAATAAGAGTTTTAATTCAAAGGCGGTTATTACGTCAAAACTATGAAATTCCGCAAGAGATCATTCCGCCTGAGCGTCCCAAATCACCTTCCGCAGCCTTAATTAAATGCAATAATCGAGATAAGTTGATATGCCACCCCTCAAATACTTGACAACAGACATCAGGTATTCCTACTACTAGGGCCTGCCATCACTCAGGGTTGTGGCGCTGGTTTGATCAAATTGGTTCAATTTTGTTTTGTGAGAAGGCAGGACATAGGTGTATATTCAACGACGAACAGGGCAAAAGGGAGCCAATCTAATCAAATCCTTTCAGAACGACGAGCATTTGCTCGCTGGTCTGCACTTTTCGCCGCTTATAGTTCCAGCACTACTGCGTCGCAAAAAAGCTAGCCAGCAAACAATTGCACGCCGCCAGCACCATAACCCTGAGTGATGCCAGGCCTTAGCCTGTCAATGATGGTTTAATGCGTCACAGCGTCAATTGACGGCTCGCAATTGAGTGCCTATACGAGGTCTCATAAGCCTTGCATTATGTCGAGTTAAAAAATGCGCCTCTGTCATGAGGCCACCCAGGGAGTAAGAAAGCCAATGAGCACCAACCTCACCAAGGAACGCGTCCTTGAAATGCTGCAAAAAGTCAAGGGACCAGATCAGGGCGATGATATCGTATCGCTGGGTATCGTCTCCCCGATCGTAATAAACAAGGGCAAGGTCTATTTTGCCATTAGCGTTGAGCCAGGGCGTGCCAAAGAGCTTGAACCCATGCGCGAAGCTGCTGAAGAAATTGTTGGCCGTATCGATGGCGTCGAATCAGTTGCTGTGACCCTGACCGCAGACCGTAACGCCGGAGAAGCTTCGGCACCAGATACTGGCGGTGGCGGCTGTTCAACCGGCGGTGGCCGTGCTGGCGCTCCAGGTTCTGGTGGCACCGGCGGTCAAATACCTATGCCAAATATTGGTTCAATCATTGCCGTTGCCTCTGGCAAAGGTGGTGTTGGCAAATCAACAACAGCTATCAATCTGGCGCTTTCCTTCCAGGCCAATGGTCTTCGCACCGGCATCTTGGACGCTGATATTTACGGTCCTTCCATCCCGCGCCTTCTTGGCTTGCAGGGACAAAACCCGGAAGCTGCTGAAAACGATCAAATCAAACCCATGAAAGCATTTGGCATGGAAGTCATGTCCATTGGTTTTCTCGTTGATGAGGATGCGCCAATGATCTGGCGTGGTCCTATGGTCATGTCAGCTCTCACTCAGATGTTGCAATTTGTCACCTGGGGCGAGCTCGACGTGCTGGTAGTCGACATGCCTCCTGGAACCGGCGATGCGCAATTGACCATGTCACAGGCCGTACCACTGGCCGGAGCCGTGATCGTTTCAACACCGCAGGATCTGGCGCTCATTGATGCGCGCAAGGGTCTCAACATGTTTAAACAGGTGAAAGTGCCTGTGCTCGGCATTGTCGAGAATATGAGCTATTTCAAATGCCCATCATGTGGCGAGCGCTCAGACATTTTCGGTCATGGCGGTGCCAAAACCGAAGCCGAACGCATCAAGGTGCCGTTCCTTGGCGAAATTCCGCTGCACATGGATATCCGCGAAAAATCAGATGCCGGTCAGCCCGTCGTCGTTTCAGATCCAGATGGTCCACACGCCAAAATCTATAGCCAAATCGCGGAGAAAGCCTGGACAAACGCCGAAGCCCACAAAGCAAAACGCGAGGGCAAAAAGACCAAGATCACCATGGAAAGCTAGCGTGCCGCCAGGGGCGCAGAAGCTTTTTCCTGAGTGCAAAAATTAGAAAAGGCAGGTCCTCGCGACCTGCCTTTTTTCTTTCCGTGCCAGATCGCTCCATCAACGCAACAAACATCTTTGCTCTGCCTTACGGAATTGTTCGATTGGGAAGGATTTTTTCCATTCGATATTAGTGATCAACTTGAGGGGTTGCTTCGCCCCTTGCGCCTTCAGCCAGTTTTTAACAACGCAATTGGCGAAGGCGTAGTTTATCCTGCCTTTGCCGCGTCTGTAGAAGCGAAAAGAAGACGCAAGGTCATCAAGATAGGGTTTTTGCACCTCCTTGCGCCGCAGATATCGAGCCAACGCCCTGGGTGTATATAAACGCCGGTAATCGACCTGCATGGCCAGCCCCTCATCGAACCAGGTGGGAATGAGCGCGTAACGAGCGCCCAACCTTGCCGCCAGTTCGGCGTGAACATATTCATGTGCCATAACATTGCGCTTTGGCCCCTTTTTACCAATGACAATGATCGAGGGTAGAAACAAAGCGCTCCGCGTCGTGCCATGAGAAATATCAAGACCCAGCAGTGGCTTTGTGGTGCACACCCACAAGGGCGATGAGCGCGTGCTGCCAAACAGGGCCGCAACATCTTTTTTCGCCAGCACTATGAGCTTTGCGGGGCATTCTGACTTGGTCACCAACCACGCCACTGCCGCATGCGTCCAGCTGAAATTGAGCGCAAAGAACAGCGCTACCATGAACACCATGATCCCAAATATCCACCGAACCTTTCGCATTTATTCGTCTCTCCCCCTTTTAGTGCGAAATGATAAAACAATTCTAACGGACTAATTGTGGCGCGTGCACTTTAGCGTATTACATCACTAATCCAATCTGCTGGCGAACGCCCACCCGTTCAATGCCACAGCATTTTCATCCTCCAATCCGTAGAATCGGGACAAACGCACCCCTTTTGCGGTTTCTCCTTGAACAAATGGTCAGATCAGTCATATTCAATCTAATGAATAAGCAAGGGCATTAATGGGTCATCAAAAGCCCCATTTACAGATCAGGCGTGCCGTGAAACATGTATCGGGAAGGAAAAGTGAAAATGGATATCTTTGAACTGGAGCCGACGGAGATCAAGCTGAACAAGGGTAAGGATCAGCTCTCCATCGCCTTTGAAGATGGTGAGAATTTCGAGTTTTCAACCGAATATCTGCGTGTCATGAGCCCCAGCGCCGAAGTACAAGGTCATGCTCCCGATCAACGCAAAACCATTCCGGGCAAAAAGAATGTCAAAATCACCGGTATTGAAGAAGTTGGCCACTATGCGGTCACACTTACCTTTGACGATGGTCACGATACCGGGGTCTATTCCTGGAGGCATCTGTATGACATTGGTAAAAACAGGGATTTTCTCTGGGATCGCTATGTCCGCGAACTTGAAGAGCAAAGCCTTAGTAGATAAGCAATGGATGGGCAGATAACCATGAGATCAATTGGTTGACCGATTTTACCGTGACCGGCGCTAAGATGCTTTTAAACCGCCCGCAGATCATTGATCTGTATGGTAAAAGACCTAATCAAATGGTTTGTATAAAGCGGAGGACGCAATGTTAGCACGACAACAGATCAAACGCGGAACGATGGCCCTATTGCTGGCAATCGTGGTTGGCGCGTCATTGCTGTCGCTCGAAGCACAAGCTACCAAACGCTTTGTAGCAATCGGCACTGGAGGCCCAACAGGCGTCTATTTCATTGCTGGCAACGCCATTTGCAAAATGGTACAAAAAGCTGCTGGAGATAACCGGAATGCGCTGCGCTGTTCGGCACCTTCCACCGGCGGCTCCGTCTATAATATCAACGCCCTTCGTGCCAGGGACCTGGAAATCGGGATCGCGCAATCAGATGTGCTGCAGCATGCTTATCGCGGTACCGACAAATTCGAAGACCAGAAATTTGAGAAAATCAGAGCCCTGTTTTCGGTGCATGCCGAACCCTTTCAGGTCCTTGTTGGCAAGGACAGCGGCATCAACAACTGGGCTGATCTGGCCGGCAAACGCGTCAATATCGGCAATCCCGGCTCTGGCCAACGCGGCACATTCGAAGCCTTGATGCTGGCCTATAATGTTGATGGCTCCTATTTTGGAGAAACCAGCGAGTTAAACTCCACCAACCAGTCAAAAGCCCTTTGTGATGGGCGCATTGATGCTTTTGGCTATACCGTTGGCGTGCCAAATGTCGGTGTCGCTCAAGCCACCAATGATTGCGGTGCGCGCATCATTACCCTGGCAGGCAAAACGGTTGATCAACTGATCTTGGAAAATCCTTCCTATACTTATTCTTCGATCCCCAAAGGGACCTACGCTACTATCGCGCAAGACGTGAATACCTTTGGTGTGATGGCCACCATTGTTGCAAGCTCTGAAACCAGCCAAGACATCGTTTATGAACTCGTGCGCGCCGTCTTCGACAATCTGGCTGAATTTCGCCAAATGCACCCGGCCTTTGCCAATCTTGATGAAAAGAAAATGATTTCAGATGGATTGTCGGCTCCCCTGCACGCAGGTGCTGTGAAATATTACAAGGAAAAAGGCTGGATTAAATAAGCTCAACGATATTTGAGCACCGGTTTATCACCCCGGCAACGGATGCCATGCCCTTTTGTGTCCTGTTTCACGAACTCATCGCGCATCTCAAGGAGAAATTTCTACTTGACTGACAGGGCATTCACGGGGTTCCACATTGGACGTGTGTACTCGTCAACGCTCAGCGGCTACCAAAACACACCGGGGCTAATCTGCGCGTCCTAGAACATTTCCCTTCCTTCATAACTCGCAGCGCCAGAGCGATGGCACCGACCCTGAACATGGGCCCCGAGCTGCGCAATGGATCAATAGCCTCAATGTCCGGTTCTTTCCGCTCGATCAGCGCGAGTTGCAACTCCTGCAAACCGCTTGTGAGGATCAGACAAAAGGCCATACCAAGGGAGATATTACTGTTTGCACCTGCTGGGACGCTGACCGGCTCGACTTGGAGCGCGTTGGAGCACGTTGGAGCGCGTTGGTATAAACCAGATCCGGCCTATCTATAGCACTGACATTACCCGCGATAAGACCAACATTACGCAGGCCTATGAGCGCAGTATTCAAAATCCAAAATCATCGCTCGATAAAAAACGGATGATCGGTTGAAAATAAACTGATCAATCCTGTTTCCTTCCGGCACGCCAGTCTATATTCTTACACCGGAGTGTACGAATATATTGGATAAAAAAGAGGTGCCCATGTTGCGACCGGCCAACAAGATCTTGCTCGTGCTTGTATCCATAATAATGATATCAACAACTTGCGTGAAGGCTGCCGGGCGCTATGCGCTGGTTATCGGAAATTCAGCCTATACAGGCAGCCCGCCCCTTAAAAATCCCAAAAACGATGCTGAACTGATCGCCAAAACCCTCACAGAAGTTGGCTTTGAGGTTATCAAGGTGACGGACGCAGATCAGCGCCAAATGCGCCGAGCCATGCTGGATTTCAGCCGTGTTTTGCGCAACAACGAAAACAGTATCGGTCTGTTTTACTATGCCGGGCACGGCGTGCAGGTTCGTGGCATCAACTATATAGTGCCGGTCACCGCCGATATTAAAGACGAAGAGGAAGTGCGCTTTGAAGGTGTCGATGTCAACGACTTCCTTGGCACCATGCGCAGCTCCAAAAGCCGCCTCAATATTATCATCCTCGATGCCTGCCGTAACAATCCCTATGCCGGGTCCAATCGCTCGGGCACCAGAGGCCTCGCCCCCGTGCAAGCGGCCAGCGGCACGCTCATCGCCTATTCAACAGCTCCAGGGGACGTGGCGTTTGACGGTAACGGCCTCAACAGTCCTTATACGCTGGCCTTGTCACGCTTTATCCGCAAGCCAGGTCTCGCCGTTGAAACCGTCTTCAAGCGTGTGCTAGCCTCAGTCGAAGATGCCACCGAGCAGAAGCAAACACCGTGGTTGACCGGTGCCTTTCGCGGCGAATTTTTCTTCAAAAGCAAAGAAAAAGCGCTCGCCGCCCAACAAGTCACAATTGACGACAAAACGGCTGGGAACAGCGCCCAACGCTCCAGCAGCTCTGTGCCGGCGCTTGAAAAACTGTTTTGGGAGAGCATTGTCAATTCGAGTAACGCGGCTTCTTTCAAAGCCTATCTGACGGCCTTTCCGACCGGCGTTTTCGCACCGCTGGCGAAACTGAAAATCGCAGAGCTGGCAACAGCTAATAAACCAAAATCTGACAAGAATATAATCGTGGCTGCAAATCCACCAGCCACAACAGCGCGCGCTGCAGGTGCAAAACCATCAACTGCACAACCGGTCAACCCTCCCGTAAAGAAGCCAAATATCCTCACTTACCGGGCCATATTTCCCGATAGTTCGAGAAAGTCTCTCAAGCGCGCGGAGGTCGAAGGGCTCACTTGTCATAAATTATGGATCGCCCGCAATGAGATTTTTCACCGCAACGGCTATTGCTTCAAAAGCGAAAAAGGCATCCGCTATTTCGATAATTCCAATTGCACCTCCGCGGCTCCCAGACTAAGCAGCCTCGAGCAGCGCAACAAACGTACCATCCGCACGTGGGAAATCCGCAAGCGCTGCTCCGTCAAGCGCAAATCGAGCGCCGCGAAAAGCAGATAAAGGGTAACTCCCCAGCTTAAACAGCCAGCATTTCCAGATTTTGCAGAGCGGCGAACAATTACGGTGACAAGGTCTCAGTCCACGGATTCCATCAGGGCCAGCGGCCAATATTGTGCCGCGCAAACAGGCCGGATAGATGACCGCAAACCCACAGTCCATAACTTCAAAAAACACTTG
>JAAETJ010001200.1 GCA_024228495.1 bacterium | reverse complement strand
TTTTCGGGGCTGGCGTTTGGCCTTCTTCTTTGTATTCTTGTTCATGGGGCTCGATTTCAGGTAGGTGAGCTGTTTCACTAACTCTTGTTCTACCAAGGGGTTGAGCCCCCTTCAAATCTAACAATGGCACGGACACCCTCGGCCTGCGCGCTACATGGCCTGACCGGACTCATACCGATAACTCGTCTAATGCGTTTCTGCCGGCCCCCCCTGATCAGGTAGCTAGAGGTGAGGTGATTCGCGTCAAGCGACAGTTGCAACTGGATCAGTCGCCGACCGTTACTTGAAATTCCCACGCAACAATCTCGACAACCTCATCATAGCAAGGGACTACGAAATGCCTTGACCGGCTCAGGAAATCGATTTGCCCTTTGCCAAGAAAAGATAGCCAATCAGAAGTTTCTGAGGCATAGACGGCCCCTCCCCCTTCGGGCAAAATTTCCAGAATTTCGCCTGCACATTCTTCGGTTGTCACCTTGGTGGCCTGAAGTTCGGCAAAGGTTAAAACCCACTTGCCTCCAATCTCGTCGGTCACCTTCAGCACGATTTCGGAACACCTATATTCTAGGGAGGACAGTTCACATGACCGGAACCACGGTGCTGATATTGGCGTAGAAACCCTTGAAAATCTCATTGGCTTGTCCTCTATTCGATGTTGGATGTCCCTGGCGGGCCATTGCGCACCCTAATTGTGTCGCTTGGCCCTTTGCTACCTTTTAGGTTGTTAGTCAATCTTCTTTCCCAAATCCGTTGCCCTGTCTTGTTTACCACAATGGTCGGTTCCTTTCTCGCCATACGGAGCGCAGTTAGCGACCGATTGTTGACGGTAACCCGCTGGCCGTTCCGTACGACAAAATTGATTGGCAGGGAATCTGCAAGTATTTTGCCTTCTCGCAGCCCCTTGGCAACTGTGCCGAGGGTCTTTCCCTTGTGCACACCATGAGAGAATACATTGGAAACGCCCTTCTGGCCAAACAAAAGAGGCCTGGATGACAGGGTCGCTGATGCCCCTTTGCCCGCCGGCAAGGTCCAGGTCATCAAACCAAAAATGGCCCCACCGCCATACATGGTTTTTTCAAAAAGGCCGGCTCCCGATTCGGACTGAAAGGCATTGTGATATCCCGACAATGGGTCGACATTGAAATCAGTTCCAGCCAAGGTTAAGGCGATATGGGTTGGCACCTCATAGGGCGCAGCTGAACCATCCTCGAACCCGGCAGCCGCAGCGTTCGCCCCTTTGTCCACAACTCGAACTATCTCCTTGGCAACAGGTTCTACGATCGGGTCAAGCGCCTTTTTAAGCTGGCCGTTGGCGGAACCAGCTGTCCAGACGGGGGCTGGAACATCCCAACCTTCCGGAGCACCACTTCCCGACCCCTCCATGGCATCATTTCCTGAGATTCTCCGCCAAATCCATTCAAGAATGTTCTCCGCCGCATTCCCCGTCGGGTCAGTAAGGCCTAGTGGATTGTTTCGGACATAGGTATAGGGGTTTCTGCCCTGTGTATCGAAGGGAGCGGGAACTACATCATCAGGTTGCAAGTAGCGACCGACGGCAGGGTCATAGTACCTGCTGCCATACCAGTACAAGCCCGTTTCCAAATCCAATGCCTGGTCGGTAAACCGATCGGTGGGTAGATAGCCATTCGGATTGGCAACGTACCGGTTGCTTCCAAAGGCTTTCTCTACG
>JAAETJ010001199.1 GCA_024228495.1 bacterium | reverse complement strand
TGAACCCTCTAACGAGGTCAGTGGTATAGCCATCAATGCCCGCAAGCAAGAGGGCGATGTAGGGTCATTTGAGTTTGTCGATAACCTCGGCAAAGCTATTCGGTTTACCGGCGAAATACTGGTCGATATGATTCCGAGAGTCTATGACAATGAGCGGGTAGTGAGAATCATTGGCATCGACGGTGCTGAGGACTATGTAACGATCAATCAGGAAATCGAAGACGAAGAAACCGGCCAAATGAAGAAAGTAAATGATCTTGGCACGGGCAAGTACGATGTTGCTGTAACCCTTGGGCCATCATTCACCACACAACGACAGGAGGCTTTAGCTGGATTGGTCGAGGTATCCGGTGCTGTACCGATAGTGGCCGAGGTTGCGGCGGATCAGGTGGTTAAGAATCTGGATGTACCGGGCGCTGATGAGATTGAAAAGCGGGTGAAGATCGCCATGATCCAGCGCGGTATTATCCAGCCGGGCAAGGATGATGAGGAGATTGTTGCCGAATTGCAACAGTCTGTCGGGCAGCAAAACCAGGCGATCAATGCCGAGCTCGAGCAGGAAAAGCTACAGGAACAGGCGAAAACCGAGCGTGAGATCGTAGCGGCCGAGGGCGATATAGCAAAGGAAAACGCTAGAGCGGCTGCCGATGCGGCGAAACGTGATGCCGAGCGTAACCAGCGCGGGTTGGAAATGCAGCTTGAACGTGAGCAGATGGCTTTAGAGCATGACAAGATTGCTCTCGAGCGGGACCGGCTCAAGGCGTCAACAGCCACAGACATACAGAATGAGCGCGTTTCAAAAGAGACTCAAAAGACCAACGGCGCCAACATGGAAACCTTTGCCAAGTCCTTAACCGAGGCTATTACGGGGCTTTCCGGTGCGGCTGAGAAAATGGCTGATGCATCCGAGGCACAGGCTGATGCTGCCAAGGTCGCTGCCATGCCTAAAGTTTTGGTCCGCGATGAGAACGGACAGGCCATAGGCGCTAAACCAGTGAAGACGCTGCAATGAAAATAAAAGCTAAATATGTTTGGAATAACGATTATGAGTTCTGGGCTTTGTGGCTGTGGAGTGCTAAGTACAAGGTCTGGGCATTACCTAGTCCTGATACGGGACTTGCGTGGTTGCATGAATGCAATGATGCTGCCTGAATCGTTTTGTATTACGTATCCGACACAAGAGTTTTTGTGTATGAAATTGAATCATTTCATAATACACAATCGGCGCTAAACCAGTGAGTAAGCTAAATTGATCAGACCCCTACACGATCAGATATTCATTAAGCCCGACATACCTGAAAAGTCGGCCGGTGGCATTGTGTTGATTAGCGGCGATAAGCGGGATCATGAGAAATACAATACCCACGAGGGCGAAGTGTTTGCTGTGGGTTCCGGTGTATTGCTGAAATGCGGTGCGCGTAGAAAGCTGGATGTTGAGGTCGGTGAGCGTGTGATGTTCACCAATCACGAGGAAATGCACGTCGGCGACGAAGTCTTTATGGTCATCCTAGAGGCCGATATTCTTGGCGTAATGGAATAATGGCCCAGGAACGCTTACCAGCATTACCGGCACTGGCCGTTCCTGATGCTGCTGATCTTGTATATGTGGTCGACGTTGACGATGCCACCGACCATGCCACTGGTTCATCGAAAAAGTCCACAGTCGGATCACTACCTGTCACAGAGGCCCAGATAGCCGGGGCTAACTTCAGTAATTGGGATAGTGCCTACGGTTGGGGCAATCATGCCCTTGCCGGTTATCTAACGAGCTTTACCGAGTCTAATGATCTGTCTGTGTCCGTTACGTGGGCAAACGTACCCGACGCCAACATCACAGAATCATCTGTCACGCAGCACGAAGCTGCGATTGACCACGGATCGATTACCGGGCTTGGTGATGACGACCACACTCAATACCACAATAACGCTCGAGGCGATGCCAGGTATTACACAGAGACAGAGCTAGACGCCGGGCAACTGGATAATCGCTATTACACCGAGTCGGAAGTTGACGGCCTAATCCCTACTAATTATCTTGTAGACAATGCCGATGACACAACCACGGGCAGGCTAACCGCTGCTGGTTTTACCACCTCAGAGAGCATTCTCAGCACAGGCACAGAATCAGATGATTTAGGCACATTTGCCAATAGATTCGGAAAGATCTATGGCAGTGGGCTTAAGGTAGCCAACGACCAAGGACTGGCCACCGCGCCCAACTATAATGTGACAGCAGCGTCAAGTCACATTATCAGCCATAGGCATGACGGCGGCAGCCTCAACAAAGGCACCGTAAACATAACCATGTCAGCGGCTGATGCTACTTTCCCTACTTTAGTTATGGGGTACACCAACGTATCGCACGCTAACGATATAGCCAATCTAACAACCTCGGGTGCGAACGCCATGATATTCGGTGGATGTTCGAACTTCTTTAATGGTGGATTTACTAGCGCAGGCTTTGTTGGTGGTAAGTCAGAAATTACATCAACCAACACGGGTTCTGTGGTTATCGGGACCGCCTATGTTGGCTTTCAGGGAAGCTCAGGAACTCAAAGCGTATCTACCTTAAACGCAACTGGCGCCTCAGCGTTTGTTGTGGGAACCGCAGGACACTTCGGGCAAGTAGACGCAAATGGTGGCGGTAGCGGCAATGTAGCTGACATGACCGCTTCGGGTGTAGCAGCTGTCAATCTGGGCGCTGTTATTACGAATCCTTCGGTATCAAACAACACGGCAACCTCAACAGTAAGCGGTTCCGGGGCGCTTTCAGTCAGCTACATTACGAGAGGCCTGGAAACTGTAAGCGGTGATGGTTCATTGAGTGTGTTGCGGATGGCCAAATCTGATAATACGCAAGGAGTCACCGTTTCGGGTGATGGTGCGCTATCGGTCGTAGCTCATACCGGTTCGGGAAGCAATGTCAACGCTGGTAATGGCAGCGTTATGGTAGGTCGTACAACGTCTAGCGGTATTCTGAATGTAGGCGCTGGTGCTTTTGGCAGCGTGGTTGTAGCCAGTGTAACGGGGTCTACGGATGCCAGTGTGACCGCCGCTAATGCCATGCAGCTAGGCGTAGGGACAAACGCAACAGCTACCTCATTCCAAGTTGGCGATGTATCGTCAAGCGGTGTCTTGCTTAATGGCGCAAACGGCACAATCACTTCAACCGGCGGACGATTTAAGAACACTTCGCGCTACACCACAACTCAGACAATTCTGGCAACAGACGATGTTGTTTTCGCCAATACAGATAGTGCCGCATGGACGGCAACTCTCCCGGCAGGGGTTGAGGGCCAGACTTTCAAGATTATAAACTCGGGAAGCTCTGGTAACACATTGACCATCGAGCCTGATGGGTCGGAGGACTTACTGGGAATGAACTCGGGCTTCACCCTCGCTGACAGGGAGACACTGGTCATCACCTACAACAGCAATGACGGATGGTTCTAAATGAGCAGGCAATTTACACAAGATTTCATACTGGAAGTGGCTAAGGGAAATGTGGCAGGTCATTCCATCATGTCAGCTATGGGCGAGTGGGAAGGCGGTAGTGTTGATGTGGACGGTGAGGACTGTTGCAGGTGGGTAGATTTCACACCTGATGGCCCTGCCAGACTGCCAACACCTGCCCCTGCTGGTGAGCAGATGACCGTTATTTCCGAGAGCAATGCTGATAATGGCGCAACGGCGACGGGCGTACTGACTATCCGCATTCACTATCTTGATGACAACGGTGACGAGCAAACAGAAGAAAAAACACTAAACGGCACCACAGGGGTGAATACCACAGCGACAGATATACGCTTTGTCAACGATATGTACGCGCTGACGGTAGGAGATAACGGCGTGGCCGAGGGCAATATCGCGATCTACAAGCAGGGTGACACAATCCCGAATACGCTGTATTGCATGATAGCGGCAGGCGGGAATAAGTCCCTGGTACCGCACAGGATGGTCCCACTGGCCAAAACGCTCTACCTGCAAGGCTGGCACACAGAGATATCATCGAATGACCGCTGTGCGATGCGCATTCGCTCAACGGATATGAACGGGGTACTGCTCCCCGGCGTGTTCTGTTTCAAGGGTGATGCGTATGTGGCTAAAGCGGCTAGTGGGGAATTAAGCCTGCACAGCGTCCCTGTCCCGGCTCTGTCCATTGTTAAGGTTTCTCATTGGGACGACCAAGGGGGATCGGAGGGGTCTTGCGGCTGGTGGGGCGTTTTAGTGGATGATTAACTGCCTGAAATTACAGGATGGCGGGACTTTACTACTGCAGGACGGTTCCGGCTGTTTGCTGTTACAGGCCGAAATGGAAGCCGTGGAACAGCCCTCCGGGGGCTGGACAGGCTTTGCCTTTGACCGTATCCGCAAGGCTCTACCCGAGGAGATTCCACTCCCGATAGTCATCGAAGCCCTTGAAAGTCAACCGCTTGCCGTGCGAAACTTACCGGAAGTACCGGAAGTTCTGAACGTACTGAAAGAACTGGACCGCGAGGCACTTGTAAAAGAGGTTTCTGCGGAGATAGCTGAAGGTCTGCCAGACGTATCGATTGACCGGGAATTGCAGCTTGAGTTCGCGCTATTGCGGGTACTTGATCTGATAGAAGACGAACTCGAATCCATGCTGTTATTGGATATCGGGTTTGAAATACAGCAGCAACCCGTAACGATTGCGGAACTATTGCTGCTACTCGCCTGATTAGAGGTCGAAAATGACAGAGAATATTGCGCCTGCCGAGGCGGAATCGGCACCACCGGCAGAAATTGCTGAGACACCGAACGTCAATGCGCCCCCGGAGGGCGGGTCTTTAACTGAGGAACAACGCCTGAAAAAGGCCGAAAAGACCAGATCCCGGATACAGGCTTTAGCTTCAGACAAACGAGCAGCAATGGAATACGCGGACTTTCACAAAAAGAGGTCCGAGGAACTCGAGGCACAACTAAAGGCACAGCAACCACAGACAGTCGAACCGAAAATTGAGGACTACGAGAGCGCCGCCGAATGGCAGCGGGATTTTGTCACATTTACTAATTCAAAGGCCGAGAGCATCGCCAATAAAGCGATTG
>JAAETJ010001198.1 GCA_024228495.1 bacterium | reverse complement strand
TATGTTTTAATCGTCGCGTTGCTCACCCCTTTGATGTGAGGCAGGTAGGTGCTAAAAAATTGATAGACGACGGTAGAAAGCTTCATATGACATCCAATTGGGATTTGGTAAAGGCGATTAATCCGGGAATATCTCTGGCATCTTTGACCTTTAGATACGCGGCGGTGTACTGGTATTTACGATGGCCCATGTAAGTCGCCAAAATCGGCAAGGCCTGCTGAGGGCAGTTTCCCCTGGCTTTGATCTGATTTAGGGTGTTTATAGCGAAGCCATGACGCAAGCTATGAGGCAGCGGTTTTCCGAAAGTGATGTTGCCGATGACTTGTTTGGGCTGGCTGATTCTGATATCTTTGACCGCTTGATGAAAGGCATCTCGGACCTGACGACCTCTGAGCTGTCGCTGTTTTCTGGCAGCCAAAAGGTAGGGGTTTTGGTCATCAGCGCGTAAGGCGGTTCGCACGGCCAGGTAATTTTCGATCTGCGTCAGTGCGATTTGAGGAACCGGAATCAAACGATCCTTTCTAAATTTGGTTTTTTCGATATAAACGGTGCCATCGTGGCGACAATACTGATCAAGGTGCACCCGCAAGGGTTCGTT
>JAAETJ010001197.1 GCA_024228495.1 bacterium | reverse complement strand
GGAGAGTACTATTTGTCCCGCTTTGCAGATGGTCGAATTGCACCTGTACATGTACTTGATGGCCTACCAGAGTATTTAGTGGCCGAAAGAAAAGAGAATGGTGCGGTCGCCGCAGCTGTTGATAGCGTCACAGCCGGCTTTGTGTTCGGTGGCCTGTTCTACACCAGGGAGCAGGCCGCGAAAGCGGTAACTCATCACAAATGAAATTCTAAATTATGGCGCCGGCCTCGTTTTTTGTGGAAGTGAAGCCGGAGGCGCCAATAATACGCAGAGACGAAACGTCCTCCGATCTTTTTTATCCCCCCTTTGCCCATGAGATGCTGGGCAAGCTGGGGTCGGGCGGATTGCATGACCTATTCCCTCTACAACTGGGAAGCCGCTTTCCACGCC
Source organism: bacterium (assembly GCA_024228495.1). Classification (GTDB taxonomy): domain Bacteria; phylum Pseudomonadota; class Alphaproteobacteria; order Rhizobiales; family JAKIUO01; genus JAKIUO01. The sequence continues at coordinate 332 of JAAETJ010001197.1, read as the reverse complement.
CCATACTCCTGGTCGAAAGCCTACTCAATGCCTAGCAGTTTGAGCAGGCCTTGAAGATGTGTCACTACATCTTCGATCCGCTTGCAGACGGACAGAACTCCTGATCTCGGAGATTTTGCGATGATACAATGTCGGGTAGGTTGGGGTGAGGAACGAACCCCAAGTGTGACCGGCATGGTAGTCGGCTAGCTCTGCCCTTTACCCATAAAAAAGTGCTGGACTTTTAGCCCGATGCCGTCCATCATGGCGGCATGAAAACACAAAACCTGATCAAACAAACCCTATCACAACCGGAATCGGTTGTCGTCATTCAACAGATACTGGAAGACAAT
>JAAETJ010001196.1 GCA_024228495.1 bacterium | reverse complement strand
GCGGAAGACTCCAGCTACAAAGCCTTGAAAGCGACGCTAGATGGCTCGATCTCAGCACCACCCGATAACTTGCTGATCTACGCCACCTCTAACCGCCGTCATCTACTGCCCGAATACAAGCAAGAGAACCAAGATGCCCGTGTGGTAGATGGCGAGATACACCACAGCGAAGGGGTAGAGGAGAAGATATCCCTGTCGGAGCGGTTTGGCCTATGGCTCACCTTCTATCCCTACAGCCAAGATCAGTACCTAGAGATTGTGGATCACTGGCTGGCACAGCTGGACAGTGAAACCACAGCGGAAGAGAACATCCGTCTGGAGTCACTCAAATGGGCACTCCACCGGGGTTCCCGCAGTGGCCGGGTGGCGTGGCAATTCGCCCGCGATTGGGCGGGGCGAATTGAATAGCAGATCCTTCGGCTGCCAAGCCCTGTATGCTGAAATATCCGCATTAACATATGCGCAATATTGATAAACATTGCGCTGTTATTGATATAAAAAACACACTATACCTCTCCCTTCAGTGTGACATTTAATGCTTTGACCGCTGAATCCCACCTGCCACCCACATGCTGTTCCATCGAGGCAGCTTTTAGCCTAATTACCGCACTCATACCAGCTTCAGAATTGTGAGGATTTTTCATACGCCAATACTTACGTACGTCAAATTTATCGTACGTTCCTATTTGATGGGCAATTAACGACTGAGAGACTCTTTCAAAACAGCAAAATGCCAACTCGCATCCTTATGTAGTGGCGATTTAAAAGAAAACCTCGTAGTTGGAACGACTAACCTACCCAAGCTAATGAGACACAGCTGCCAGATTTTTTTGTGAACTAGCGCACGGAACTAATTGCAGTGAGCCGATAGCATGCGCATCTGTTTTTAGGCGAATTAATATCCCCTGCAAAACAGACCAATGGACAACAGAATACGGCGCAGCCAAAAAACCAAGGAAGAGACCCATGAAAACAGAACCCACCGGATGGGAGATCACCGGCGCTAGCGGCGCAACCATTACTGCTGGCACCCCCATCGCCAGAATTGCCGTCGGCCTGAGCCGCATTGAACTGCCCATAGAGAATACCCAAACCGGT
>JAAETJ010001195.1 GCA_024228495.1 bacterium | reverse complement strand
ATGCAGGCAATCCAGACACAACGGCTGGTCATGAACCTGCGCCCCTGCAATCTGTCTGATATAATTAAAGACGCGATTGAACGAATTCTGCCACTGACCAGGGAGAAGAACCAGCGTATCCAGTGGCTCTCCTTATTGACCAAGCTTGAGGTGTTTGTCGATCCTGAACGCACACGGCAAATCCTGCTCAATCTATTGAGCAACGCAAACAAATACAGCCCCCGCGATACTCGAATAACAATCTCCGCGAAACGCCATCGCAAGTATGTGTATGTTATGGTCGAGGACGAAGGGCCGGGTATCCCGGAAAAATTCTTGGGTAGCGCCTGCGACCGATTCTTTCAGGTGCCGGCGCAAGGCGCACATTTGCGTGGCACCGGCCTGGGCTTGGCCATTGTCAAGGAAATGGCCGAAGCCCAGCGCGGTGGTGTTGCACTGGAAAATCGGAAAGATAAAGGATTACGCGTTCAGGTCAGACTGCCTTTATGTGACACCGGTCACAGCAACAAGTCGCAGGTGTAAGATCATTATGCAATCCAAAATCACAAGAGAAGAGCTTTCATGAGGCAGCGCTTTTTCCTGATCATGATAATATTCCTTTTGCCAGGTTGTGTACCGCTCGTACAAGAAAAGCTCTCGCATTACGTATGTCCATCTTGTACGGCAGAATGCTCTTCTTGCACGCAAGAAACTATCTCTTGGAGGGAATATGAGAAGATGGACAGGGCTAGCTGGAATGCCCGCACCAGAACGCTCAAGCGTGAAATTAACGATTGTTCCGCAAAGGCCCATTGCGCTGACCTGCACTATGAACTTGCGATGGCCTACCTGAGCGACCCCGTGCCCAACCGGAAAGTGCTTAACACCGCAAACCTGCACCTGAAACAAGCCGCACAAGGAGGAAAATACAAGGACCATGCTCTATTATTAAACAAAGTGCTACGCCAATTGATCCATCAAGCCGACCAAAACGCCAAACTCGAAAGAGAGGTAAATCAGCTGGAAATAAACCTCGAGCGTGCCAAGGCTGTGGATCTGGAGACGATCAGTGAAGACTGATCGCATTGTGAATAACATGTTTGAACCGACCACAAACGATAAACCGCTAACGGGCCGCCTGCTCCTGGTCGATGACGATACAGGATTGCTCGAATTACTGACAATCTTTCTCGAATCGATCGGACACCAGGTCGAAGCCCACGCATTCCCTGAAAATGCAATCAAAGCACTGCACTCCAAAGAGTTTGACCTCGT
>JAAETJ010001194.1 GCA_024228495.1 bacterium | reverse complement strand
GTATCCCATGCCGACCAATCCAAGTGCTATCAGTGCCAGAGAGCCGGGCTCAGGGACCCCTGGGGTTGGTTCTGGATTATTGACCCAACTGCCGTGGCCGTTGATCCAGTCGTTGGAGCAGTTCATTCCCCACTGGAGCGCCACGTTGAAGGAGTTTTCGCCATTCCAACCGAGGCTGGTCAAAGAGATGGCCATTTCGATGAGATAATGTGGCTCATGAACAAGGTCATTGTGAGGGTCAAAATCAGCGCCGTCGTACTTTGCTTCTGTGTAGACGACCTCTGCTTTGGGATCTTGTATAGTCCCGTCGCGGCTCGTATGATCATCCATCGAGGTGATTAAACGGGGCTGGCCGCGGCCTCTCGACTTGGTGAACCACCAGCCGCCTTTCTCGACATCACGCAGGGCCGGGGAGGTACCGGTATTACCGTTTAATGTACCCGCATCGTCCCTTGCATCCGGGATCCGCAGTCCATAAACATCGTCGTTCGACGTGATGGCGGAACTCGTAGAGCCGGATGGCCAACCATCTTTGTTCCAAGTAATGGGACCGTTATTGACGTTCCAAAGTTGGTCTGAGGTATAATCGTTACCGGTATAAATGGCAAGATCGCCCGGTCGCCAGCCGTTTGAGCTACTGTCGATATATTCGCTTCCACCCGACTGAGGGTTCATTCCTGTAATAACAGCCACGTGCAGCTTGCTGGTACTCCAATCCACAGCGGCCAGAAGCCGTTCTGCATCATAAGAATGACCCCCATAGGCGTCCCCTGGTGCATATTTATCTAGACCACCAAAATCGATACCAGCTTTCTTCTCCCAGGAGTTATTCTCTTTCAGCCAGTCGTTCAGATCGCCGTCGGTCGTGAAGGCGAGGGCGTTGCCGGCAAATCCCAATGTGGCGACAGCCAGGCCTGTTATAAGTTTTTGTCTACGCATTTATACCGACTCCAAAATACTGTGATGTTATTCACCTGCAATAACTTTGTTGAGATAACAAGCAAATACCAGACCAATTAAATAAATCAACTAAATATCAATAAGTTAATGATGTGTCCAAAGAGTATATTGCCGAACAAAATGAATTTATGTAAAAAATTCTGACACTCTATTTGCTAATCGTTACCAGAGTTGCCGCTTTTAACGATTTTTTTTAGCAAAATCTGAGCCGCCTGATAGTCAGTGAATTTCTCGCCCTGGGCAATTGCCGTTTTTAACTCCCGCACCGCTTCGTCAGTTCTTTTCAGCTGGTGAAGCGCGACGGCTAGATGGTAACTCACTTCCGGATTCTTGGACGAACGGGCTTGGGCCTGACGCAGATATTCCAGACTACTCTGAGAATCGCCTGATTGTACCAGCAACCAGCCGAGGGTGTCGTTGATTGCGGGGTCATTAGGCTTGAGTGCATAAGCGCGTTGTGCCATCTCCATCGCCTCAGGCAGTTTCAGCTTGCTGTAAACCATCGCCAGGTTGTTGTAGGCAGCTCCATGACCTGGCAGGAGATTCACAACCTTTTCAAAATGGACACGCGCCTTCTCCAGTTCTCCCGCTCGGTTACTGAGCATTCCCAGGACATTGTGAATCAGGTAATCATTCGGGTGCTTTTCTATCCAGTTGGTGAGCAAGGACCAGGCCGCTTTTTTGTTACCTGTGGCGCTCTCCGCCCGGAACTGCAGCATAAGCAGGCTATTCTCCGGTTTCACCTTGAGGCCGCCAGCATAGGCGTCTGCTGCTCCGCGGAAGTCACCCGATTCCATCAGGATATCACCGATCAGACGATACCCAATCGAGAGGTTGGGTTTGTCATCGCGCATTTGCCGAGCATGGGTAAGCGCTTGTTCCGTTTTACCCAATCGCTGCTCCAGCACGACCTGCGTCCCGCGTGCCGGAAGAAACTCCGGCTCTTTTTGCAAAGCATCGGCAATCGCTTTTTCCGCGTTGATCAGATCGCCAGACCGCATAAGCAGGGCGCCGATACGTTGCAGCACGGTCGCGGAGTGCGGGCCGGACTGATGCATGACCCGAAACAGGCGAGCCGCGGTCTCTAGCTCTCCCAAAGCCAGTTGTGCCCGTCCCGTCAACTCCAGCACTATCAGCTCTCCAGGTCTCTGGTTGCCAAGCTCATTTGCGACTTCCAACGCCAAGCCTGGCTGCCCGGTTTGCAGATAGAGTTCCGCCAGTCGGCTCAATACCGCTGGCGGGGCTGCAACCGACTCGATATTTCGGATTCGCTCCATCCACGAGATGGCCTCAGCAGTCCGATTCCGGAGTTCTGCGATTTTTGCCATGCCCTCCATTGCACGGACATCTTCCGGCGCCTGGCGCAGGATTTTATCGAACTGTTTTATTGCCAGTTCGTAGCGTTTATCGGCGGTTTCAACCGCTGCCAGATTGAGCCGTGCGGGGTGGAAGTTTGGTGCTACTTTCAATGCCTTACTGAATG
>JAAETJ010001193.1 GCA_024228495.1 bacterium | reverse complement strand
CGGGCAGGCGGTGATCACAACGGCGGGAAACCTGCCGGCCAGATATGTAATTCACACTGTCGGCCCGGTTTGGAATGGCGGTAGCAAGGATGAGGAGCCGCTACTGGCCCAGTGCTATACTTGCTGCCTGAATATCTGTGTCGAGAAGCATATCCGCAGTGTGGCATTTCCTAATATCAGCACCGGCATATATCGATATCCAAAGAGACAGGCAGCACGCATTGCGATGAAGACGGTGATCAATTTCGACCGCTCACCATCAATTAGTGAAGTTACATTTGTTTGCTTTGATGATGAAAATCACCAGATATATTGCGAGCAGATCAGAAGCTGATCCATTCATTTAAACTGGAACCAGACAATTTTGGGTAGTCACTGCGAATAATTCAGGACGGCTGTTTTGGTGCTTTTTTACCGATGGATCCTTGTCGTAATTTGGCTAGATGCTTAATCGTGATGACTTCCGCTGCTGGCACTTTTCTGTCGTGATCCTGATGTCGCTGCTTGGATAGTTTGCCAAATCTGCAACGGTAAGTTTTGACCCAACTCTGCCGGTGCAAATGTGTACAAAATCCGTGTT
>JAAETJ010001192.1 GCA_024228495.1 bacterium | reverse complement strand
TATAATGGATCCCAAAAATTGGACACGAAAAAACGGGATTAATGTCCTATAATGGGAAAATGAGAAAACGATATACAGCGGCCTTTAAGGCCAAAATAGTAACAGAACTGCTCAAAGAAGAAAAAACGCTGGCCCAGCTTTCATCAGAAAGTGGGGTGTCTACCAAACAACTGACCCGCTGGAAAAATTATACCTTGGCGGAGATGCCGCGGTTATTCGAGCGAAAAACCGACCAAATGAAGGAGAAATACGAAACCAAAACCAACGAGTTGTATGCTGAAATAGGCCGCTTGACCACCCAGGTCAACTGGCTGAAAAAAAAATCTGGCCTCAACCTTGAGCCGGACTGAACGGCTGGCTCTGGTTGAGCGGGCCGGGGCTGAGTTGGCCTTGAAAAGCCAGGCAGAATTATTGAGCCTCAGCCGATCCAGTTTGTATTATCAGCCTGTGCCGCCCACTGCGGAGGAAATCAGGCTCAAACATCGGATTGATGAACTCTACACCTGCTACCCGTTTTATGGCTCCCGTCGCATCAGAGCCACACTGGGCCGGGAAGGGTGGCACATCAATCGCAAACGGGTGCAAGGCTGTATGCGGGAAATGGGTTTGGTGGCCGTCTATCCCGGCCCAAATCTGAGCAAAGCCGCTCCAGGGCACAAAATTTACCCCTATTTGTTGCGAAATGTGACCGCCAGCCAGCCTAATCACATCTGGGGCATTGATATCACCTACATTCGCTTACAACAAGGCTGGATGTACCTGGTGGCCATTCTGGATTGGTATTCCCGCTTTGTGGTCAGTTGGGCCTTGGATCAAACTTTGGAAATGCCCTTTGTGGTCGATACGATTGACCGCGCCTTGCAGCAAGCCAAACCGGAGATCATCAATAGCGACCAAGGTAGCCATTTTACCTCTCCCCAACATGTTGACCGCTTTCTGACCGTGGGTTCTCAGATCAGCATGGATGGTCGGGGCCGAGCTCTGGACAACATTTTTACTGAACGCTTATGGCGCAGTGTCAAATACGAGGAGGTCTATCTGAATGAGTATCTAACACCAAGACAGGCTCGGCAAGGTTTAGCCACTTACTTTCAGTTTTACAATTACGACCGGCCCCATCAATCTTTAGCCTATTTGACCCCGGCCGAATTGTATCGGGATGAACGAACGTTAACGAACGGAACGTCAACGAACGAACGCTAACGAACGAACGCTAACGAACGAACGCTAACGAACAATAACTTGCCATCATTATGTTAACAAACTTTATGAAAGGAATCGGACATTAATTTACTTAGTGTGTGTCTTGACAAAAGGGTCCACTTTAGTGTCTGGCCCGGTTGGTGTTGGGCGAGGCTGTGTTGGCAAAGTTTTGCCGGCCAATGTTTGGCCCGATACGCCCAATATTTCGGGGTGTTGGGAAACATAGTGGTCCGCTTCCAGGC
>JAAETJ010001191.1 GCA_024228495.1 bacterium | reverse complement strand
CTCAGGGGATGTGCCAAGGCAACAACGCGCACAGCTATGCAGTAAACACGGAGGTCCAGGTTGGAACGCTCAACTTCTGTTATCTATAGCAAAATACCTTTATTTTGATTCAGTTCCGAATTTTTCTCGCTCACGGCTATTCGGGCTTACGCCCGGCCTCCGCGGGGCGGCGCACCGGCGCCGGTCGCTTTTCGCTCCTGATTGCATGATCATTTTATAGGTGTTCTGCTATATTAAAGGTATTCTGTCATAATTGAGCACGGTGTTTAAACTGCCGGTCTGAACTTCTGCAAATTATCTTGTACCGATCTGCTTCATTGATATCTTGCGCTTGAACAGTCTCCCGGCGTTTTTGTAGGCAATTTTTTCGGCGATGTCTGCGGGTAGCTTTGACAGCCACAGCCGGTTGGATGCGATAATAGCGGCGTAGCTGTCCCACTGGGCGTTGATCCACGTGTCGCTTCCGACCATCAGACGGTCCTGAAAATCAAAAATGATTCTCTTCCATTCCGGGTCGATTTCATCTCCCGAACCAAGAATGGCATATTCACGCAAT
>JAAETJ010001190.1 GCA_024228495.1 bacterium | reverse complement strand
TCCAGGATAGCCACCAGATACATCCAGCCTTTTTGTAAGCGAATGTAAGTAATATCAATACCCCAGAGGTGATTGGGATAGCTGGCCGTCACATTTCGCAACAAATAGGGATAGATTTTATGCCCTGGCGCGGGTTTGCTCAAATTTGGGCCGGGATAGATCGCCACCAAGCCCATGTCCCTCATACATCGTTGCACCCGTTTGCGGTTGATGTGCCAATCTTCACGGTTCAGAATGGCTCTAATCCGACGGGAGCCATAAAACGGGTGACGAGTATAGATTTCATCAATGCGATGTTTGAGCCTGATTTCTTCCGCTGTGGGCGAGACAGGTTGATAATACAAACTGGATCGGCTGATACTCAATAATTCAGCTTGCTTTTTCAAGGACAACTCAGAGCTAGCTCGCTCAATCAGAGCCAGCCGTTCAGTCCGGTTCAAGGTTGAGGCCAGATTTTTTTTTCAACCAGTTGACCTGGGTGGTCAAGCGGCCTATTTCAGCATACAACTCGTTGGTTTTGG
>JAAETJ010001189.1 GCA_024228495.1 bacterium | reverse complement strand
GTCTCGTTAGCGCCTTAATAGACGAAATAAGTCTGATCACGACATAGACCCATGAAAAATGTCGTCGTTTTGGCCGCAAATAATTGCCTATTGTCCTCAGTTGCCTCTCCAATGGATATGTTCCTGCAGGCAGGCGTGCTATGGAATTTGATGATGGGACAAGAGCCAGTTCCGGAATTTGGTGTACGTATCGCCACAGCAGATGGTCAGCCCGTTGTCGCTTTGAACAAGATTCCAATCATTCCGTCTTGCGCCATGCAAGAGGCGAAAGACGCTGACCTGATTATTGTCCCATCTCAAGGATTTCATTTTGATCCGCTTAGCGCCGACCATTTGGAAAGGGTTGAATGGCTTAAGACCAGGTATGCGGAAGGTGCGAGCCTCGCAAGCGTATGTGCTGGCGCATTCACGTTGGCCTCTACAGGTTTGCTCGACGGCAAGACGGCAACCACACACTGGGGCTTGGAACAGCGGTTCAGGAAGACGTTTCCTGAAGTCAATCTAAGAACCGATCTTACTGTCACCGACGAAGGCCGATTGTTTTGCAGCGGAGGAGTTTCTGCGGAGTTGAATCTCTCTCTTTATCTCATCGAAAAATTTTGTGGACGTGATGTCGCGCTACAAAGCTCCCGTTGCACGCTTGTAGATATGACGAACGGTAAACAGTCTCCATTCGC
>JAAETJ010001188.1 GCA_024228495.1 bacterium | reverse complement strand
CGACCTTGATTGCGGGTAAAATCCAGCACTCGCCAATTTTAACCACGCCTCTTTGCTTGATTCCTGCCCATTAAAGCGCAAGCAATCCTCGCAATGCTCCTCTGTTGCACCTAGTCTCCAGGTCAATGTAACGTCACGTCTACCCGCCATCAAACCACGGTTAAACATTTGACGTGCAGCCCCTGCCCACATTACCAGCCTTGCGCCCAAATTGCGTCCGAATTCTTGTAGCCTGTCGCGTGTATCGGTTAGTGATTTGTTATCATATAGATCACCAACAAACCCATCAACGGCCGTTAGCTGGTCGCCTAGCAACTCGTCAAATGCGGATTGCTCTGATTCGCTAAGGTCGTCACCCTCGCCAATCCCCACCGCGTCACGGTAAACGGATAACAGACCCGCCGTCACAATGTCAACGAAGCCACTACGAAAAGCATCACGGGATTGATTCAGGTTGTCATCAATATACTTGGCTAATTCGTCACCGTATGCGGCAGTTAACTTATCGAGTTCAGTCACCTTGTAAGGGTGCGCTTTGCGATATGCATCAATTGCACATCCTACCTTTTCCGTATTGGTAAGGTGTTCGGTCTTGAATTCGTTAACATCAATTTGCTGGAAGTTACGATTTTTGCACCAGCGCACAAACTGGTTGCGCTCATCTCGTTTATCAATTAGGGCTATGAAGTCGATCGCCTTTGAGTCCTCAATGGCTTGGTTAACGGCCGTTTGATTAACATCTGTCGTGATGGGCTTGTCTACCTTTTCCGGTATTAGTTGTCGGGCAACATCGGGATTGATACCAAGAAACGCGTCATACATGTTGATAGCATTATCTCGATTGATGAAGCCTTGACCAAAAGCATCTGTGATGATGCTCAGTGCGGATTGTATTTGGATACCATTTAAAAGCGTCTTTTCTTCTCCAGGTGCATCGCTGCCCAGTATGTCGGCTTGCTCGGCTGCGATTTCATCACGTAAATCTTGAGGTATATAAATGCCCAGAATGTTCTCAGCTTCTTTTACCGTGTATCCTGGAGAATCACCACTACCAACATAATTCCTAAACGCCGCGCTTCTTTCCACCTCATCGCTTTGCATAACCCGTAATTGTTGGGGCAATGCCACAATTGAATAACCAAGCGGGTTAAATAGCTGCGCGTTTAATGTGCGGTATATCCAACCGATTTCAGGGATGATGGTATCTTCAATGAATGCCCGATCATCAGCGTCTTTTGTCGCACGGTTAACACCGACGGGCAACAGCTTCGACGGTGGTACGCCCATGCCTACTGCGATAGCGTCCCTCTCATCTTTTAATAGCACGTTGTCACGAAGGTCTTTCACGCCGTCGCCTATGCGCATCACCTCAAAATCACCCCTTACCACCTCGGTGGAAAATGCATTTTGCACACCAGTGAACACCCGCCGCCACCACTCTTTTACGCGGGGAACCTCTTCTGCGCTTATCGAATCTTTGTATTTTAGCAATGTAGCCGCAAGCATCCCCCGATCAAAGTAACCCTGCAAAAACAAATCCAGCCCCGTTATCACGCCTGCATTATTCAGCACAGCAAGCCCCGGATAGTTCTTTGCCGGCCCTATCTCGACCGCGTAATCTGGAAGCCAGAAATATAACATCTGGTCAAGTTCCATGTTGAGGGGTGCGCCGTTCCGGGGGTTCGTGCGTTCAAATCGCACAATGTCACCGAATGGAAATTCTGAGTTATAAGGTTGGGGGGGTACGCCGTTATAAAGGGGGGTGATAGACCAGGGGAGAAGCCACTTAAAACCCATGTCGGTATCCATCACCGACTTGCTGCGCTCAATATAAGCCTTGCCCCCTAGCGTGTTGGCAATCTCAACCAATCCCATTAGGTGCGGAATGTCGCCAACAAATGACAGCCCTTTTGGTACGGCCGTTTGGGTAGTGGAACCGTCAAACTCATAGACGATCTCATCACCCTTTCGTATCTCAAATGGCATTGATGCCACGCCGTTGCCGCGTATCGTGACGCAGCGATACATCCATGACACGGTAGAAAAT
>JAAETJ010001187.1 GCA_024228495.1 bacterium | reverse complement strand
GGTCAAGGCTGGGCGGAAGTTCGTAAAATTATGGTTAATTCCAACCAGTCGTCTACAGCAAAACAACGCTTCAAGGAATTTCAGAAAAAGCTAAACAAACCGGTCTTAGTGGTGACACTGCTCAGTGATGGATTATTCCAAGATAATTATCTACGCGACATCACAGCCCCTAGGAGTCTGTCTGACTTCTCCCCTGACGTCGAGTTATACTAACGATATTGGTAAAACCTCCTAAAAGTTATAGCGATGAGCAATAAATTTATCCCGATAGATCGAGAGAGTCCCTTCACGCTGCCTAGCCGGCTAGAGGGTTGGCTGTTGGAAGATTCGCTGGCGCGGTTTATCGTCGATATTATCGAGCAGTTGGATACGAGTTCGCTGGAAGGGTCCTATAAAGGAGGGGGATCGATGCCGTATCCCCCGAAGATGATGCTGGCGTTATTGTTTTATTGTTATGCGACGGGGATTTTTTCGAGCCGGGGGATAGAAAGGGCGACGTATGAGCTGATCCCGGTAATTTTCATTACGGGCAACACCCACCCGGACCACAACAGCATCAACACGTTTCGGAAACGATTTTTATCAGAGATGAAGGGGATTTTCTTAGAGATACTGCTGATTGCCCATCTGCTGGGGGTGTTGACGGTGGGATGTATCAGTATAGATGGAAGCAAGGTAAAGGCGAATGCAAGCAAACATAAAGCCTTGAGTTGGGGTCACGCGAACAAGATAGAAGCGCAACTGCAAGCGGAAGTTGAGAAATTATTGGAACTGGCGGGTTCATCGGAAGGACGATCCGTGAACGACATTGATATTCCAGAGGAACTGGAGCGGCGTCAGGAACGGTTAGCGCGAATCGCCGAAGCGAAAAAGGAACTGGAAAAACGCGCCCAGGAACGTTATGAACAGGAACGAGCGACCTACGAGGCCAAGCGGGCGGAGCGCCAAGCCAAGGAAAAGGCCCTGGGACGGAAGCTGGGAGGGCAAAAGCCCAAGGAACCGGAAGCGGGCCCTCGTGATCAGGACCAAGTCAACCTCACGGATGAAGAATCGCGGATCATGCCGGTCGCCGGTGGTGGGTTTGAACAGAGCTACAACGCGCAGATCAGTGTGGATATGGAGAGCCTGTTGATTCTGGCTCAGCACGTCAGCCAACAGCCGAATGATAAACAAGAGATCATCCCCATGCTGGAAGAATTAGAGCAGTTGCCGGAAGACCTTGGGAAGGTCGAAGAGGCCGCCGCCGACACGGGCTATTTCAGCCAAGCCAATGTTGAGCAGTTAGAAAATGCGGGCATAACACCCTACATCGCCAGTGGTCGGCAAGCGCATTACGGGGCGCTTGATGAGCGCCTTGAAGAAGCCATGAAAACCTCGGAAGCTGTGGAAACCCCGGAAGCCGTGGAAACCCCGGAAGCCGTGGAAACTCCCGAAGCCATGGAAACACCGAAGGGTATCGATTCGGTGACGGCGATGCGCAATCGGATGAAAACGGATGAAGGAAAAGCGCTTTACGCTAAGCGTAAGTCCACCGTGGAACCAGTGTTTGGGATTATCAAGCACGTTATGGGCTTCCGCCACTTCATGTTGCGGGGACTGGAGGCGGTGAGTGGGGAGTGGAATCTGGTGTGTATTGCCTTCAATTTGAAGCGGATTTATGCATTAACCCAGTGAAAATACGAGAAAAATACGCCAATAGCTATCCAGACACCCAAAAAATGCAAAAATGAAGCCCTTAACGCGCATAATAACCCTTTTTTTTGTGATTGTTTTTAAACAAAAAGACTCATGCAAGGGTTAAGTCAGACGGATGTTCCCCGGGGTTTGACGAGCAACCGGACAGAAAGTGTACATAAGCGTATCGGGCACTGTACGCCAAGAAATTGAAAAAACTGTAACCACTTGT
>JAAETJ010001186.1 GCA_024228495.1 bacterium | reverse complement strand
TGCGACAAAGCAGGTTCCTGTGATCTACAGGACTACGCCTACCAGCACAATATCAAAGAAACCAGCCACGAATTCCAACTATCGCGCACCCTTTACCAGGACGACAACCCATTCTTCATCCGCGACCATCAATACTGCATCCTGTGCAGCAAATGCGTCCGCATCTGCAGCGATGTGATCGGCGCAAACGCCATCGAAATCGTCGGACGCGGCTTCGAGAGCCACGTCGCCACCCCATTTGACGGGCCGATGATCAACTCCGATTGCGTGTTTTGCGGCAGTTGTGTGCAAGTTTGCCCCACCGCCTCCCTCATGCCCGTCGCGCGGATGGGAAAGGGGCGCGAATGGGAACTCGACCGTGTGCAAAGCATCTGCGGTTACTGCGGCGTCGGTTGCAACGTCGAATTCGCCAAAAACAAGGCAGGGGAGATTTTGTACGTCGAAGGCACGCGCGACAATCCGATCAACGGCGATACCCTCTGCACCAAAGGGCGCTATGGTTGGGACTTCGCCACCAGCCCCGACCGGCTAACATCGCCCATGATTCGGCGCGATCTGGCCTACAAGATCGGCCTCACCGACGAACCGTGGGAACTTCCCGAAAAATCCCCGCTCAAAGTACGTCGTCCCAAGCTGGAAAGCAGCCACATCCCTATAGATTGGGACAGTGCGCTTGATCTCGTTGCCGAGAATCTGGCCGATACGGTCAAAAAATATGGGGGCGATTCGGTGATGGGGATGTGTTCAGCCCGTTGCACCAACGAAGACAACTACATCTTCCAAAAATTCTTCCGTGCCAGCATCAAGACGAACAATATAGATCATTGCGCCCGATTGTGACACAGTTCAACCGTTGCAGGCCTCGTGCAGGCCTTCGGAAGAGGAGCAATGACAAACTCAATCCGCGAAATGCGGGATGCAGATTGTATTCTTATTACTGGTTCAAATACGGCCGAAAATCATCCGGTTATCAGCTACGAAGTCGTCCGCGCCGTCAGAAAAGGGGCAAACGTCATTGTCATTGACCCGCGTCGCGTGCCGATGGTGGATAACGCCACCCTGTTTTTGCAAATCAAGCCCGGCACCGACGTGTACATCTTTTTGGCGATGATGCACATCATCTACCGCGAGGGATGGATGGACGAGGCATTTATCGCTGAGCAGACGGAAGGGTACGCCGAATTTGCGGCAACTCTTCAACAACACACTCCCGAACACGCCGCACTGATGTCGGGCGTGCCGGTGAAAAAAATCGAAGCGGCGGCGCGAATTTACGCCAATGGTGAGCGTGTTAGCGGTCAATCCGTCCATGAAGGGCGCGGCCACAGCGCGATTATGTACGCGATGGGTATCACCCAACGCAGTAGCGGCACCGATATTGTGAAGACATTGGCGAATATGACGATGATGTGCGGCCAAATTGGCAAACCTGGCACAGGGATGAACCCATTGCGCGGCCAATCGAACGTGCAGGGCGCGTGCGATATGGGCGGCCTTGTCAACGTCTATCCTGGCTATCAAAAGGTCGGCGACAATGAGAAACGCGCCGTCATTGAGCAAAAATGGGAGACGCCAAATCTGCCCGCTGAAGTCGGCTTGACCGTCGTAGAAGCGTCGCACGGCGCGATGGACGGCACAGTCCGCGCCAACTATGTGATGGGCGAAAATCCGATGATGTCCGATCCGGATACGACGCATGTAGAGCAGGCGATACGCAATCTGGACTTCTTCGTCGTGCAGGATATTTTCCCCAACGATACGGCAACGCTGGCGCATGTCATTCTGCCCGCTGCCTCATCGCTGGAAAAAGATGGTACGTTTACCAACACGGAACGACGTGTGCAGCAGTTGAATCCCGTCCTGCCCAGCCCGGGCATTGCGCGGCAAGATTGGGCGATTACGGCCGAAATCGCCAAGCGTTTTGATGAAAAGATGGGCATTGAGCGGGCGGATGGATATTGGGATTTTGCCAGTTCGTCGGCGATTTTTGATGAGTTAACGGCCGTTACCCCCATCTACGGCGGCATGAGTTATGAACGCATTCAGGATGAAGGGCTGCAATGGCCTTGCCCCACGCCCGACCATCCCGGCACGCCGATTTTGTACACGGACGGTTTTACCCGCGGCAAGGGCAAATTCCATCCCATCACCCCCAAAGACCCGGTTGAGCAGCCGGACAATGAGTACCCGTTGACGTTGACGACGGGGCGGGTGCTATACCATTATCATACAGGCACGATGACGCGCCGTAGTGCGCCGCTCCATTGGGCAGACAGCGGCGGCTATATTGAAGTCAACGCTGCCGATGCAGCCGCCATTGCTTTGAATGACAACAGCGCGGTGGTTGTGCACAGTCGTCGTGGCAAGGTACGCACCCGCGCCAGAATCAGCGAAGTGGTTCCACAAGGTGTCGCTTTCCTAGCGTTCCATTGGCGGGAAGCGTCGGCCAATATCCTAACGCATGACATGGAGCTTGATCCTGTGGCTAAGATTCCGGAGTTGAAGATAACGGCCGTTAGGCTGGAGAATCCGAGAGGAAAGAAGGTGTCGCCGCCGCCTGAGTGAGAGAGTGTCAAATTACGCCCAAAAAGTATTGACCAAATCCAAGTCAATACCTGAATGGGCAGGGGGGTATAGAATAATTCTTATCTTCCCGGTTGTTATTTTTCCCTTTTCAATGATGGCATTATGTAGCGCCAACAAATTTAGCTGTAGAATATGAAGGGGATCAAAGTTGATGCCTGTAATGCCGCTCCCTACTAATGGGATATTGATATCTTGTCCCAAAGCAGATTTGCGCGTTTCATGCCAAAATTTTTCCAAGGCAATCCACATTTTAGTTGCATTACAGTTATCATCTGGGATGTAACCCCTTAGTTCTGTCCAGGTGATCGCAAATAGAAGAAACTTGTCACTATTTGATTCCACCAATGCTGTTGTTCCCAATGGATACAACCTTTCAGTTAATGGAACTTCCTCATCTACCTGGAATATTTGAACCCAACGAATATCTGGTCGCAGTTGTTCGCCAGCTCTTATTAACTCAAGTATTCGATCACGCCGTTCAAGATAACTAATTAATTCACGCACCTTATCGTTCTTATTTTCACCTGACAATTCATCATAGGATATTTCAAGATAAAAGCATAAATCTTGTAACTCACTAAGGTTAAACCGATTCATCAGAATATGGTGCAACTCTGTTAATTGCTTTCTGTTTGGCGCTTGTGATTTTGTGGTTCCCATCGTTGCTGGCGCTCTTTCAAAATCTGTGCCACGCAATGCCTCTAAAAGTTCCTGTTGATATATTTGGAGACCTTTATTTTGATACGCTTGCTGAAATTTATTGACGACCTGATTCAGCAAACTGCTTTCCGCCACATCTGTTTCAAAAAAATGTCGGCTAACGGGGATCGCCTTAAACCCATTTTGGGCAAACAAATCGCCCAAAGCAACTATTATTGTCGAACTACCCATGTTAACAACTATCTGTTTAGCATTGAGATTGTTTTGAGGATTCATAAATAACTTCCTGTTTGTTGAATATCGCTACTAGGTCGTGTACCTTAACACTGCGGATAAATCAAAAGAGCCAAAATGGACGCAATGAAGATGGATTGGCTCCAAGTTGACCTAAAAAAAACCTAAAAAGGAGAATTATTCAGCCAAGCGACAAGGATTTTGCCTCGGTTGTCTGCACCAGACAACCGTTAACATCCGCCAAATCTGGCGGCTAGGCAGCAACCGCAACCGGTTGTTGCCAGGGCGGGAGACGAAACAAGAGTAATTCTTCCAACCGACAAACATGGTCGATAGTGCCAGCAGCCATGGCCGGAGTACGTGATTGCCACACTTTGAGAGAGCCATTGCCCTTGGTGGGTACAGGTTGGGGCAATGGCAATCGTAAGGCAATATGTGGTAGGCAGAAATTGTAGTAGGCTTGTACTAGAGTCAATTGGCGGCTCAATCCCAGTTCGCCTTTGGCTAAACTCATCACTTTTCGTCCCAAGGCAGGCACATGCTGGCGTAAGCTCAAATTGAATCGTTCGATGAAGGCAGTGTTGATAACCTGCCCCACACTATCGGTCAAAGCGGTCGTAATGGCTTCCAAATTGCCATAGATGACTCGGTGACTCACACTGACAACCCGACCTTTGACTCGTTCCTTGATGACCTGGGCATATTGTAACTGCGGCAAGGGATGCCAACGAGGCTTGGGCGATGCCCCTCGTTTGTGTTGGCGGGTCATTTGTACCCAGTGACCAAAGTGGGTTAGCAAAGCCGTACCATAGGCACTCCAGCCATCGCTGATAAAGACGGGGATACACTCCGGTGCCAACAGGATGACAATCAGGTGAATAAGTAGTTGAGTATACTCGAGTGAACGGTCGCCCACGACGTAGGCCAACATGAGTTTGCTCACTGGGTCTATGCCAACCCACACCCAGCGTTTGCCTCGTTGTTTGCCTTCTTCCCCTTCATCATTATCTCGTCGCCCCAGCAATGTCCATAATTCATCCACCTGAACCTGGGTCAATTCCAGGTCGTGGATGAGATAGGTAGAGACAGCTTCCATATGCTCGGCTGCCTGCCCGAGCCACTTCTCTACTGTATTGGGTTTCAGGTCAAACACCCGTGCCGTAGCGCGTATATCCAGACCTTCGGCCAATGCGCTCAACGCCTGCCAAATGGTTTCAGCTGCGGCCTTCTTGCCGTAAAAGATGGTGTGGGTCGTTTCCATGAAGTGCTGGTTGCAAACAATACATTGTAACTGTCTCCATCTGCCTCCGTTCGGATGCCCATTGGCACGGATGTTACCTCGTCCCACCCAACCATAGTACGGGCATTTCTTGTCTGGGCAGAAATGGCTGCTTGTGTCCACAGACCGGGGTCGCCCTCTTATCTGTTCTATCTTGGGCGGCGGTTCATCAAGTGTCACCACCTCATTCTCTTGAGCCTCTTGGGCGGTTGCACATGCGGGGCAGGGTGGTCGCTTTGTCGGCGCGGTTGTCGGGCTTTGTTTTTTGGCCGCTTTTGACTTTTGCCGCTGCCTACACCGACTGTTACCAAGATACGACCAAAATGCTTTTAGTTGCCCGATAAACACAATGCCTATTACAATGGTTAACAACAGGTGGTCAAACATATACGCTCCTTTGAAATGGTTTGCATAAGTTTGCCACCTGACCCACTATTTTGACAAATTTTATTTTGCCTTATTTATCCGCATTGTTAAGGTACAGCACCCAAAGTCCAAGATAAGCGTAAAGTCAGGGATTGCTCTTTTATCCGTTCCTGTAGTGCTTCACAACCATCAGCTAAAGCGACTTTATGCCGGATATGAGAACCTTGCCGCGGTTCTACTTGTTGCCCTAAACGAGCCAAAGCGGTCTCCTTTCCGTCTAATGTCGCCCAAATATGCTTGTTTTGCGGTTTTGGCAGTGATATTTTGCTCTTTTTGTCCTCTTTATTCTGCTGAAAAAAGCTATTGACCACATCTTTTGGCGTACGCGGGTTCATAGCGATTGTGTATACAGTCGTGACAATCGCTTCCTTCTTGCGTCCTCGTTTTTGCCCTTTACCGAGACGCACGGGAT
>JAAETJ010001185.1 GCA_024228495.1 bacterium | reverse complement strand
GGCCGATGGTGCTGATTAAAGACTTCGCACATCATTCTAGCTGCTGGCAGTGTGTACATGCTGCGCCTCCTCTGCGATAACGGCCGTTACATTGCCAGCCATATACCGGTAACTGCCATCTCTGTTTCCCAAACGCTGGAATGAAAAGCTCACCCGCTGTCCTTTCAATGCGCGGTCACTGTTTGGGTAAAAATTATCTGCATACACAAACAGATCCGCACCGCATAACTGCGGTATAGGCTCCATTGGCCTGATATATCCATGTTTAGAATCCAGCCAACCCAAAAACTCACCTTCATATCGCCTGTAGAAAACAGCTTCATCTACGCCCAACGACCGTATATTCTATGCGATTTAGTTGGCTGGAAGATACCCTAACAGGGTCAACCAATCATCGCTGCCAAGCTCAATTCCAGCATGTTGAAAAGGGCTTTTGCCGCCGCGCTTGCTGCGCGGGTCGTAAACCCGCATATTGTGCCACAAGACGAACAGGTTCAGGAACGCTTGCATTGTCTCCTGATTTTTGAATCCCTTTCT
>JAAETJ010001184.1 GCA_024228495.1 bacterium | reverse complement strand
TAGCTTGACTTTCTACGGCTCGTCGACTTTCGGGCGCCGTCTAACTGAATAACACATCATGGAAATCCAACTCCGGGCATTCTCATCAATTGGCGTTTTGTTGATGTTGATCTTCGGCATCACCTTGTTCAAACTGAACTAAGTGATCGACACCTGCTTGATCAGCTTGGGCAGTCGCTTCGGCAATAGCCTGGCCTCCGTAATCAACCCCCACCACCCGGCAGCCAAACTGTTGGGCCAAAAAGATAGCACTGGTTCCTTTCCCCGCAGCGACATCTAACACTCGGTCACCCGGTTGCAAATTAAGCATCTGGCCCAAGCGCTGAGTAAGGGCTAAGCCACCCGGATGAAACGAGTCGCCCAAGAGAATTTTGGCCCAATCGCTTTCATACAAGTTGGCACAGCAACTTTTTAGCTCTTCGGTTGTTTGAAGGGTGGTTATGTTTGGCATAGTTGCCAGGTTCCTGGTTCAGGGTTTAGAGTTTGAAGGTTCTAAAACCCTGAACTAGAAACTCTGAACTCTATGTCAAGTCCTGAAATAAGTTTACACAAAAAGTTCTGTTCTCTGTGTCAGTTTTTGAAAAAGACCTCAGCCGGTTTTTGATAATCGAGTGATAGATGAGGCCGTTTGAAATTGTACAAATCAACGGCTTGTTGAACGGCAAGTTCGGCCTGACTTCTGTTAACAAATAAGTTATCAAGCGCGTATTCGAGTTTGAGAATACCATTCACCCGTTCAGCCAGGGCATTTTCGTAGCAATTGCCAACCTCACCCATACTGGGGGTGGCCTGCAAAGCAGCGAGGTGGTCGAGATAATCCCCGGCAATATATTGCATCCCGTGATCAGAGTGGTGGATGAGACCGGCCCGCTTAACAACGTCTACCTTGGCGAATTTACCCGCTCGCTGCAAGGCCCGCAGGGTGCCGTCGGCGGTCAGCGAAGCAGATAAGTCAAAACCGACGATAAAGCGGGAAAAAATATCGGTCAGCAAGGCCAGGTACAAAAAGCCCGCTTCAGTACTCAGATAGGTAATGTCGGCCACCCAGACCTGGTGGATGTGGGTCACCTTGAGGTCGGCAATCAGGTTGGGAAAATGTCGGTTTCCCCCAAAGGTTGTCCGCCGGCGATTACGCTTAACCGTCACCAGCAACTCGTGTTCCCGTAGGAGGTCAAAAAGGGCATCCCGCCCCCATTTGAGGCCCAAACTGGTCATTTGGGCCTGCAACTCGTGATAGAGTTTTCTGACCCCCATGCGCGGATGGTAATAGCGCAGGCTACGCACCAGGTTCAATAACATATCCGCTTCGGCGGCCCGTTCAATCTGTCGTTTACGGGCCTGGTAGTATGCCTGACGACTGATCCCAAACCAGGCACAGGCCCCCTGGATATTCACCTGAGAATATTGGATATCCGCTTGCATTATGATTGCCTCTCGAAAGTTTTTTTTAGATCCATATCGAGGGCTTGACCGGCCACCTCCAGCGTGGTTTTGAGCATCCGGTTCTCCAGAACTGTTTCGGCTAGGGCACTCTCCAGTTCACTGATCCGGGCCTTCATCGCTTTGAATTCGTGTTGGTCTTCAGCGGTTTGGATGTAGGTCATTTCACTGCGATAGCCGGCCCGACCATATTTGTTAACCCAGCTCTTAATCGTCGTTGAGCCGGTGATACCATACTTTTGCTTCAAACTGTGTGCGCTCGCCCCAGCCTCGTATTCACGCACTACCTGTAGTTTGAAGCTTTCTGTGTAACGTTTTATTATTTCTTTGACCATTACTTTTCCTCCTGAATTCTCTGTTCTCTGTCAATTATATTCAGGACGGGTCAG
>JAAETJ010001183.1 GCA_024228495.1 bacterium | reverse complement strand
AGTTCCACCGGGCCAAGCGGGGCCTTGAAGCGGTATCGACGGCTGGCAATAGCGCGACTGTTATCGGCCGGATTGTAGCTCAGTTCGGCGGTTGCTTCGGCCCGGCGCACCCCGTCTTGGTCTTTGATTGCCGGGTCGGTCAGCTCGAGGATCAACTCTTCAACCGGCTCGACTTGCACGGTTTCGGTTGACTGCCAATCTTCAGGCAGCTGCTCTCCTAGTGCCGCAAATAGTTTGGGTATCGCATCGTTCAGGCCGGTGGGGGTGTCCTCTACAAAAATATGGACGGGCTCGCGTGGGAAGAGGAGTTTGAGATGCCCCGACTGCACCCCCGGCAGTACCACTGAAATCACTTTGTAGCCATCTTTCCGCTTTTGAGCTTTTTTCTGGGCAATGCGCACCTCACGCTGCACCCATTCAGAGCTAAGGGCATCGATGCTGATAACCACCAGAAAATGGCGCGCCTTGCGAATGCTGCTTTCGATCTTGGCGTTCAGCTCATCCCCGCCGGTCAGTTCACGTGAATCGACCCAGAGAAGTTCGTCGTGGAGTTCAAGGATTTCTCGCAGTCTTTTGACGGTGTCATCGTCCTTAGAAGCGTGTGAAATGAAAATATGCCGCTTCACCTGAATACAAAACTAAAAAAGAAAAAAAGACACCCCATATATTGACAAACAACAAGCACCAGCCTGTCAACAATCAATTGGAACAAGTTAGCCGGAGAGATCAATATGCGGGT
>JAAETJ010001182.1 GCA_024228495.1 bacterium | reverse complement strand
CGCGTTGACCAACATCATCATCCCGATCAAGAATCTCTCATTTGCCAAGACACGTCTGGCCAGCGTGTTGACCTCCTCTATGCGCAGTCAACTTGTGCTGGCCATGCTGGAAGACTTGCTCAGGACGGTGAGCAAACTTGAGTATGAACGGATATGGGTGGTGGCCAGTAACGATGCTGTATTCGATATCGCCCGTAATTTTGGCGCTTTGCCAATTCGGGAAAACTGCGCCCGGGGTTATAATTCCGCCGTCACTCTGGGTTTCGCGGTACTTTCGGAAAATGACAATGTAGCCGTTCTGCCAGGCGATGTGCCGTTGGCCAGGGGTGACGAAATCGCTTCATTGATCGCTCCTCCCAATCAGGATAGGCCAACTATTCGTCTTGCTCCTGCTCACGATCGCCAGGGCACAAACGGCATGTTTCTTTCCCGCAAAAATCTGATATCTCCGGGCTTTGGGTTTAATAGTTTCAATCGCTACGTGAACGCCATACGCGGCATCGGGATCGAACCAGAAGTGCTTGATACACCGTGTCTGGCACATGACATCGATACGCCGCGCGATCTGAGCGAATTCGCATCCCTGTGTGCTGATGGCACCACAGGTGAATTTCTACGCACAGCGGATATCCCTGTTTTTGACCTGATGCCTAAAGAGGGGATGGCATGAATATTATCGACAATAATTTCAGCGATGTAACCGTTGGCCTGCAGCAAACCGAGGTTTTGAATCTGTTAGAAAAACCGTTGGGCATGTTATTGGCCCAGGCCGCAGGTCTGCGTGACGCCAGGCACGGACGGCAGGTCAGTTATTCGCGAAAAGTATTTATTCCACTGACCCAATTATGCCGTGACGTCTGCCACTATTGCACTTTCGCCAAGGCTCCAAAAAAACTTGAGGCGGCATATCTCAGCCCCGACCAGGTGCTGGCAATTGCCCGCGCCGGGCGGAAGGCTGGATGCAAGGAAGCGCTGTTCACTCTGGGCGACAAACCCGAACTTCGCTACTCAATCGCCCGCAAAGTCTTGAACAAATTGGGATATGCCACAACCATCGAATATTTGTGCGCAATGGCTGCGCTGGTATTCCAGGAAACAGGATTATTACCACATCTGAATCCTGGGGTCATGAATTCAGAAGAAATTGCAGCTTTGCGCAAAGTTTCGGTATCCATGGGGATAATGCTGGAAAGTACATCGCGACGCCTTATTCAAAAGGGCGGCTGTCACTACGGATCGCCGGATAAAGATCCAATGGTTCGCCTGGAAACCATCGCAGAGGCCGGTCGGCAAAATGTGCCATTTACAACCGGGATTCTGATTGGGATTGGCGAGACACGGCGCGAACGGCTCGGAAGCCTGCTGGCACTTCGCGATTTGCACGAGCTTCATGGTCATCTGCAGGAAATCATCATTCAGAATTTTCGTTCCAAACCAGACACCCTGATGGCCGATGCTCCTGAACCCGATTTGGCAGAGTTACAGTGGACAATCGCAGTTGCCCGAATAATCTTTGGTCCGGATATGAATATTCAGGCACCGCCCAATCTATCAAAAGGCTGTGCGCCAGACCTGATTGCAGCCGGTATCAATGACTGGGGCGGGATATCACCGGTGACACTCGACCATGTGAATCCGGAAGCGCCGTGGCCACATCTGGATGACCTGTCTCATGACACTGCTCTGGGCGGCAAATTGCTGGTCGAGCGATTGGGAATATATCCTGGCTTTGCAAATGCAGGTGAATTCTGGCTTGATTCCCGCTTTCAGGCCCCGGTGCTGTCAGCCATTGACGCGGATGGTCTGGTGCGCACGGACGATTGGTCACCCGGAGGCGCTTCGCTGCAACCGCCACAAATTCCATCCACACCCGGCTTCATTGGTGATGTTGAATTCGATCGAATCCTGGGCAAGGCCCAGAATGGTGATGATTTGTATGAGCACGAGGTTTGCCGTCTTTTTGACGCTCGAGATGGTGAAATCGGTGAGATTTCACAGGCCGCTGACAGCCTTCGCCAGAAGGTCTGTGGAGACACGGTCAGTTATGTGGTTACGCGCAACATCAACTATACCAATATCTGTTATTTCAAATGCCGGTTCTGTGCCTTTTCCAAGGGCAAGATGAGCGAAAATCTGCGGGGACGCCCCTATGATCTGAACCTTGAAGAAATAACATTGCGCACGCGCGAGGCCTGGGATCGAGGTGCTGTAGAAGTTTGTCTGCAGGGTGGAATTCATCCAAAATACACCGGACAGACTTATCTGGATATTGTGAGAGCAATCAAATCTGAACTACCGGATATGCATGTGCATGCATTTTCACCATTGGAAATTCAACAGGGCGCGCAAACCCTCAATATTTCGATTGGTGATTATCTTGGCCAGCTGATCGATGCCGGATTAGGCAGTTTACCCGGCACTGCTGCAGAAATTCTTGACGATGGAGTACGCATGGGTTTATGCCCGGATAAATTAAATACTGCTGAATGGTTCGAAGTGATCGACACCGCCCACAGGCTGGGGTTGAAATCTACTGCAACCATTATGTTTGGACATATCGATCAACCCCAACACTGGGCACGTCACCTTTTGGGTTTACGCAACCAGCAAAAACTGACCGGTGGTTTCACTGAGTTGGTACCGTTGCCGTTCGTGCATATGGAATCTCCGATTTACCTCAAAGGCAAATCGCGACGTGGACCGACATGGCGCGAGACATTACTCATGCATTCAATAGCGCGTCTT
>JAAETJ010001181.1 GCA_024228495.1 bacterium | reverse complement strand
CAGCAGCAGCCGCGAACCACGCGCAAGGCGCAATCTTCGCGATCTCCCAGGTGATCCCGTCGTTGGGGGTCCATCATAGTTTGTATGCCAACAGTCAGCAGTCTACTTCCGGACGCTGCCCAACGTGTCAGAGAGACCGAAGGCGTTGCGCCGGTAGCGCCCCGTCCGGGCGGTAAAGACTACGCCATCATTACTCTATTACAGGTTTCAGGTAGGGGCGGCTTTAGCCGCCCACCTTATCTGATTTCTGCCAGACCCTTGGCGGCTGAAGCCGCCCCTACAACTCTTTTTCTCCGTGGCTCCGTGTGAGAACGCTTTTTTACCGAGATATGGGAAACGAAATTGATTGAGGGAGCACACTGAGTTTGGCGCCGTTTTGCTGCCGACCCGCCCTGCAATACTATAATACATACTGACTGCGTAATTTGTTATACGTCGCCTTTATTGCTTTGAAAGATCCCTGATAAGATCGTGCCAAATAATTTGCATCCACAGGCCGGCTGGCTTGCCAAAGCCAAGTGTGTTTGCATTGAAAATAACCACTGAAAACTCCCCCTTCCTGGTATTCACTTTCATAGCGCCAGGCATTGAGCAACACTTCATTCAAAGTTTTTTTATCGGCCACCACTTCAAACTGATCGCCTGTTTGGTGAGCCTGCTGAAATTGACGGATACGGGGCGGGTCAGCGCGGAGATAGCCCACCCGTTCCCCTGGCTGCATGGTCACCTACAAATGTTTGGGTAAACGGCAATTGGACATTTTAAAATCATCTTGCGCAAATGGCCCTGAGCCTTGGGTACGCTTCAGAATTTTATTGCCCCCGACCCCGGGTCCGTATTTGCTCACTCGGTACACATTTTCAATCACCTTGGCGACCTTGGTTAATCCTACCCGCGTTTGCTGTTTGATTGGATTCGTTTCTGTAACCACTGCGCCGGACTCGTGGAGAATTTTGCGAAGAAATTCAGAGGCTAGTTCGTCTGACGCAAACCGATCGTTCACCGTCAACTCAGATAGGTAATAAATCAAGGGTTTACCATAGGACGGGTTGGTATAAAAACTTCGTTCAGCATTATTCACCCCGTCCACCAGTTTACCCTTATACTGTCCGAATCTTTCCTCCAGTTGCAGCCTGCCTTCCTTCATCAACTGGCTATGCGCCGCGGCAAAATATTTGGTCGCCGCGTCCAGAACAAACAAAGGCCCTGCTGCGCGGGTTGCCATGGTGCCGATCGCCCCGGCAGGTGTTAGCTTTTTCGCGGCAGTCATGCCCAAGCCAAACCAGGCGGCTGCCTGAAAAATTACCGGTTTTTCCTGTAACAGAGGCATGTTTGTGCCATTAAAACCATTAATCGCACTGATCTGGTTGGCGCGCCACATTTGCACTTCATCTTTTACGGCAAGAAATACGCTATTACGTGTCATGCTGATGGATTCATTCGACATTTCTTCTCCCTTTTTGTGGCTTGGGATGGTATACCTGATGGATAGGAGTTCTAATGCACTTCCCTCGGTTAGTGAAGGATTTGATGAACAGAATCCAACCATAAATTGGCTGGGAAGCGGCAATCAGAGTCGAACCGTGCGATGCTATCAGGAATCGGGGGTAATCCGCCCCGTAGCGACCTCACCCTTTAGTTGAACTTCAAAGATGGGCTAATTGTATTATTACTCATAGAGTTAATGCATTCACAAAGCGGTCAACTGCTCTTTCAAGGATAATTGATGGCCCCATGTTTTTAGAATCAAGGGGTTAGACAGCTATGCAAACAACCTATGCAGGCAGGATATATTTGGAAAAATGCACTACCAGTGCCCCACCACATTAGAGTAGTAAAATGTGCACATGATCACAGATATTTTTAGGTAGAATGGTATAGTCCCGGCCGAGCCTAAGTTTACCTGAGGCATGTTCCGATGGTCTGTCTAGGCATTAGGGTAAGCGCATCATCATCATCCCACACGGATCATGGCCTGTTTTCCAGGGTACTTACTCCAGGTGACCTTGCTCGTTATTGGATTGAAGCAGCTGTCATTAACTGCGCTTAAAGCCGTAGCACGACACCTGGTGAATTCAGTTTACTGGTTCTAAAGCGCCAGCTTGGGGATCGAAATATCGGAAGCGCATGCTTTGCCAACACCAGTAGTTACGGTATAGTAACTACTCAGCTCGCTCATCACTCCCGCTACGGAATGGCTGGCGGAAATCAAGTACAAGGAACGACTAACACAAGGGGAATCGCCTGTGCGCCATCCAGGGCAATTGCATTCCGGCAATCCCTGCCGGGGCTGGCTCTGGCGGTATGAGATCAGGCTGGTTAGTTATGCGGGATTATAATAGATACGTGCATAGAAGTTTCGAAAGTACCTCGTGATAGTGATGAATCTTGCGAGTGATTCTGAGTTGGCCTCATATTTAGAACCGATCTCCGCGGAAGCGCCTTGCGGGGAGGATCTCGAATATGATCCTGCTTTTATGGCACTGGCGGAACAGGTCAAAGGCAAGCCGGAGCAGCAGATTGGCGATGCCGTTAATCCGGCGGAGCCGCCAAATTGGGCACAGGTGGAAAAAAACGCCTTGGAGTTACTTAACCGCACACGGGATCTTCGGTTGGTGGAAATTCTTGCCCAGGCGGCTGTTCATACTGCGGGACTATCCGGGCTGAACCAATGTTTGATCCTGCTTGGAGGGTTGTTGGAATTGCGGTGGCAAACCATCCATCCGCAGCTGGATCCCGACGAGAACAATGATCCTACTCAACGTATCAATATCCTGATGGGGCTTTGTGATTTTAACAAGATGATTCAACCGTTAAACAAAATTCCGTTGGTTGAATCACGCACATTTGGGCAGTTCAGTTTACGTGATGTGCATATCGCCACAGGCAAGTTATCGGTAGCTGGCGAGGAAAATGAGCTGCCGGATAGTGCGCAGATTGAAGCAGTGTTCAAAGAAATCGATCTGGATGATCTGCAAGCGAAAACCGCTGTCGCTGTAGATTGCATAACCCAGTTGGATCGTGTAGAAGCGGCTGTCTCAAAACAGATCGGCAGCGCTAATGCGCCGGGCTTCGCACCGCTCAGAGACGTCCTGCAGGAGATCCATCGTGTTTTTGACGAACATTTTTCTCAACGCAGTATTGCGGAATTGCCCAGCGCAGTTGAACCAGATCTCGTAGCAGTCAATGCTACTGCTTCCCCTGATACAAAGAACCGGCAACCGATCGGCGCCATCCAAAGCCGACAGGATGTCGTACGCACTTTGGATCAGGTCTGCGCATACTATAAGCGTCATGAACCCTCCAGCCCTTTACCCATTTTGATCAACCGGGCCAAGCGGCTAGTAGCAATGGACTTTATCGATATCATCAAAGACCTGATGCCCGATGCGGTTGGCCAGGCGGAGATGTTGAAGGGACCGATGGATGAAGAGAGTTAGGGACTTGGAAAAGATTAAAATACATGCCTTGCTTGTCTTTTTGGCTGTAGTTTTCGTTGTAATTCCGGTTACATAGCTTACTATGCGCCCTGCATTACAACGAAAACTACAACCAAAAATCCTGCGCAATTCACGT
>JAAETJ010001180.1 GCA_024228495.1 bacterium | reverse complement strand
TATCCCTTGGTCAGAGATTTTGTCGGCGAAAGAATGGATTCTGAAATGAATTTCAGGCCGGTTGCGGCAATGCCGCTCAGATTGGGGCCAATTTCACCATCTTCCTCTTCACCCAGGGCATGGCATTCAACACAATTGTCCTCATAAACCTCAGCACCCAGTTCCGGATCACCGCCACCTGCTTCAGCAGCAGCGGAAATTTTGGAATAAAGTTTCGCGGTAATTTCACTTGGGGTGGTATCAATGGCCTCCATATCAAGATCCCCGCCCAGAGACATTAAATAGGCAACAATGGCCTTGATCTCTTTTAGATTCAGGGAAATCGGAGGGGCATATACCACCGCCATCTCGTTTTTGTAGCCCTCGACCACAAATGCTCCTGGAGAGGCAAGACTTTCAACCACATAGTCGACGGCAGTAAATTCAACACCTTCCTTTTCGGTGCGCGCTGCAGCTCTCTCAGTTGCCCGTGCACCCATTGCCTGTTGAAATTTTTCTCCAAATTGCCCGTGATTTGGACCACGCACCGCACTGCCTTGACCACCGACTGAATGACAGGTGAAACAACGCCCCTTGCCCCAGTAGATAGCCTCACCACCTTCCGGAGTGATTTCAACCACAGTCGTTGCTTCATCTCCACTTCCGGTTAATGCGGTAATCGAGTAACCGATCCACAAATAGACGCCCAACACTACCAGCAAAAAAACAAAGACGCGCGAAATCGGCGAGTTCATGGCCTATTCCTCCCCTTTGCTGTTAGCAATGCTGCCAAGCCAGAACATGAAAGCGGTTCCAACCATAAATAATAAAACCGCTGCGCTGACCTGCTGGGTCATCACAAAATTGCTTGGTGTTCCTGCCCATTGGGAAGTGTCGCGCATAACAC
>JAAETJ010001179.1 GCA_024228495.1 bacterium | reverse complement strand
GGAGACCGTCTTCGTGGGTGATCGGGGGATGATTACCCAACTGAATTTGAGCCGGATAGAGGCGGAAGGCTATGACTACATCATGGGCGTTAAACATCGCCAGGATGGGATTTGCGCCATGTTACTGGAAACGGAAGGCTGGGAGGATGGCAGCTACGCATGGCATAAGGAGCTGAAGGTCAAGGAGCGGCGAGTACGGATAAAGGAGTTCCTGATCTGGAAGACGGAGCTTTGGCTTGGACAAAGCCAAGCGAATCCTGGTGCGCGGGCCATGGCACGATTCGAGGCCAAAATAGCGGGTCTGACAAACCTTGACGAGGTGGCATACGCGGATTTCAAGCCACTGTTGCAAGGCCTGGTAGGCCCAGAGAACAATAAGCTTTGCCGCAAGATTTTTTATTTGATCAAAAAATATGGTGGGCGATATGAAGAAGAACTAAGATACATTGTTTGTCTCAACAAAGAACGTAAAGAGATCGCGCTAAAAAAGCGAGAGGCGATGTTGGCCCGGTTGAGCAAAGAATTAAAAAAATGGACACCGACCCAAGCGCAGACACCCACCGAAATCGAGCAAGGGCTTAACAAGATTTTCAGCGGTTACAAAAACCGCTACCGGAAGTTCTTCGAGATCGAAAGAGAGGAGCAGGATGACAAAGCCATTGGCTGGCGCCTGAATGAGGATCGGCTGGCGCAGGAAAAAAAACTCGACGGTATATTCGTGCTGCTGACCACCCGCAAAGACTTAGCAGCCGATAAGGTGGTCGATTCCTACAAAAATCTCAAAGAGGTCGAAATGCTGTTTGACGACCTCAAGCATTTTGTCGATATCCAGCCGATCAGGCATTGGTTGACGAAACGGGTCAGGG
>JAAETJ010001178.1 GCA_024228495.1 bacterium | reverse complement strand
CCGCCCCATGACCAAATTCTTTCGCAGCTCCCCTGCCCTGGAATTGGTGGATTTTGTGGAACGTCTGGCTCCATTTTCCACCCCCAGACTGGTACTTAGGGACCCCTCACCACGGGTGCCTGATGCCCCTAACAAATAGCCCTTCCATATACCAACCAAGATCAGATCTAAGAATGGAGCAATAGGGAATGGAGCACTGATCTTTAGCGTATTCCCTTCATTATTTATCTCTTGGTAACAGCATGAGATCAGATATATGCACCAGTCCTTACCCAAATGGGTGATGACAACGGTTGGGTTACCGGTCCAGAATTGTTGCAGTGATGAGTGCCGTGATAACGCGACGGCTGAAAACTGCTTTCAACCACCAAACAGTGATTATGGATGAATTGCCCACATATTAAGTGTCGAAATTCTTTACACTTCATGATTTGTATTATGCTAAGTGATTGATTTTCTTACATGGCATAATTATTGCTTCGTTGCTCAGTGTTGGGCGCACAGCCAATACTAAATATTCGCCACCCCTCTGTTGGGTGATTTATAGTAGGGTTGCTACTCAAGTTTAGGGAATTAAAAAATCATGAATAACCTCATCCACAGCTCAGCACTCTCCCTGCTGATTTTGTCACTTGCAAGCCCGGCGGGCGCTGTGTCTTTTGATAGCAGCTGGCAGACAAACCTATCCGTTCTGACTTTCCAAGACGCTACGACTAATGGCAATACATGCGGTTCTAAGTGCTGGACAATTACCCCCGGCGCAGACGATTATTATCAAGAGCTATATGAACGCCCTACGGCTAGTATGGATATAACCTCTGGCGGAAAGCCAGCCTCTCAGAAGTACTACGAATATATCGATATTGACACAGGTCAGGTCGCTATCGACCGTGACAATAGCATCGCATATTTCTCCATCGACTTGGTTGGGCAAAATGAACTCGATGGCAGTTCAAGTTTTAAGGGATTTGGACAATTTTACCGAATCCGTGTTGCCGACAACGCAGACTTCGCCAATGGCTACCTGTTCGGGGTAAAAGACCCTTACGGCAACAGTGTTGGCTCCAACTTTACCGGTTCGAATAGCTATAAAACCACCCAGTCCTGGATAGACGGTGGCACACCAGTAACCGGCATGGGTCTTGCCAATACCAACGAGGGAACAACCGGTTACACCGAGAATACCAGCGAGGGATCAACCGATGCCATCCGGGCCCGTATCGTTGATGACTCGGTGCAGATAGCTGTCGCTTTTGGTGAGCTTGGCATTGACGAGAGCTACTTCACATACCTCATTTTCGAGGCCAACAAGGGGCTCACCGACGTTGGTAACTATTTCTGGAACGATGAGTATTCATTGGGCGAAGCCGGAAGTCCATACGACACAAGCAATCCGGTCGATGGGAACATATATGAGCTTGACACTCTGCACGGCGTGGTACCCATCCCCGCCGCTGTCTGGCTATTTGGTTCTGGTCTCCTAGGCCTTTTCGGCTTCTCCAGGCGCAAAAAACCAGCGCGCCTTTGATCTGTGACGTCGGTTGGGACATCCAGCTCCCAACCGGCACCCCATCTTCGACAACAAGATTTTGCCCCGGCTGTCGGCATCTACCAGACCATGTTTCATCTCTCCATGGCTTACAGCGTGGAATAGAATCTGAGGGGATTTAACCCTTTTCCACCTGGTCTTCGGCGGGTTTCTGACTAAATGGTGATCGCTTCTCCCCATTGTAGTACGGCTTCCACCAGCGGATACCGACCGGCACCGCCACATTAAGCCAGAAAGCGGTGAACATAAGGGTGTAGAAGGCCTCGGTACTCAGAATCTGATTTTCAATGTAGGCCATATCCATCACCACAAATGCAAGCTCTGCCCGGCCCAGCATACCAAAGCCGATCATCACCCCCTCATCCATGCTGAAGCCACCGGTATAGCGTGCCGCTGCCGCCGCCGATATAACCTGGGCAAAAAAGATGCTCAGGGTCAGGATTATCGCCTCATCGATAATGGAGAAGAATATGGCGGGGTCAAAGATCAGCTTGGTCCCGAGGGTGACAAAAAATACCGGACCAACCCAGGAGTAGGCCACGCTCTCAATAATTCCCCGGGTACGGATATACAGGGACATCTCCGGTTTTCTGGTGAGATGAAAATACTCATCCTTCAGGATCAGTCCAGCCATATAGGCGCCCACGGCCGGATGAAATCCGAATTCATGCGCCAGCAGACCAACCGATACCGCGAGTAGCAACAGCATGAGAGTGGCAT
>JAAETJ010001177.1 GCA_024228495.1 bacterium | reverse complement strand
GTAAGCCCGAATAGCCGTGAGCGAAAAAAATCAAAACTGAATTAAAATAAAGGTGCTCTGCTATGTATGGGTAGCGTCCGTGAAGAAATCCTGATCAGGTTGTTCATATTTTCGACACACAAACAACTGATACCCATGGGCTTGAGACATGTGTCGCATGACCGTGTCATTTGCTTTTTCTATGGATAGAGAGGAGTTTCAGATTGCAAAGATTGTACCCGTATCCCTCACTTGTTGTCTTTGTCGCGCTAATTGTGTGTAGCTTGGCGCCGGACCCGGCAATGGCCGCAAAATGCGGCAACAACGCTGCTGGTTTCAACCTCTGGGTCAAGCTGTTCCAGAAGGAGGCGGCTTCCAGCGGAATCAGGGTAAATGGCTTGAAAGCGCTTGGCACTGCTCGCTACCTGAAAAAAACCATCCAACTGGACCGCAATCAAAAGAGCTTCAAATATTCGCTCAACAAGTTCATGCAGGTGCGCGGTGCCAATACAATAATCAAAAAGGGCAAATCGTTTAAGCGATCTAATGCCAAATTGTTTAACCTGCTTGAAAGGCGCTATGGTGTGCCGGCGGGCCCGCTTCTTGCGATTTGGGGAATGGAAACGGGATTTGGCCGCGACCTTGGCAATGCGCACACGGTATCTGCAGTTGCCACACTTGCCTATGATTGCCGTCGTTCAGCCTTTTTCACAAAGCAGCTTTATGCTGCATTGAAGCTGGTCGACCGCAGAATGCTTTCTCCATCGGCAAAGGGGGCCGC
>JAAETJ010001176.1 GCA_024228495.1 bacterium | reverse complement strand
TTTGTGATGGTTGGAGATCGCGGGATGTTGACCCAGAAACAAATCGATGTAATAGATGATATCGATGGCGTTGACTGGATTGGTGCGCTTCGTCCCGAGGCAATCAAGAAGCTGATCACCAACGGTGCCATCCAAATGGGGATTTTTGATGAGCGCAACCTGTTTGAAATAAAGCATCCGGACTTTCCGGGCGAACGTCTGATTGCTTGCCGAAATGCGGAACTTGCTCACAAGCGAGCCACCAAGCGAGACAGCTTGCTTAAAGCCACCGTCAAAGAGCTAGATAAAGTCAGGGGGATGGTTTGGCGCGGGCGGTTAAGCGGAAAAAAAGAGATTGGCGCACGGGTGCGCGCAATACTGAAAAAATACAGAATCGGAAAACACTTCAAACTCGATATCCGCGATGATGGGTTCAATTACAAAGTCAATGAAGAGGCGCTTATTGCCGAAGCAACGGCAAAGAGCAAGGACAATCAAGAGTTAATCGAAAAGCGCCTTAAAAGGAGCCGACGTCACATTGAATCGATCGCCAAGCAATTGGCAAAGCTTAGCCAGAAGGTCGACAAAGGCCGGCTGCATGGACAGGATGTGATTGGTGTACGTGTCGGCAAGGTTATCAACAAGTACAAGGTTGGCAAGCATTTTGAGCTCGACATTCGTGACAACGATTTCAGCTTTGCAATCAATCGAGACAAGGTCAAAAAAGAGGCCGCACTCGATGGCATCTACATCGTACGAACCAGCCTGTCCAAAGAGAGAATGGATGCGGACGAGACGGTGCGCAGCTATAAATTACTCAGCC
>JAAETJ010001175.1 GCA_024228495.1 bacterium | reverse complement strand
GGTTCGTCCATTGCGGTGCAGGTTTGAGATATCGACATACATCGGGCGGCCCATTTGGTAACCATTATCACTAGTGACCACTAGTATAGCATTATTCTGATTCTACCGTTTTCTGTGGACCCCCCTTTTGGAAATCAGGCGAAGCACATAACTTGAGCATGAACGGCGTATAGCTCACCCAGGGGAAGCCGGAAGCTGGGCCCGTAACCTCTGATTAGGCAGAAATCCACCCTACGAAGCGAAAATAAGCAAACGAACCCCTTGGCCACTTGATTTGTCGAGCACAAAAACCGAAGGGAGGTGGATTACTGCCGATAACCGTTCATGGAGCTGGATACCCTGAGATTCTCGAGCCAGTCCTCACAATAGCGGAAGCCATTGAGCCGTTCGGCGGCACAGGCCCCATCAGTGCGTTTGCCAATGGCGCGAGGCGAATAGGGCCGGAAGTTCTGCAGGATAGCCCAGGCCCGAATAGCGAGTTCGGCCGCTTTCAGGGAGCGATGGAAATACTGCCGGTTAAACAGAAAACGGTCCTGCCATCGCATCAACCGATCCACCATATTACTGGTGCGCGCGGCATCGGGATGATCATAGGCTTTGGCAAATAGAGGGGCCTTTTTGCACAACGCCAATATCTTGTCGCGTGCTATACCTGGATCGAGATTCGTCTGCGCCCATTCGCGCAGGCGCCGTATCCGCTGGGAAAAGGCGCGTTTATTCGGGGCGTGATAGACATCCCAGACGAGCGTGCTGATCTCGGTAAACAACAAACCCATTTTTTTGCACCGGTCTCGGATCTTGATAAAGCTATGCAAAAAACACTGAATGATGACCGCCTTCGTGAAGAGACTTATCCAGGCCAGAGCCGTGGCCGCCCAACCATCCGTATTCACGGTATTGGTTTGGTAATCCGGATCTAGGTTTCGCGCCTCTTGTGCAAATACCCCGTAGCCCTGGGTTAACGACTTGGCATCGGCGCCCTCGCATACGCTCGCACCTAAGAGACAATTCTCCCCGGTTGTGGTGGCTATATACGCTTTTTCCCCGCGCAGCTTCGTATGCTTTTCATCGGCTACGAGGTCTTTCGGCAGGTTCTCCGGATCCTTTACCGTCGTACCGACAATACTGTTACGACCAATGGCTACCGAGAGGCGGTACCAATACATGTCATTGTGGCCAAATACCTGCGTCAACGCCCAATAGGGGACACCAAAGCACAAGAAAAACAACGCGTCCTTTACGTCTTTCGTATAACCGCTCATGTAGGGCATCACAAACGAAGGGCATAGGCTGTATACCTCCTCGGTGGCTTTCAGCTGGATGCGCCGCTGTCGGACACCGAGTTTCTTTGAGGCCGGTCGAATGTCATGGAGTTGGTAGCCTTGGTCCATCGCTGCCGGAAACAGTTCAGGATGCCGGGCGTATTGCTCATCGATATGACGTCGGAAATCCACGTCGTTCTTCAGCAATTCCGGATAGGATTGGGGATCGAAAGGAAGGCAGATGGTTTTACTGCCTCGCGGAAGCGCGGATTTGCTTCGATGGCTACTGTCGGTCGATAAATCGGGGGCTTGTGTTTGTGCGGGAAAACTGTCAACGTTCGTTTTGGGGCTTGGGTTTTTCGGCATCGCGGGGGCTCCTTTCGCAGAGGCATCCTAGCGAATCTTCCGGATCCAAGCGCCTTTTGGCTAATCAGTTTATCTTATGGGCGCTATAATCTCAGTTTATTGATGGCCGTTATGTTGCCTTCTTATGTCGATAAAGGCTCAGACAGAAATCATATTTATACGTATTATCAATACGTTAAGGGTCCACAGAAACAGGTAGAATCAGAAAAAAACAAATTCTATTGAGGAAGCTTTTTGGGGTGAAGATGCCGGCAACCTCTATTGAAATCAGTACGAAGTCATATGAAATGCACTGTAGGTGAAGTTGAGGTCTCGCGTCGGTTTGAGCGCCGCGCCCAGGCTCTGCAGGTCGTACTGGGTCAGCCGGTTGTCGAGCAGCTCCAGCTCCACGGCCCACTT
>JAAETJ010001174.1 GCA_024228495.1 bacterium | reverse complement strand
GATTCTAATAAATTCGTTTCTACATGAGTTGATTTTTGAGAAACTTTACCAGTCATGGTGTCAGTATTATACTCCTCTTTCCCCCTCAACCCAGTAGCTACGGGATAGGTTACCGTTTTCTTCGACAAGAAACGGCCGTTTCCCCTCCCACTCTCTAGCCATCCCACCCCCCTTTCCATTATAATGTCTTCATGTCTGGCGACCTGCTGCAAACCAAACTGTATATGCCGAGGTTACGGCCGTTTCTCATCCCCCGCCCCCATCTCATCAAACAACTCAACCAGGGGCTGCACCAGGGCTGCAAACTCACCCTCATCTCCGCCCCGGCTGGATTTGGTAAAACGACGCTTGTTGCTGAATGGATTGAGGTAACAAAGCCTAAAAACAATGGCTTTGCCTGGGTGTCGCTTGACCACACGGATAACGATCCGATGCGGTTTTTTACATATTTCATCGCCGGGTTGCAAAAGGTGGAGGACGACGTGGGGGAAGCGGCGTTGGATTGGCTGCAATCGGCTGTGGAGTCGCCGACTGATGCGGTTTTGGCAGGCATCATCAATGATATTGTCGCCTTGCCTTATGATGTCACCCTGATTTTTGATGATTTTCACCTGATTACTGAACCGGCGATTCATGAGGCGTTTGCCTTTTTGCTGGATAATCAGCCGCCGAATTTGCATCTGATCATCATTTCTCGCGCCGATCCACCCTGGCCTCTGGCACGGCTGCGGGCGCGGCGACAGTTGAATGAGATTCGGGCGCGGGATTTGCGGTTCACGATGGAGGAAACGGCCGTTTTCCTCAACAACATCATGGGCCTCAACCTCTCCCCGGAAGATGTTGTTGCGCTTGACAAACAAACCGAGGGCTGGATTGCGGGTTTGCAAATGATCGCCCTTTCGATGCAGCGTTGTGATGATACGGCCGTCTTCATCCAAAATTTCAGCGCCCGCCATGCGTACATTCTGGATTATCTTGTCGAAGAAGTTTTGGAGCGGCAGCCGCCCCGCATCCAGGCCTTTCTCCTCCAAACCGCCATTTTAGAGCGAATGAGTGCGCCCCTTTGCGACGCTGTCACCCAAACCCACAGTCAAGCCGTCTTAAATCAACTGGATCAGGCCAACCTCTTCCTGATTCCGCTGGATGACGAACGTCGCTGGTATCGTTACCATCATCTGTTTGCCGACTTGTTGCGGTACCGGCTCGAACAACAGCAGCCCGATTTGCCGCCTATTTTGCACCGACGAGCCAGCGAATGGTTTGCCCAGGCGGGTTTGCCTGATGAAGCCGTCACTCATGCTTTAGCCAGTAACGATATGGCTTGGTCGGCGGATTGCATCGAACAAGCTGGCAATAAAGCCGTCCAAAACAATAGAGAAGTGACGTTATCCGGCTGGCTTGACGCGCTGCCCCAGGAACAAATCCGAAAACGGCCGTGGCTGTGTATATACCAGGCTTATATTGCTCAATGGATGGGCAACCGCGACCAGGTAGCAGGTTGGCTGCAATGCGCTGAACAAAGTTTGAAAAGCGGCAATTTGTCAACCGATAGCCTATCGGTTGACGAGTGCCGATTGGCAGGCGGTATCGCCACCCTGCGGGCGCATAACGCTTTGATTGACGGCGATATTCCGACGGTGGTGGAACAATCGGAACTGGCCTTGACCTTTTTAGCTGATACGGATGATTCCTGGCACGGGAATACCCGTGTGGCTTTGGGCGGCGCGTATTGGGCGCTGGGCGATGTAGTCGCCGCTGAAAAAACATTTGCCTTAGCCGCAGAGCATGGCCGCAGAGTGGGCGACCGGATGCTGACCATCCCGGCTTCTTGCTACGTGGGCATCCAGCAGTCAAAACGGGGGCGGCTCCATGAGGCGTGGGCAACCTACCAGGAAGCGCGGGAACAATCTGTGCGTGCGGATGGAC
This sequence comes from bacterium, assembly GCA_024228495.1. GTDB lineage: Bacteria > Pseudomonadota > Alphaproteobacteria > Rhizobiales > JAKIUO01 > JAKIUO01. The sequence goes on along the minus strand of JAAETJ010001174.1, from coordinate 163 downwards.
GGCCAATGCCGGTGGCTGGTTTTCCATTGATAAAAATGGGCGATTTGCAACGGGAATGGAATGATTTGGACGCGGCGCAGCAATATGTGGAGCAGGGCGTTGCGTTGTGCGTGCAGATGAATCAGTTTGATGTGTTGGCCGATACGTATGTGAATCTAGCAAG
>JAAETJ010001173.1 GCA_024228495.1 bacterium | reverse complement strand
AGTGCGGGAACAACAAGGCGGGCAAGACGGGCCATGCTTTATATTACTCTATTTAGTGCATTTGGTAAACCGTCACCGTAATCCTTTTGTTGGCGAAAATACATAATAGTCTTTGCTTGAGGTGCTGGCCGTCAATTCGACAACCGCGCGCTGCGGGCCGCTGGGCTTGCTGTTAAAGTCTTTAATGAAATCCGCCATTGGTGAAATTCCTATGCGTCAATATCTTTTGTGTGAGTCATCAAATCTACGCCACCAAGCCCGACATCTTGAATACGGGCGACAAATGCGTCAGAGAAAAAAACTCTTTTCAAACGCTTATCCACCCAGGCATGGTGATCACCGTAAACATTACGGTCCAAAGTGTAGCTTTGAGGACCATTCCCATCATGGGTGTAATAGAGTCCATCGTAAATCCCACCGTCGGGATATTCCTTGTAGGTACCCGCTTGAACCACATTCGATTTTTCCGGGATCAGTGCCGTATCGAGCAACACACAGGTCACGAAAACATAGTAATTGCCCTCAACCGACCCGCCATCCTCACGGCGAATTTCAAGTGGAAAAAACTGGTGCACCCCCGGTTCCATCTCCTCCAGCAGATCCTTGAACGCCTGGGAAACACCGAACTCGCCATTTATCGAAAAGAAATCCGGAAGGACTTTCCATTTTTTACCGATAACCACATCCCGCGCCGCCTGATCGGCCGGATGAAAGGGCAAGCCCATGCGGCTGACCGGCATCACCCCCCCCCGCCAGCGGCCTTGCGCCACGCCTCCGAACGCGAAACCCAACTTGCTTCCGGTCTGTACTTATCCTCAAGCCGCGTATCAACAATATAAGCCATTACAGGCTCCCCCTCACATTTCCGTCGGTCATGACTTTATCCACCAGATGGTGGGCCTGGAACAGATTATTCCGCTCAATCAGCCGCCGTAAACCCGGCCAATCAAGCTCGAATTACGGCGACGGTTTGCTAAATACACTTAATTATTCACCCTTCTCCCGATCTTGGGTCCGCGCTTTTGTGGCCTTAATATTCTGCCGGATTGTTGTTCAAGTTGCTTCAGCCAGTCATTACTTCCCAAAGGACGCCCGGTGGTCTCGGATTGTCGCAGGCGTTTGAATGCCTCCTCATCCCCGGTGCCTGAATCTGCATCACT
>JAAETJ010001172.1 GCA_024228495.1 bacterium | reverse complement strand
GTCGTTCATAAAGGTCATTTTCAGTTTTTTCTCGAACGCCGCCAATGCTTTGCGTGCATCGGCCGGGCAAGCAAAATCCTGTTTGCATAGTTTGTCGAAGTCCTTAAGCTCGGTGGTACTTTGCTTGAGGCAGCGCTTGTTGACGGTTTTCAGGGCACGTTGGTACGCCTGGGGAGAATACACCACTACCCAACGCTGCCGGACACTGCCGTATACCGTGCCAAGGCTGCGAAATGCCGTTTGTTCGGGAGAATTCATCAGATCTGGGGCCATGCTATGGATGATATCGCGGGCCAAAGTCAGCGTTTGCGGGACTCGGGAAATCCACTGGAAACTGTTCATTTCTCTGAGCGTTTCGGCAACATACAGCGCACTATCAGCAGTCACATATTCTAATCCGACATCGCTTTGCAGGCACCTTTCAAAGCCGGGCAAAAGTAGTTGACAGTTTGCCCCGTTAGATCTCAATTATGGCCCGATATAGGCCCACTCTGGCCCCTAAAGCCAAGCGGCTCAAGAAGACTGCGTTTTAATCCCGGCGGAACAACTAGGAGCCTGTCCGAGAATAGCGTAAAGCGTCAAGCAGCCATCTCCATACTGAGCGATATTTGGTGGTTCTCATGCGAGGATTTAAAAACCGCCTAACCTATAGGAATTATTCGCGCTGATCTTTGCTTTTTTACGCTATTTTCGCCATTTTCCTCCTATATTGCGTGATTTTTGACCAATTTCCCATGCTCTGGACGGATCAATCCCTTGATCATTGCCTTGGCAATTTTTTTAATGTTATGCACCGCACACACCAGTGAAAATTCACCGCCCGCTTTCTCCTTGCCCCGAACACTGAACCCTCGAAATCCCGTGTTCTTTATCTGGCCAAAGACAGGTTCAACAATAACCTTACGTTCCTTATAGACCGCTTTGGCATCGTCCTTTTCCATCTTGCTGTTCATCTGTTGCCGCAGCGGTTCTTTGTCATCACTGCTGATGGTCCGGGCGTTGCCCTTCTTGGAGTGGCAACAGCGGCTTTGGTACGGGCAGTTTGCACAGGCTTTCGCCTCGCCCTGATAGATACACGTTCCGTCTGCGCTTTCCCGTTTCATCTCCAGTATCTGTCCACCGGGACAGATAAAGATATACTTTTCTTCGTTGTAGTCAAAATCTGCCATGACTAGTTTGCTCCCCTATTCCGATAACGGGATCTAGTTTTCCTTCTCTCCCATATCGGCTCACCTATCTACATCCCCCG
>JAAETJ010001171.1 GCA_024228495.1 bacterium | reverse complement strand
TTTTTCTCGCTCACGGCTATTCGGGCTTACGCCCGGCCTCCACGGGGGCTGCGCAACGGCAACGGTCGCTTTTCGCTCCTGATTGCATGATCATAATAAAGGTGTTCTGCTAAAGTTTGTTATCGGTTCATGCAATAGCCGGTTTTATCCAATTTCCAGATGTTCTGCATCCAGAGCACAGTAATGGCGACGCCTTGTCTATCAGTATGAGCGTTCCATCCGACAAATTTCGCTTTTAGGTCGATGATCCGATTCTATTGTATCCGGATGCAAAATTGTTGCGGGATCGGGTGGAATGATGTTTAGTGGTTTGCAGAGAACCTTTAAACATGAATATTTTAAATATGAATAAAGTTCCGGCGATGATCTGATGTGGAAACCACCGGAGAAAATTCGTTTTAGATCCAGTATAGGGCATCTGCCTGATCCTCAGGAGATTGCCGATTCAAAACTGTTTTCTCCGCTGGACTATCAGCGTCTTCATCTGGATAACCGCTCCTGGTTGCCGGCGATGGTGCCGTGGCGGGCGACTAATGATGGCGCGGTCACTCGCGAAGTTCTTGACTGGTATGGCCGTTTTGCCAGGAGCAAGCCCGCAGCCATTGTTGTGGAAGCCACCGGTATTCGCGATGTGCCATCAGGTCCATTGATGCGAATTGGCCATGAGCGCTATATTGGCGGCTTGCGCCAGTTGGTCGAACGGATTGGTGAAGAAAGTGAGGGTGCCACCAGGATTTTTATTCAACTGATAGATTTTCTGTCAATCCGGCGACGACAAAAGGCTGAAAAATATCTGGAACGGTTT
>JAAETJ010001170.1 GCA_024228495.1 bacterium | reverse complement strand
CGTATCCAGAGGCAAAGTCAGTGCCGCCCGCAGGGTTTGACAAAGAGGGCGCGCCTCCTGGTAATAAATGCTCGAAAAGGCACCCGGATATATTTGGGCCTGTTCTTGCGCTTTGTTATCAGTATTCGCACCCTCCTTGTCAAACACAATGGTGTTAATTAAAGAGTCCTGACCCTAGTTTTCTTGCCAGATTTGTTTGCCTATGCCGACTTTAGAGCAACGGCAGAATTCCTTGCTCCGGTCAACACTCGACATCGCCCGGCAAGCTGTTTACAAGGCATTTTGCGGATTATTTTCTGGAGCTTTATATATAGTGGACCAAACGGCTTATCATGAAGTACTAGCCAATATTGAAAAATGCGAAGATTCATCGGGCAAAAATCCGGGTGAAATCGAACTGATTGTCGTATCAAAAACCTTTCAGGCCGACAAAATCTTGCCGGTTTTAAAAGATGGTGCGCGAAGATTTGGTGAAAACCGGGTGCAGGAGGCGATGGGTAAATGGCCTGAGCTGAAAAAGCAATATGATGATGTCGAATTGCACATGATCGGGCCATTGCAAAGCAACAAGGCTGGCGATGCGGTGGAGCTGTTTGATGTTATCCATACGATTGACCGGGACAAAATTGCCGCTGCAATTGCCAAGGAAATGCAAAAGCAGGGTAAAAAGCTGAAACTGTTTGTGCAGGTCAATACCGGTGGTGAAAAACAAAAGGCGGGAATTTCGCCTGAAGAGGCGGTTGAATTTGTGGCCAGGTGCCGCAGTAAATTTGGCCTGCAGATAACCGGCCTGATGTGTATCCCACCTTTTGATGAAAATCCCGGTCCGCATTTCGCCCTGCTGAGAAAACTTGGCGCCCAGTGCGACTGCGAAAATCTGTCAATGGGGATGTCGGCGGATTTTAAAACCGCTATCGAATTCGGCGCGACCCATGTGCGGGTGGGAAGTGCGATATTTGGTGAGCGAGGCTAGGGGACCGAGAGGAAAGTTCTGATGGTTCAATCTAAGTCTGATAGCCTCTAGATATCGCTCTGCAATACTTCACAGAGTGTTATTTGGAGTGTCCAATCAGCACGTCCAAGTCGTGATTTCGGAACATAGCAACAAGCCGGCGGTGGGGTGTGTGCATGAATGTCAGCAGGTTTATTGGCTGAGACGTCTCAGCCTTACTTTGGAAGCCGAGAATGAGCACGGCGTGGCCTGAGTTTTCTATGATCTCAATACGACGGTGCCACGGTAGAATGTCGGAGAACAGGCGCCCTACACTTGGCACTTTTAGAGTATCAATTCTTGAGATGAAACGATCACGGGCGGTCGCGGCTGTGGTGGTATCGGAATAGGGAATAACGATCGCGCCAGTCATGACTGCACCGTTCTGCCAAAGAAGCAGGCCATAGTGCGTGAATGGCGGCAGGTTGGGCGTTGAACTCAGGGTGGTCTTGGGCTGGCCGTGGAGCAGCACCGCGTCGATGAGATCGCCAGCATCATCGAATACGTAACCTGCGCGAATAATCGCAGCAACATTAACGGTATCTCCAAGGCTCGAATCGCTATCGAGAAGCTTGTTCATCGTAGTCCAGACGCGAGAGAAGAGCAAAAAACCGTCTTTGACGGCGAAGCGCTGTGACGAGTTCAGGCGTGCGCTGAAAGGATCTTCGTCACGGTGTTCGGTGTAGGTCTCGTGGTCGCGGCCGCGATGCCAGACCTTATAACCTCTGCGGTTGGTTGTCTCGAACTCCCGTGCCCCAAGCGCTGCCTCGATGTTGGCGACATGCTGGCTAACACCGGCGATGACCATTGGGGCGGCGGGCTGTTCTCCCCAACCGGCGATCTGGGTGATATCAAAAATCGAAAAGCCGAGCGCGGAACTGGCACCGTCTTTGGCAAAGGTCGGGAAAGAGCCTATGCTTATTCCATTCGGCTCATGATACAGCGACGTGTGAGGAATGAGCAAGCGTGTATTCTTGTCTGGAACAGTTTCGGCAAAGGGGGCCGTCTGCCGTTTGGAGGCGGCAATGTCGGAAAGTGAAATTATGCCTTTTGCACCAACCGGGATTTGGCTCAGCAAACTTAACAACGGGCGTCGTGCTTCGTCCTGCGCTACTCCGGGCGCGGGCGAAATGAGAAGAGCAATTGCAACCAGCAAACGTCTTAGCCATCGCTGTGCGGTGTGCCAGACTGTTTGGGTATGTTTGCGAGTATCGTCTACATTGGCACCGCGAATATCACACATTGGGGCGTTATTTCCACTTTCAGAGGTTAAATTTGAGGCCATGCGGACAGCTTTCGAGTTTGGCGAAATAGCCTGATGCGTCAGGAACTGAGCGGACCTCATCCTGACGCTGTTCGCGTATATATTACATAGATAGTCGTAACCGGCACTAGCGCGCCCACGCAACAATAGAAAACGAATAACAGCCTGTAGCTGATTGGGTGCTGTTCCGGCGTTGTGAAATTCGCTGTCGGTTGATCATCAACAGGGTCTGAACCCTTGCGGAGATACTCGGTCATCCGACCGTAGATAAAATGGCGATAGAGCTCCCGTACGGCCATTAGCCATGGAATCCACAAAATAACGAATGGCATCATCTCGTTTAAATTGATGCTGTTCATTTGACTTAATCCTGTTGCTTTGTTTGTCGTGGCGAGGGTTTCGGAAAGTATTTTGCCATCAGTGGACCCATCGGCAGGAATATCATAGCTCCAATAAGGAATAACCAGGGATAGCCGTGCAGGCCTGGCTCCAGCACCGCTTGGCGATGAGATTTCGGATTGTAAAAAATCGGTACGGTTTTGCCGACAGTATAGGGTTGAAGGACACGTTCAGCGTGTTCTCGCTTGATATCCGCATATTCACCAAAAGATACTTTGTAGCCAGAATAGTTCTTGCCTTCGACTGTGAAGTCATACTCAACCTTTGCGTAGAATGTTGCGTCTGATTTCTTTCTTACACCAGTGTCGAGGGGCACCGAATTATTCATGCCGATCTCGGACAAAGTTATAATGCCTGGGGTTGATGGCCAGTTCTGGCTGGCCCAGCCATTTGCCATATTATCGGCTCCAGCCCATAACGATGCCCCACCAAGCAGGATCAATATGGCAGGAAAAAACCTGGCCCCAAGGAAGCGTTTGAACGGAGATATGTGATTATTAGTCAACTACTAGGCCGATTTATTGGTTTGATCACCGACATAATACCTATTTCTTCCCCGAGTGACAAACTGGTTGACTTTTACAGTGTGCCTTTGACGCAGGCACTGGTTTAGTGAAACTATCGTGGACCCATTTATGCATAAAGGCCGGCGATGCGATCGAATTTGGTGCCACCCATGTACGGGTGGGGAGTGCGATATTTGGTGAACGGGGTTAGGGGGCTGAGCGGAAAATTCTGATTGGTTCAGCTGGGATGCGGTGTGAATTCAACTGATCGTTTCAAGTTTGAAATGTGCCATCATTAGGCTACGCGCCCCTGCCGCGCGAGCGGTTTCCCCCGGAGTGTCCAGAGCTGTCTTTCGACCTGCCGATTGAGAAAAGCAGCAAATCTAAAAAGCCCCAATGGTAACAGTGCGGACAAAGTTGCCGTTTATTGACACCTGTCGGGCATTTCTCTTTTAAAGTTTATCGAATTGCGTCGGTTAAAAATAACACTTTTTCATGGGTGGCAAATGGTCAGCTACCAAACGTTCAAAATGGGCTGCCGTTGCGAGTGTAATAAAGGCGGAAAGCGGAATAATGGAAAACTGCCTCTGGCTGATCACAAGCAGTAGAAATTCGTCTGTCCGCAGGTAGCTGGAGAATGTCGACCACTGCACAGTATAGGAACCCTGAGGTAAGATAACCTCAATACTGTCATCTGATATAATGGTGGTAATAGGCCCCCTATATTTCTCCAACTTACGGTAGTAACGTCGCCAAAATAGGTCCCGCAGCAGTGTCAACGCGACAAGCAGGGCAACGCATACGAAGAGTAAATAGAGAGCAAATCCTGCCACCTCCAACCATATCAAAAATGCACCACATAAGCCGATACCCCCTGCAACCACAAAATTGCCAAAGCGACCAATGGCCCGATAAGTCCAAAGAGCATGACATGCGCGAATAAAGCAGGCCTCGTCAATCTCATATGTAACTGAAAGCGAACCATTTGCCGCAGTTGATAGATCCGCTTGATCTTGCATTTGATTGGTCATGTTCTAGTTTCGCACATTATCACCTAATTCATACTCCCGTTTAAGAACTATATCTGACAGAACTATATCTGCAATAATCAGTTTATCACTCTCAATCATGTCGCACCATCTGCCAGTCTGGGCCCCAAGCAGAAGTTTACCTTTTCAAAAAATCCATCGATATTGAATGTCAGCTTTGAAGATGCGGAACCAATTAGCTCAATGTGGGTCTAGGGCTGCAATAAAAAGCACTTCTGATACAGTGTATCGGAGGAATTTTTCGACCGCTGAGAAGACTAAAATCGGGGAGCCTGTATCCCGCTCAGGAGGGTCGGCTGGTTTTTGCTTAACGGTCACGCCAATGTCCTGATCCGCCTGCACTGTGCGGGAAACCAAAAGGTGATCTATTGAAGGATATTTTCGAACAGACCATCCAGCGTTTTCTTCGCCGATTCATCATCGATCGGGAGATTCAATTTTGGCACCACATGATCGATAATTTGTTGCTTGACCGGTTTGGGATTTGCATCGGTGGTTACCT
>JAAETJ010001169.1 GCA_024228495.1 bacterium | reverse complement strand
GCGATTGTCGCGTCTATTGAAGAGGAAAAGAAAAAGCCACAAAAGCGAAAGAAGGGAACGGACAAATCAGATGAGAATGATACTGAGCCACCGACGCCCTCAGGATCCGATGAACCAGCAGAGAAACGCCAAGGCAAGTTGCTTCTTGATGCAACTGTAGCCCCACAGGCGATTCGATATCCAACAGACTTAAGTTTATTAAACGAGGCACGGGAGTTCAGTGAAAAGATCATCGACAAACTCTACCCAAAGACCGATGTTAAACGCAAGCCAAGAACCTATCGAGAGAAAGCTCGCACAGAGTATTTGGCGATCGCCAAACAAAAGCGACCTTCAGCCAAGGCAAGACGTCGAGCAATCAAACAGCAGTTGCAGTATTTGCGGCGCAATCTGGGACACATAGAACAGCTCTTATCACACTGGCCAGAGGGCTCACCTTTGCCGCTTGCTCGGTGGTTGCTGTATCGCTATTGGGTGATTCAGCATGTCTTTGATCAACAGTGGCAGATGTATCAGAGTAAGAGTCGACGTTGTGATAATCGTATTGTCAGTATCTCACAGCCCTGGGTACGACCGATCATTCGAGGTAAATTG
>JAAETJ010001168.1 GCA_024228495.1 bacterium | reverse complement strand
CGTCCGAAATGTTCGCGATCAGGGAAAACTTCATCCTGATTGGGCAAATTGGCACCGCCTGAATCAACCAGATAAATGCACGGCAGGTTGTTTTGTTCAGCAATTTCCTGGGCACGCAGGTGTTTTTTCACCGTCATCGGAAGATAAGTGCCGCCTTTCACTGTCGCGTCATTAGAGACGATCATCACATCCTGCCCCTCGACCCGCCCGATCCCTGTAACCACGCCGGCAGAAGGTGCAGCCCCGTCGTATAAACCATTGGCGGCAAGCATTCCCACCTCCAGAAAAGGTGAACCGGCATCCAGCAGGCGCTCAACGCGCTCACGTGGCAAAATTTTACCGCGTGATATATGGCGTTCGCGCGATTTTTCACCACCACCCTCACGCGCTTTTTCACCTGCCAGACGGATTACCTCCAGTTTTTCAAGGTTTGCCGCATGATTGGCCTTGAAGCTGTCGCTTGAAGTGATGATTTTTGAAGACAGTTTGCTCATATGACCATTCTTGAAATACAAAATTGCGATTTATCTGCAGTCTGCACAAT
>JAAETJ010001167.1 GCA_024228495.1 bacterium | reverse complement strand
TCAAGGAACAGCAGCTTGATTTGTTCGCAGACCGCACCTCATGTCACAAATGGTGGCCCAACCAGTTTCGTCTTCTGCTCTCCGCTCTTGCCTATACATTGCTTGAAACGGTGCGGCGTATCACGCTCAAAGACACCGCCATGGCGAAAGCACAATGCGGTACGATCCGGCTGAAGCTATTGAAGATTGGGGCGGTCATTGTGCGCAATACAAGGCGGGTGCGCTTCATGATGTCATCGGCCTGTCCTGATCAAGCGCTATTTTGCCTGGCCGCCACCCGGCTCAAGCCCGGATAAAAGCCCAAAGCTTCCAAATATCGCAGCTAAATATCACCGCCACCGGCCAATTCCGCTCGCTTAAAATCCTGCTCAGCGCTCGAAAAGAGGTCAAAATCACCAATATCCGAATGATCAATCACTACAGCTGGGGAAAATTGGTCGAAAGCCAGCCAAAATGGCTTCCAAGAATACCAAAAACCGCAAATATTCAGGCTTCATGAAATATTCGGGCTAGCTTACGGTTTAACGCCTTATTCCAGGCTGGTTTGCATCCGCTCATAGTTCGATTTCGGGCAAAATAAATAGTAAACTACTCAGGCGTCATAATCCTGCTTTGGCCGACGGGTTGGGCTACATTGATGAATTGTGAATCATTTCGCATTCTGATGCCTGCGCTTGATAAACTTCAACGCTTTCCCCATAGAATCACAACACCGGAATTATTGCCGGTCATCCACTCCAGCGTCCACCACCATTTGCCCTTGCTTGGCCCATAGTTGAACTGGTGGATGCGACCAAACACTTTCTATCACAGTAGACACTGCGTCCAGAATCGGTTCGGTCTTCTCCAGGGGAAGTTGGTTTGTGGGTGTATTTCATGGTGAACAAATGCAAGTTGGGGTGTTCTCAATTTTCGCGGGTGTCAAGACATGCAAAGGCAGGGCTGTTGATGGCGTGATATAGCGGGACACCTTTATAATGATCATGCAATCAGGAGCGAAAAGCGACCGGCGCCTGTGCGCCGCCCCGAGGAGGCCGGGCGTAAGCCCGAATAGCCTTGAGCGAAAAAAATTAAAACTGAATCAAAATAAAGGCGCTCTGCTATATGCACCAGTATATAGG
>JAAETJ010001166.1 GCA_024228495.1 bacterium | reverse complement strand
GATCTAACACTGCGCGCAGGCATCAATCACGCCAAAAGCCCCATCGGCGGCAGCCAAACCACCTTCAACCTGCTCGCCCCAGGCGTTGTGGACACACATCTAACTCTAGGCGCAACCTGGAAACTCAATAATGGGATGTCGGTTACTGGCGCCTATATGCACGCATTTGAAAACGAGGTTAAAGGTAACGCTGCAGCACCCCCAACAGGTGCATATGATGTAAAGATGTATCAAGACTCATTGGGCATAGCCGTCTCCTGGGATCTTTAGGCTTTTTCCTGATACAAAGCTCCACTCAACCACAACGAGTGGGGCTTTTTTAACCCAACCTATTATCAACTGCCGTGCAGTCGGTTCATAGCCTGCTGAAACTCGCCGCTTAAGATATCACTCAGCACTCGCTCAGAGTTGTCGAGTGCAACCTCAATCGCAGCAGCATCACCTCTTGATGGGCGACCCAGCACATAGTTAACGACCTGCTTGGCGTCACCGGGGTGATCAATACCAACCCGCAATCGCCAAAAATCTTTAGTCGCCAGCGCCTTTATAGTATCTCGCAAGCCATTGTGCCCTCCATGACCACCACCCAACTTCAAACGGGCGACACCTGCCGCCATATCGAGCTCATCATGGGCCACTAGAATCTCTGCTGGCTCTATTTTGTAGTATTTGGCCAGACTAGAGATCGATTGGCCGCTACGATTCATGAAAGTTGCCGGCTTTAACAGCCAACACTCCTGATGCCCAAAGCGGATACGACAAGCCTGCCCATGAAATTTGGGCTCCGTTTTAAACACAGCACCATGGCGTGATGCCAACAGATCTACAAACCAAAAGCCAGCGTTGTGACGAGTTCCGTCATATTCGGCTCCGGGGTTACCCAAACCAACGATAAGCTTGATGGGGGTTTTTGCTGGGGCATTCATGACTAAGAGAGTAGGGAGGATTTATTTAGGGGGAAGGGGG
>JAAETJ010001165.1 GCA_024228495.1 bacterium | reverse complement strand
TCTCTCAGCGCTTTATTAATGTCAGGAACATTTCTGATACCAAAAGCAATTGTGTAGGCATCAAATCTGTTGTCTTCAAATGGCAACTCTTCTGCGTTGCCTTCGACAAAATCAATTTGCCCGGTTAAACCACTTGTTGCTACCCGGTCTTTACCGACTTCAAGCATGGAAGAATTAATATCAAAAACGGTAGCCTTTACCTGTCGTGCGGATGCCTCAACGATACGCATCGCGATATCACCGGTACCGCCGGCCACATCGAGGCAATGCCACTCACCTTGCGATGACTTTGGCGGACCCAGTGCTGCTACCATGGCATTTTTCCACAGCCGGTGCATGCCGACCGACATCAGGTCGTTCATCACATCATAGCGGGTGGCTACCTTGTGAAACACATCATCGACCAGCGGTTGCTTTTTGCCGTCCGCCACTTGGTGAAACCCATAGGAAACTGCCATTTCTTCCCCGTGCGAAACCCTTGTATCACTGCCGCCGGGCAATGGGCGATTAGCCTGGTCAGCAGCTGGAGATGCGGGGAACGAAGTTGATTGTGCCATAAAAAATACCCGGAACTGATTGTGCGTTCATGGGTATTGAAAAAATCACCAATAGGCAAGAGCGCTACGTTATTGAAATATCGAAAGTGATGAACATCATTATCGCCCTGACCCTATCCGGCGGCCACCTGTCCGGCCTCCCAGCCAAGCATGGCGCGTTTACGTGTCAGGCCCCAGTGATAACCAGTGAGCGCGCCCGACTTGCCAACTACCCGGGGGCATGGAACAACAAATGAAAGAGGGTTACGGCCAACCGCCCGGCCAACGGCACGAGGTGCATCCGGTCTTCCAATGTCGTTTGCCACACTGGAATAGGTGCTGGCTGTTCCAAGAGGG
>JAAETJ010001164.1 GCA_024228495.1 bacterium | reverse complement strand
TTACCAGCGCTTTGGCGTTTGCAGCATCCTCCAAAAGCTCTGTGTGGTCGCCACCTTTAACAAAAGTTTTAGATTTTCCATCAATAGACCAACCAACAACCGTGATTTCATCGTAGTAGTGGCTAAGACCTGTTGTCTCGATATCAAGGAACATCACATCCTGTGGATAGGAAGCACATATCGCTAGCTTTGCTCGTAAGTCAGCCGTAATCGGGCGCGGAGCCTTATACTCTTTCTTTTTCTTGTTTTTGGGTCGTGCCAACATCAAATGCACCAACTATTTCGTGTGAGCTAAATACAATTGTTACGCCAAATACAACTACGGCTCTCATTCCGCTGTTGAAAAATAGCATTAATCAAACCCCTCTGATAGTAGTCAATTTTCCAGAGCACTTTATCGTTGCCTTCCACATGCAATTGCCGCTGAATCCCGATGAATGCAGCCCCTTTTATCGGTGGCTTCTATGCAATCGGCAGGGTGCCGGATCACGGCGGTACGCAAGGGTTAGTCAACTCCATCAATAAACGTCTCAACAAATGCTTTTATCTTGGCGATAACACGCTCGGAAATAGAGCGGCGTTCTTTCAATGATGGCCGATTGCTCATGATGCTGATCACATCGTCCCGCATGGGTGTTTTTTCGGTGAACAGATAATTGCCGATAACCTTCTCTAACCCTTCCGGGTCAAGACCTTCTGCGGCACTCAGTGCCTGAACCGCTTTTTGTTTTTCTTCGTTCCAGTAGGTTTCAAATTCTTCGCCAATATCTCCGCCTTTTGGAATATCAGGGAAGTGGTCAGCGATAAATCGTTCGATCAGCTCTTTCTTGCTGCGAAGCTGGGTTTCGGTATCGAGAATATTGATGATCGACTTGCGCTGCTTTTCCCGGTCTGCCGGTTTTACATCTTGCAGATTTTGCAGCAATGAAATGATGTAGCTCACATTGATTTTGTCCCTGCGGATCAGTTCAAGTTCAAAATCAATATCATCAAGAATCGAGACCTTTTCTTTCTCGGTGTCACTTCGAACCTTGTCATACAGATCAAGGTATTTGCTCCGGTAATCAGCAGAAAGCTGCTCGTCCATTGGCAGGTCGTCAAAGCTGAATTGCGTGAAGCAATCGAGTACGTTTTTCAGGCGAATTATTTCCCTAAATGCCTTTATGAAATTGGCTTCGTCTTCTTCGGTGAGCAGGTCATCAACACTGTCCACGGTTGGCGTGATCGCTTGCAGGTTGGCGACTGCTTTTGCGAAAAGCTCAACATAGTTTTCATAGGGTGCCATAATGATGTTTTCAATCGCATCCCTGTTGGCAAACAGTTCGATTGCCTGATCGGTGGCCGGTTTGAGATTACGGAAACACACCACGTTACCTTGAGACTTCTTTTTGCCCATCGTTCGATTGGTGCGGGAATAGGCTTGTATCAACCCGTGATATTTGAGGTTCTTGTCCACATAGATGGTATTGAGAGGCTTGCTGTCAAAGCCGGTGAGGAACATGTTCACCACCAGCAGGATATCAACCTGCCGCGCCTTCACGCGCTTGCCTATATCCTTATAATATCCATAGAAATTATCGGTCGAAAAATTAGTGCCAAACATGGCGTTATAGTCGGCAATATAGTCGTCGAGCTTCTCACGGCTGTGTTTGTTGACCGGTGCGTTGCTGCTACCGTCAGGTATGACGGTTTCAATAAATCCGTCGGCATCGGCATCTTCCTCATTTGCCTGATATGAAAAAATCGTGCCGACGCGCAGGTTGTGCTCTCCGGCATCTTTTTTCTTTTTCAGCAAATCATAATAGGCCATCAGGGTTTTGACGTTCGAGACGCAAAATATGGCTGTGAACTCTTTCGCGTGGGTCTTCCGGTTGTGGTTGGCAATGATGTAATCAGTAATCCGATCCAGCCGCTCCGGCGCTTCCATTACCTCCGCAGTATCAATTGCCTCCACTTCAATATCGGCAACGCCATCTTTCTGTTTGACGGTTCGGATATATTCGACTGAGAATTTCAGAACGTTTTCGTCGCGGATCGCATCGGTAATCACATATTTATGGAGGCACTCGCCAAACAGGTCTTTGGTGGTGCGTTTGCCCAGCGCATTCTTGGCGGCATTGGCGGCAAAAATTGGCGTGCCAGTAAAGCCGAACATCTGCACATTACGAAAAAATTCCTTGATCCGGTTATGGGTATCGCCGAACTGACTGCGGTGGTGATCCTCCCCCACTGAATTGGTCCACCCTGATATATAGGAAACAGGAGGATTAATCATGGGAAACAAACGTCATAAACCAGAAGAGATTGTATCGAAGCTGCGTCAGGTTGAGGTGCTTGTGGGTCAAGGAATGCCGCGCATAGATGCCATCCGGCAGATCAGTGTTGTGGAGCAGACTTATTATCGCTGGCGCAAGCAATACGGCGGGATGGGCACGGATCAGCTAAAAGAACTGAAACGTGTGCAGAAGGAAAACGAGCGATTACGCAAGGCAGTATCAGACCTGACATTGGACAAGATGATACTGGCTGAGGCCGCCCGGGGAAACTTCTAAGCCCCATGCGTCGTCGATATTGCATAGATCGGGTGCGTGACAAGCTCGGTGTTTCCGAACGCCGTGCCTGTCGCGTGCTCAAACAACACCGCACGACGCAGCGACATATCGCAAGGGGCAGAGAAGACGAAGATCGATTGGTCGCGGATATGATCGAGCTTGCACGCCAGTATGGGCGTTATGGCTACCGTCGTGTTGCCGCTCTCCTGCGTAATGCAGGCTGGCATGTGAATGACAAGCGTGTGGAACGGCTTTGGAAGCGTGAGGGGCTGAAGGTTCCGTCTAAACAGCCAAAGAAAGCAAGGCTGTGGCTCAATGATGGATCGTGCATACGGCTCAAGCCGGAATACCCGAACCATGTTTGGTCATATGACTTTGTCCATCATCGAACCGACGACGGCAGAGCATTCAGGACCCTGAATATTCTTGATGAATTTAGCCGGGAGTGTCTGGAGATACGGGTTAAGCGAAAGCTGAACTCCACCGACGTTGTGGATGTCCTAACCGACCTGTTCATCCTGCGTGGTGTTCCTGCATATATCAGGTCCGACAATGGTCCTGAGTTCATCGCAGAAATAGTCCGCAACTGGATTGCAGCAGTTGGTGCCAAAACCGCCTACATCGAACCAGGATCACCCTGGGAGAACGGATACTGTGAAAGCTTCAATGCCAGGCTCAGGGACGAATTGTTGAACGGAGAAATCTTTTACACCCTCAACGAAGCGCAAATTATCATCGAACAATGGAGGAGACACTACAACATAGTCAGACCGCACAGTGCATTGGGCTACCGCCCACCAGCGCCGGAAACCATCATCACGATGGACCAAAGGCCGATCATGCACTAACATTCAAACTGGACCAATCAATGGGGGCTGATCAGTTAAGAATGGCAGAAGTATCAGTGGTTATGCCCTTTCGCTATTCGCGGATAATTTTCCTTCTAATTCTTGGTGTTTT
>JAAETJ010001163.1 GCA_024228495.1 bacterium | reverse complement strand
TCAGTAGGTTACATAGGTAAAGTGACAGCCCACCCCTTTGACCCACTCGGTGAAGGACAAGGCATTTTTTCTAGTTAGTGTCCGTCCATAAACACTAACGCGTTGATTTATTTGAATTTATTTCGTTTTTGCCATTAAAAAAGCCCCGGTGTTCCGGTATAATCAAAAGCGCTAACCCATTGATTATCAAAAAGAATCCAAAACCCGGGGCTGATAAATGCGAGAAAAACGCACCATCCAACGCAGTATATTCGAACAGTACGCAGAACACGAGATCGGCCGCGAGCTAGAGGCCATGTCAGATTGGTTGGATCTCCAACCTGATCTGCTCGACTGGGTCGGCATTGATCTGAGAACGCATCCGGTCATGGCAACCGGGCGTAAGGGCTTGACCATTGATTCGGTGTTGCGATGCGCCCTCCTCAAACAATACCGCCAGCTGAGTTACGATGACCTGGCTTTCTGCTTGCTGGACTCAATGTCCTGTCAGAGCTTTGCCCGACTCACGTCCGGATGGTTGCCAAAAAAATCATCCTTGCAAAGTGTGATCAGTGCGATTTCTGATGTGACCTGGGAACGGATCAATCAGCGCTTGTTGCAATGTGCCTGTAATGACAAAGTCGAAAAAGGTGACATGCTGCGAATTGATAGCACGGTCACTGATGCACCGATTCACGCCCCAAGTGATAGTACTTTGTTGTGGGATAGTGTGCGGGTGCTGGTACGTTTACTGGAAGGCGCTGCCGAATTGGCAGGAGGTGTGGCGGTCATCAATTACCATAACCATCAACGTGTCGCCAAAAAGCGCATGCGCGCCGTCAAATATATCCGCGGGCAGGATAAGAAGGCACGGCTTTATCGGGACCTGATCGAGGTGACCAGGAAGAGCCAGGGCTATTTACAGGAAGCGGGGGTGGCGTTGCATGCTGTACAGGCGTACCTGCCCCTGGACTATGCTGTCTGGCAACAGCAGGTCGCACACTGCAATCCATTGATCTGTCAAGTGATTGAACAAACTGAACGGCGTGTCTTTCACGGAGAAAAAGTGCCGGCGTGTGAAAAGATCGTGAGTATCTTTGAAACACACACGGACATCATCGTCAAAGGTGCTCGAGATGTGCAGTATG
>JAAETJ010001162.1 GCA_024228495.1 bacterium | reverse complement strand
GATCCTTGATGTGGAGGCCAGCCGTTCAGTTCGACAAGCTGAACTTGGTGCCATGCAAACCATGATTGACAGAACCAAAGACATCTTCGACATCAACCCGGAACGTATGATTGCAGATACAGCCTATGGCACAGGTCCATTGCTTGAATGGCTTGTTCAAGAACGCGGCATTGCTCCTCACATTCCAGTGGTTGATAAATCTGGCCGAACGGATGGAACCTTTGAGCGGGCTGACTTTACCTATGATGATGAGAATGATGCCTACATCTGCCCAGGTGAGAAAGAACTTAAGCAAAGTCGCCGTGCTTACACCAATCCACGAACTCCGAAGGCGGATAAATATGGCATTCTGCGCTACCGCGCCCGCAAAGCCGATTGCGATGGTTGCCAATTGAAATCTCGGCGTTGCCCCAAAGAACCGTCGAGAAAAGTAACCCGATCCATCCATGAGCCTTCACGCGATGTTGCTCGCAAGATCTACCAGACCATTGATTACGCAATATCGTGCAAGCTGCGCAAAAAGGTTGAGATGTTGTTCGCTCACCTC
>JAAETJ010001161.1 GCA_024228495.1 bacterium | reverse complement strand
CCTTATGTGACACGCAATCTGAACCGATTTGGAGACTATCAGACCCGGTACAAGACCGAACCAGCTCCCACAAACAAAGGCCTACCGATATGAGTTATCCACAGGAATGGCACCATATTGCACGAATGTTCTTATAACCCGTTCATGGCCACCACGACGCTGCCCTGGAAACGTCTGTGGCGGACGATGTGGAATTCAATTCCCAGCCCCTTGACTGACCGGCGTTTGCTGGTGGTGCTGGATGATTTCATCAATCCTAAAACGGGCCGTAAAATCTTTGGTTGTGGCAATTTTCATGATCATGCTGCCAAGGGTAATCAGAAGACGTATCCTTGGTCACAGTGCGTGGTCGCTATCGGCTTGTTGAAGAAGGTGAAGTCTCGTTGGGCCTGCCTACCACTGGATTTCCGTTTCTACATGATGAAGAAGGACATCGAGGCCGAGAAGATCAATGCCAAACGGCGGGGAGAGACCGTTGCCTTCTATACTAAAATGGATCAAGCGGCTACGATGCTCAAGGTTGTCTTCGATCATTTCCAGCTGCCAGTGATAGCTGTGACCGATAGCTGGTTTGGAAACGACGGCCTCTGGTCCCAGTTGGATCGTGGCAGGCAGGGTGCCTTCCATCTACTTTCCCGCTTGCGCACTAATATCACGCTGTATGATCTTGCGCCTGTTATCGCAGCAGGTACGAAAGGCAAACAAGGTCGGCCAAGAAAATACGGAAAGCGCCTCGGCAGTGCTGATGAGTGCGCCACCACCTACCGGGAGAAGGCACAAGCCTACTCTGTTTTCCTCTATGGCAAGCAACGCGAGGTTCAAGCCTTTACGCAGATTGTAATGCTCAAGACTTTGAGGTGCCCGATACGTGTGGTCTGGGTGTTTAGACGGTCGCGCTATGTTGCTTTGTTTACGACTGACCTCACCCTTTCTGTCGAGCAGATCATTGAGTTCTATGGCGCACGCTGGAAGATCGAGGCTGGGTTCAAGGAGATCAAACAGGAGATCGGCAGCGCGAAATCACAGACTCGCAAGGCTGATTCCGTGATCAATCATCTCAACTTTTGTATGATGGGAACAACATTGACCTGGATTTATGCAGATCGGTTGCACAGTGCACCTGATCGTAGACATAAGATCTGGGGCCGCTCCAGTTTTGCCTTCTCAGATGTGTGTAGGATTATCGCAGAGGCTGCATTGGATCCGGATTTTCAATCGATTTGCCCACGGCCGACGCAACTAGCGCAAAACTCTTTTGTCAAAACGCTTCTGCGCATGGTGGCTTGATGGGGCGCTGATTCGGACGATGTGATTTCTAGGAAACTTCAGATAATATATTCTCTCAATAGCATTGCGAGATTTCTGTTGAATATAATGTCTATGTGTTGCATTGTATGAGATATGTTATTTATGTGTGTACCCTAAGCAGTGCGGCCTCACGGCTACCGGGGTTTACCAGCCTTCGCTTCGCTCTCCATGG
>JAAETJ010001160.1 GCA_024228495.1 bacterium | reverse complement strand
GTCAAAAACCGGCGTGGGCATGAGTGATGAACCAGCACTGTTGAAGTGCAACACGTTTTCACAGCTTGGGGTGTCCAAACGGAGTTTCTCGATATCGATCATGACTTAAATCCTTTTCATCTATTCATTCATACTCGGACGCGAAGCGAGGACCACGTCAGCTAGCCCGAATTATTCATCAGACTTTTCCGGTTTCATGCGGGCGTGAGGGATTGGCCGGGTTAACGGTGGTGATTTGATCGGAACATTGAATACGCGTTGGTGGTTGTTATCCGGGGTTCGAGCGGCTCATGCCGCGTTGGTCACGGGCTCTGTGCTTTGATGCTCCCCATCAACATGACAAGCATTTTGCGCTGTGGACAGGCTGTCGGCAAGGCAATTTTGATCCGCGATTTCAATTGCTCGACACGTACCGCGATTTTCAGGAACGTGCGCCGGATGGTCTCGAAAGTGGCAGTGCGGAACGGTGAACGTTTTGGGGCGGCCCTGCGCAATAACAGCAGCAGCCAATAGGCCCCGGTGTGCAAAAACAACCGGAACTGGTTGGCTTGCCAGCGGTGGCAGGAGGTTCGGTCGGATTTGGTGTAGAGCTTGTGCTCCTTGATTAGGTTCTCTGCTCTGCCGCGGGCACAAT
>JAAETJ010001159.1 GCA_024228495.1 bacterium | reverse complement strand
ACCCCGGTGAGCGAGGCGAAAGCCACTTCCCCAATGGCGGCGACCGGATCCCGCGCTCGTCAATCATCGCGATTTCGCGCGATGATGGTGGGTTGGTCGGTTGATCGGGTGGTTTCGCGTATTTCGAAGACACGGAATTCGTCGTTGAGTTCTGCTATTCGTGTAGCAGACGCTTGATGATTTGCCATGGTTTACCTCCTTGACAGGTTGCCAGCGTAGGTGATTCTGCGCTGGCGACTGACAATGAGGCCGCTCATGGCCGTTAGGAACTTCTACCTACAGATTATCATATTGAACGACTTGGCGCGACATGGCTTATTTTAGGCTCTGTCTGAAATAATTGAGTCTATTCACTTTTGCAGCTTTTTTCTGTACGACAGTATGTATGACCAAGGCCGTTCTAATATCCAATGCTGCTTCGATTTATGATGACCTGCCCGAGGATCGTTATCACTTTCCAAGGCAGTATCTAAAACGTATGGAAGCGATTGCTGGTGACTGGATTATTTATTACGAGTCGCGCCGTAATGGTGGGCGTAAGGCATATTATGCGACTGCACAAATAAAGGATATCCAGCAAGATCTAAAACGAAGCGATCACTACTATGCGTATATGGCAAACTATCTGGAATTTGAAATCCCGGTCCCTTTCAAAGAGGGCAATGGTTATTACGAGACATCACTTTTAAAGCCGGATGGTACGGTCAACCCGGGAAAGGCTATCAGTGCGGTTCGCCATATTACAGAAGAAGAGTATCAACTAATTCTGCAAGCTGGATTTGCTTATATCATAGGCGAAAACCTGCCGGAGCAGGATTCGCAAAGTATTAGCCTCCCAGGTTTTTCTGAAGAGCAAGAAACCTTCGATAGGCCAATCACTCAACAAATAATCAATCGCCCATTTAGAGATCAAGCGTTTAGAGAAGCAGTACGGACAGCCTATGACAAGACATGCGCCTTTACTGGGCTTAAGCTCATCAACGGTGGGGGAAGGCCAGAAGTGCAGGCTGCTCATATTCGACCTGTTGCGGACAAAGGGCCGGATTCTGTCAGAAACGGTCTTGCCTTGAGCGGTACAGTGCACTGGATGTTTGACCGTGGTCTTATCTCTCTCAATGATGACTACAAGATTATAAAAGCTGGCAACGGGATTCCTGAAGCTATGGATCGCCTTCTTTTGCCAAGTGGGCAGATGATGTTACCAGAGCGACCGGAATATCATCCGGCAATGAGCTATCTCAAATATCATAGAGAGCAAGTGTTCAAATGCTGAATGCTCAAGCGCGACACAGCGCGGCCTGTCCGACCGTGTTTTGGCATGACATCTGATCGCACAGTCACATTACATTCTGCTACCTATTTGCTACTTGGGAATATATTGATCACTGATTGATTTCAGTTAAGTCATTGAAACTAATGGTGCCGCATGGGTGATTCGAACACCCGACCCCCGCATTACGAATGCGATGCTCTACCAACTGAGCTAATGCGGCTCAATATACTGTCTTGCAAGGCCCTCACCCATAGCGGTGTGGACTTATAAAATCAAGTCGTGTACGGCATTGCCGCATGGCGGCCTCACCAATCTGATTTGGGGCCTTGTATGGTTTAGCTGCTGCCCTTTTGCGAATGTCGGAACCTTTGGGGTAGTTTGGGGTTTTTACTGCCCGTGCTGCTATAGGGTCCAGGGTCATCAGGCATGCGCGGTGCGATATAGATCTCAGGATCGTTTCTGACCGGTGCCGCCTTTGCTTCGCCTGGCTCTGGTTCAGGCTCTGGTTCATTGGCCGTTGATGGCTTTTCGAAATTGAACGGCTGTTCCACCGGTTCCACTTCGATGATCTCTATATAATTCTCTGATTCCTGATCATTGGCTGGTTGCGGGTCAATCAAAGATTCAGGTGCTTTCTCGCCGACCACATCCGCTTGTGCATCGGTTGCTGTGAGCGCGATGCTGGTAGCTGCGGGTTTTGCAATAGAGGT
Source organism: bacterium (assembly GCA_024228495.1). GTDB lineage: Bacteria > Pseudomonadota > Alphaproteobacteria > Rhizobiales > JAKIUO01 > JAKIUO01. Next base: position 3,339 of record JAAETJ010001159.1, on the reverse strand, counting down.
CTCGTCATCCTTCTCGAGATTGGCTTCTTCAGCCTTCATTTCCGTTTTGAGAGGAATAAATTCCTCGAATGGCAGCTCGTCATCTTTATGTTCAAGGTGCTCAACGGGGACTTTCCATTCGAACGCGTCCAAGCGGCCGGTGACGGGTGAAACGGGAGCCCAAAGCTCTGACACATAACCATCTGCTGTCCAGGATGGATCACGCGGGGCACGAACAGCGCGCGCCAGCCATTCGCGCACGCGTCCTTTATCGCCAAATTCGCCGCCTTCAATGCGTGCTATTAATGTGCAGACGCGCTCACTTGGCCGGTCATCGAGTAGGCCCTTAAGCGCCGCTCGTGCTTCCTCCCAGTCATGGCTCTCAATGGCAGCCCGGGCAACGGCAATCGCACCTTCTCGATCATAGGGGGTGCGGGCCGCCAGCTGTTGAACACGGATCAAGCGGTCACGTGGACTGTCGCCGGGACGCGCATGGGCATAGGTCAACGCGAGATCTGGATGGGGTGAAATCTCCCATGTTAGGAGAATGATTTTAGAGGCTTTGCTCACATTTCCCTGCGTTGCCAAAATACGCCCGGCAACATCAGCAGCGGGCACCAAGTCAGGAGCCAGTTTATGTGCTTCAAGCGCTTGCGAGAGCGCCATGTCGATTTCACCTTGTTCGTTTTCCAGCGCTTGTGCAGTGAGCAGAACGGCCTGTTGGCGATTGGCGGATTTCTTGTCGATCTTGTTATACTTGCGTGCCAGGGTCAGGGTTTCAAGCGCCTGCGCCCATTGACCAGATCGTGACTGGATTTCCAGCAAGGCCTGCGAGGACCAGGACAGCTGCGGATTGCGTTGCACGGCTTTTTGCGCGAACTGCCGGGCTGCTTCGATTTCTTTTTCACGGCGCGCTTCTAGATAAAGACCACGCAGTCCCGCGACTTCGGTTTCGGGGCTTTCCAGCATCGTTTCATAAAGACGTCTTGCGCTATTGCGATCACCAGCCAGTTGCGCCGCTTGCGCCTTGAGCAGGGTCGTGAGGCCATCTGATTGCAGCTTGCGGCCAGCTTTCGCGGCCAGTTTTTTGGCAAGGACTGCATCCCCCGCGCTCACGGCAATGAGGCCGCGTGACACAGCTTCAAGGCCTTTTTCGCGTTTATTGACGCGCATGGCTTGTGACACCTTGCCAGGGGCAAACAGCACATTCTTGATCAGCCACCACAAAAGCATGATGGTGAAAAGGGTCACAAGAAAGCCGACCACTGCCGTCATCAGTTCGATTTGATAGACGTGTCCCTGCCAGACAAGGTTGATTTTACCAGGCCGGTCGGCCAGCCAAGAAAAACCGAGAGCCGTGCCGGTGACAGCCACGAAAAAGAGTAGGATCCGCCACATAAATCTTATCCTTTTGCTTTGCTACCCGCAAGCGAGTTGCGAATTTTGTCTTCAAGCGCCCGTAACACCATGTTGCCATCGACCCTTGAGCGCGCCTTGGCGATCCAGGATTGCATGACGTTTTTTGCAGAGCCCTGGAGCGCATCGCTTTCCTTGAGCGCGCCACTTAGATCATCGCTATCAAGCTTGTATTCCATGCGGGACAGAACTGCGCCGGTGGTTTCCCCCTCGACAAGTCCGGTTGGCCGCACTTGCACCATACTCTTGGCATTGGCCAATAACTGGTCCATGAACGAGTCCGTTTTTGCTGTATGCTCAAAGGCCAGTGCCTTGTTTGACGTGCTTGCGAAATCAGAGCGCAGGGCAGTATGGGTGATGATGCCCTTACTGGCATATTGAGTGAGGGTGGAAAGGTCCAGACTTTTGGGTGCATGAGGTTGTACGCGGGCCAGTTCTGCTTGATAGGGTACCCCTTCATTAACAGCGCGTTTTAATTCTCCCAGTGATAGAGCAAGGGCTATGTTGCGCCCCTCGGCTTTCGACCCGGCTTCTCGGCCCAATACACCGTCAATTTTCGCGGTGAGATCCCCAATCAGTTTGACCACGGGATTGATCTGTGCAGAGACATCTGGCGGACGGCTGGCATCGGCAACCATTTTGGCGTTGACGTTGCGAATAGCCGCGATTTCATCGGAGATCTTGGCGCTTGTGGTACGGAAATCAGCTTGTGCACTACGGATGTTGGTGAGGTCTTCTCGAAAAGAGGTCTGAGCCTCGCGCATTTTGATAAATTCGCTATTGAGTGCCAGGGACTGCTTGTTGGATTTTTTGAGCTGTTTGCTCACGGACGTGAGACCGGCCAGCTTGCCCCCTTTACCGGTTTTGGCGGCTGTTTCGAGATCCGCAAGGATGGTCTCAAGGCGCGCGATTTTTTGTACAATGGTTGGCACCCCTTGTTTGTCGCCGCCAAGTCCTGCCTGTGTTTTGTCGAGACGCTCATTGAGGTGGGCAATGCGGTTTGTCATGGAGTTCACATCGTTTGAAATGGTCTGCACTTCAAGCGAGCCAACTCGCCCCGCAAGCATATCAAATTGCTTGGCCGTGCCGCCACCCAACTGCACAGCTTGTGGCAACATATTCTGATTGCTGGTATAGGACAGGCCGAATATCCCCATTACGGCACCGAGAATTGAGGCCATGAGATGAGAGAAAAATCCTCCGCCAGAAAAGCTGGCTGCATGAGCAGTTTTGGGCGGTGTGCCGCCGGGCGGATTTTTACCCGTGCCGCCTTTTCCCGCTGTTGAACCGCCCGAAGCTGATTTCGGATTGGTCTTTTTTGCGTTTGAGGCCGTGCTGGCGCTCGCCGATTTTGTGGCGCTTGAAGTGGTTTTCTCACCGCTCTTTGTAGGCTGCTTTTTTTTCACTTCGGTGGCTTTTGCATTGATGGTCGCTGTGGGGCGTTTTGAACTTGAGTGGGGGGTATTTTTTTTCATATCTCACCAGAGCTGGGAACGCAGAAAATTGTTTCTCATTCTCTATAGACCATATTTGTTTATATGGTAAACCGCAATTGTAATGATACATTTAGCAGGGCAAACCCATCAATTACAAACAAGAAACTAACGTCTTGCGGTAGGCTGGATTGATTTCGGCCTTCAGGCGTTTGCGTTTCACGGGAAGCTTGCAGGACTTATTCTGCCTTAGCAGGTTGAGTGCAGTTTTGCGGATAAACTGTTAATTCTCACCAATGAAAAACCTCCGGCTCTGCCGGAGGACCCCTGATTTTTTACATTTAAGAAAGATCTCCAAGAGTGCTTCAATCGCTCGAAGTACGACCAAGGAGATCTTTCATGTCGAAGATGACAAATCATTTAAACCATAGTGTGTGGGATTGTAAATATCATGTGGTGTTCATTCCAAAATACCGCAAGAAAACGCTGTTTGGACATATCCGCAAGGATT
>JAAETJ010001158.1 GCA_024228495.1 bacterium | reverse complement strand
TTGTCTGGACGCTCAACAAAACGCCATCTTTATAGAAGCGCACTTCGTCGTTGTCGCTGTCCACCACCATCGCTAGATGCGTCCAAACGGCATTGGCATAGCTCGTTCCGCTATCATCGATAATATCAATCCAGCCATTGTTGTAATATGAAAAGGCCAACGCCTGATCGCCGCTGTCCCATTTGCTAAAGATATAGTTGGCAACATTATTTCCGCTGCCGTCCCCTTTGCTAACAAAGGGTGTTTGTTGACTGTTGCTCCAATTATTAGGCTGCAGCCAAAGGGAGATGCTAAAGTTGCCGTCAAAATCAAGGCTTTGGGTATCGGTAATGGTTAGATGGTCGTCTGCGCCATCGAAGGCGGCCGCTTGTCCAAATATGCCAACGGCCGTTCCTGGACAATTCGTGCATGTCGCATCATTTTCTTCATTGCTGTCATCATAAAAAGTGGTCGCTGCGGCCGCTTCCTCAAAGTGAAGCTGCACGACAGAACTGCCCCAATCTGGCAGTTCGCTCACCGTACCAGACAAGATGAGCGTATCGCTGATTGCATATTGTGGCAGAATCTCACGATTCACTTCCACACTCGGCGGTCGCTGATCGATGAGAATTGTACCCACCGCCGTGCTGGCCTCATTCC
>JAAETJ010001157.1 GCA_024228495.1 bacterium | reverse complement strand
TATGATTCCAAAATCTGTGTCTTTTAGTTGTGAGGAAATTTTGGCATTCCATCTTTGCCCAGGTTCGATGTCACGTTCTGACATCCAAGGCTCTGCCCTCTGGACGGCGGCTTTGATCCATTCGTGTAAGTGAATTGCAAGCGTTTTACTGCGAGATCCGGACCACGATATAAAAACCTGCATAGTCAAAGTCTTTCTGAATGAGCGAGCTAATAACGACTAGAATTTGAACTTTTTAAACTAACATTCTACAGATGACATTTACAACTGACCAAATAATAGACGATACTACCGGATTGGGAAGCGGGGATTGGGCTGGCCAACACTATACTATCGGTCCGGCTTAAATGTTTATGCCCAGTCTCATAGCCAGCGCCACACGAAATTCCACTTTGAGTTAGTTGCTGTTTTCAGGGATAAATCGGATATTGACAGATCGATACTCAAGAGTTTCAAATTTGGCACTTTCCACCGCTTGCCCCTTGTCGCTGTGTGAACACCTGCTCTTGGTATTCCAAGTCGAAATGTCCGCACTGCCGACCTTGGCTCAGCTTTGCAGACACGATCAGTCGTCACACAAACACTGGTTTTCAGACCGGCCTTTTTGGCATTTTGTGAATAATCGGGAGCTATTCCTCGGGCAGGGGTGCCGGGGTATCGGCCATGCTGCGCATATAGGCAATGATATTGGCGCGATCGCTGGTTTTTTTCAAACCGGGAAAACCCATGGCAGTGCCTTTGATATATTTCTTGGGCTTGTACAAATATCCATTGAGGGTTGCATAATCCCAGTTTTTTCCATCGCCAAAATCTTTCATTGCGGCTGAATATGCAAATCCGTCTTTCCCGCCAATGGCGCTACCAACAATATTGAACAGATTCGGGCCGACTTTCTTTTTGCCGCCTTTTTTGAAGGTATGGCAGGACGCGCATTTTTTTGCCACTTTGGCACCGGCATCAAGATCGGCATTTGCCAGTAATGATGCAATCGGATCATAATCTGCTTCAGTGGCCTCCGCTTCTTTTGAATGGTCGTCGCTTTCCCCCGCCTCAATCATGAATCCGGCCTTTTCGGGAACTTCAGAATGAAAAAGGTAAGTTGAAATAATATTGGCACCCATCAGCACCAATATTGTGCCAAGAAATGCCATGGCAAATCTGACCAGCATGAATGAGCCCACAAGTTTGTCCTTCGTCTGTAATTAGGTGACGTCAACGATTGCCTGTGCGTTACAACCTTAGTAAGGAATGTTCAAGAAAAATTTTTCTCAGGCTTTTTCAGGAACGGGCAAAGTTGATATGCGGCAGGACGCCAGGTCTTTAGTTCTTATTCCAGCACGTATGGCATCCATCAGGCTACCTGACAAGCCATTAGCCGATATCAATGGTATGGCGATGATTTGTCAGGTTTATGATCGTGCACTCGAGGCTGACATCGGTACACCATGGGTGGCAACCGACAGTATCGAGATACTGGAGGCGATAAAACACCATGGTGGCAAGGCTGTAATGACCCGCACAGACCACAGTTCTGGTTCAGACCGGATATGGGAAGCGATTTGCAAAATAGATCCGGAAAAAAAGGCTGAATATATTATCAACCTGCAAGGTGATCTGCCAACGATCGAGGGCAGACTAATTCGCCAAAGCCTTCAGCCTCTTCTCGACACATCGCCGGATGATGGTGGAGCCGATATTGCCACTCTGGCTGTGGAAATCGGTGAACAGTCAGAGAAAACCAATCCGAATGTGGTGAAAATCATTGCAAAGCAACTGGATGAAACCCGAATGCGGGCAATATATTTCACCCGGGCAACGGCGCCCTGGGGAGATGGGCCCTTATATCACCATATCGGCATTTATGCTTACCGCCGCCCGGCGCTTGAAAAATTTATCGGCCTTCAGCCTTCGCCCCTGGAAATACGCGAGAAACTGGAGCAATTACGGGCAATCGAGGCTGGCATGCAAATAGATGTTTCAGTGGTTGACACGTTGCCACTTGGTGTAGATACCAAAGAAGATTTGCAACGGGCACGCAAATGGTTTCAAACCAAAGACTGAGAATTGATACCAGCAATATTATTATGGATGAATTGAATGAATAAAGAT
>JAAETJ010001156.1 GCA_024228495.1 bacterium | reverse complement strand
TGGTAACGCTGATGCCTGAGACCTGGAAGGAGGCCGGCAATTTCAAAGAGACGTTGCGTCAAACAGCCAAAGCCAAGAAACGTATTCTGCGCCGCCCCCTGCCCAATGACGAAAAAACCTATGAGACATTTTACTGTTTTAACGGGAAGCACCGGACCGCAGAGGATCAATATCCGCTGCACTGGATCTATTCCACGCAGAAAAAAAAGCGCGACTGCGCAGCGCGGGAGAAACGGCTGCGAAAAGCCGAGTATGATCTGACGGAATTGATGGGGAAGTTCAACGCAAGAGATTTAAAAACCAAAGAACAGATTCAACAGCGTGTGGAGAAGATATTGCAAAGCCACGATGTTGATGCTTTTTATCACACAGAAATCTCTGAGGTCAAACAACAGTGGACAAAGCAAGTCGGTAAAGGCAGGCCGAGCAAAAATACGCAGTATGAAACGATCGTTGAGACCCTATACACACTCTCCTGGACGAGAAATAAACACGCATTAGATCGGGAGAAAAAGCTCGATGGTATCTTTCCCATCCGTTGCACTGATGAGATCATGACAGCGAAAGCGGCATTGGAGGCTTACAAATATCAACCGCGGCTCGAAAAGCGATTTTGCCAGCTCAAGAGTGTGCATAATGTAGCCCCGACGCTGTTTAAGAGAGTTGAGCGAGTTGAGGCGATCATGCTGTTGTTCTATTTGGCGTTGATCCTCCAGGCGGTTATTGAAAGGGAAGTGCGCCAAAAAATGAAGGCATCCGATATTGAGGCGTTGTCTATCT
>JAAETJ010001155.1 GCA_024228495.1 bacterium | reverse complement strand
TTTATCGCCTGGGCCAGTCTCAGGCCGGTTCTGGCAAAAGGCATATAAAGTTTGATATGGAATGCCGGGGAGGCGAGTACCATACCACGAATGTTTGGGGCATAATCGTGGACCCAGCCCGCTGCCAGTACTGCGCCAACGCTCTGCCCGACAATCATGATATCCTCTGGCGTAAAACCGTAGGATTGACAAATGTGGTCAACAAAGCTTTGAACATCTGCAAGCGATGTCGCGATGCCGGGGCTGTAGCCACGCTTGCCTGGAGACATTCCGTGGCCTCGCGCGTCCCATGCAAAAATTTCAAAATTCGGCAGATTGAGTTCATGAACCAGTTTGATCAGGCGTCCTGAATGCTCATGTCCGCGGTGAAATATGACAATGGCACCTTTTGCTTTATTCGATAAAGAAGGCCACTTGCGGTAAAACAGTTGTTCGCCGTCATGTGTGGTGAATGTACTTTCATCAGCTGTGCGTGAATTCATTTTTCAATATTTCCTTTTTGATTTGGTCAGTGATTTATTGTTGGGTTTCGCGCAAGCCATTGTGAACGCGGCGGAAGATTGTCAGGCACAGCAGCAAAGCCAGGCAGGGCATGATCCATGCTGTCCATTGGGGGAAAGCGGTGGTAAGGCCCACTGCCAGTGCCAGTGCGCTAAAAACTATTGCCCGGTCGCTTTTCCCCATTGGACCGTCATAGCGGCGCGATGAGCCAACCATTGGTCCAAGAACACCGGCGAATTCGCTCAGTGTTGACAGGAAAATGACACCCCCCACCCATATCGGGTTGAAGGGCGACAAAAATGCGAATGGCAAATAAAGAACTGCGTCGGAAATTACATC
>JAAETJ010001154.1 GCA_024228495.1 bacterium | reverse complement strand
CCTGTCCCAAGGTCTTGCCTTCTTGCAAGCCCAAGGTCTTGCCTTCTTGCAAGCCCAAGGTCTTGCCTTCTTGCAAGCCCAAGGTCTTGCCTTCTTGCAAGCCCAAGGTCTTGCCTTCTTGTAAGCCCAAGGTCTTGCCTTCTTGTATACCTTCTTCGATGCCTTTTTTTCTCGCAATTTCAAGAATATCTAACATCTTGACCTCCTCCCACAGAGCCTCTAAGCGCTCTGTGGTAATCAGCTTATTGGATAGAATCATCGTCGCCGCCACTAGTCTGGCGGACAGTTTCCTGGCTTTGTATAAGTCGACTTCAAAGTGCAGCACCTCTTCTACGAATGCGCTGCGGGCCTCCCCGGTTTCCTTGCCGTAGAGCGGGAGAAACACCAATTCGAACCAGTGCTCAAACGTTCCGGCCTGGACGGCGTCGCGAATTTCTGTCAGGCGTCTGCGCCCGTCTCGTTGCGTAAAATCAATCACGAGTGGGGCATAAGTCCCGCTCTGCGTCGTAATCACCTTCTCTCCGGCGTAGACCTCGCCGGAGGCCAGAATGACGTCCGTCAGATGCACGCCCCATTGCCGGGCCGCCATGAAATGATAGGACGCAAAGCGGTAGAGATCCGTTCTGCGCAGGTTCCGCTGCTCCTCCAAATGATAGAACGCCCCGGTCTCATCCCGCAGCATCACATCCACGCGTTCGGCCTTGACCGCAATCTCCACCGGCTCAAAGCCAAACACCTCCTCAATGCGCCCGGTTGGCACGCCCAGCACGTCCAATGTCTCGCCGCGCAGGGCCTCTGCCAGCCACTTGATGATGACATCATAATTCTGGGCATATGCCATGCCGTTTTGATTCGCCATATCTGTTGCTCCTCCCGAATTCTACTTTCTGCTCAACACCCTCTGATGGGATTGATCTTGTCGCATACACACTGTCTCTGGTATAAACATTTCACACAAGGTGTAACACCCTGTCAAGCAGAAAATGTGAATATTTCAGAGGAAGGCTTGAGAGCGTTCACTTTCTGAAGCCCCCTGGTGACAGGCTTTCGAAAATGGTTTCCTTTAAACAGGGGCTTTTGGGTAAAATTGACATTGGCTTGACAT
>JAAETJ010001153.1 GCA_024228495.1 bacterium | reverse complement strand
TATCTGGGCAGAAGCAGAAGGAATTTCTAGCAGCCACGTATGGGCCAGCCCTGGTCAGCAGCCTCAAGGAGCTTAAAGGGCGTGATTATGACCGGACAATCATCAGGAAATTTGTCGAGGATGTCCGCCAACGGATTAAAGCCGATTTTCCTGCCCCGCCAGAGGCACCAAAAGATTGGTCTCGTGAGGGGCGATTGAACTGTGATTGTGAATTTTGCACTGAAGTTAATACATTTTTACCTGACCCGGAGAGAAGTGAAATCAGCTTTTATAAAACATTAAAAAGAAATTTACTCCATATTGAATCCAAGATTGAAGGGAGTCAGGTTGAGCTGGATATCGAGATTCGTCGCAGGCAGCCCAAGTTTGATGGAATCTGCACGAAAAATCAAAGCAGATATGACAACAAGCGCAAATTATTTGATAGCGCGCAACAAATAGTGAAAGACTTAGGTGTGTAATAAATTTCTGATTGATCCTTGTTGAAAACAGTTAATTCTTTCTGCTTCATCAAGAACCTCTGCACATCTGCTACCACTTGCGCCCAATCCAATTGCTCCAATCGCTCCAATGCATAGCCGCGCCAATTTCTAGTTATGACGTCGCCCTTTTCCCAGCCAGATTGGACAAGCGCATTGTTCAACACGGCAACATTGAGGGATGCCCCATGCTCAGCTATCGCATTGAAAACAGCACCCCAGCCACCTACACCGTGTGGGTACGCGGCATGGCACCCGATGCAGCGGGTGATTCACTGCATGTTGGCCTTGATGGCACAGCGGCGACCACTGCCGATAAGCTCACCGGCTTCCAGCCCAATGCATGGACATGGTCACGCACGACGATGGACAATCTCGATGCAAACTTAGATTTGAGCGTCACCGGCACCTACACCCTTAATGTATGGATGCGTGAAGATGGGATGCGTATCGACCGGCTGCTGCTGGTAACAGACACCACATACATCCCTACCGGCGAAGGGCCAGCCGCCAGCCCCATTCAGGTGATTAGCGATACGGTAGCCCCGGGCATTACCAGTCACGTGATTCAATATGGATACGACCCGCTGTATCGACTCACGGAAGCGACCTATACGGGGGATATTGCAGCCACATACCTGTACAGCTATGATCCCGTTGGCAATATGCGTGCCTA
>JAAETJ010001152.1 GCA_024228495.1 bacterium | reverse complement strand
GAGCGATCTGGCGATCATGAGTGACGATGCGGGTCAATTCAATATTTTTGACCACGTCTTGTGTTGGATCCACGCTGAGCGCGTCATCAATCGGCTCATCCCGCTCAATGAGGGCCAAGAGAAGGCCGTGAACTGGGTCCGCGAACAGATCTGGCAACTCTATGGCGATATCAAGGGTTACAAAATCAATCCGCAACCCGACCAGGCACAAGAGATACGCGCCAGGTTTGAAGAGCTTTGTCGCACCAAAACCTGTTATGCGACCCTCAATCAGGCCTTGAAGCGATTAGGGAACAACCAACATGAGCTACTCAGAGTATTGGACAAGCCCTGGATTCCCTTGCACAACAATCTCAGTGAACGCGATATCCGGGATTACGTGAAAAAACGAAAAATCAGTGGCAGCACCCGCAGCGAAGCAGGACGAAAAAGCCGGGATACGTTCGCAAGTCTGAAGAAAACCTGTCGCAAACACGGCATATCATTCTGGCACTATCTCCAAGATCGAATATCTGGAGCAGCACAGATTCCTCGTCTATCCGAGCTGATCCGGCAGGCGGCTACCTGTGGATAATGAGAACTTACCCTATTATATCATAACTATCTGTATTTATTGATGTTTTAGTTGTGATTTAGCAATAGATAGGGTTTTCCTTGGCTATTTCATGAAGTAGAAACTTTGTGAGTTGGGTTCAGGTTTTCTATTCTCGGACAGCCTCCTAGGCGTGTAAAGATCGTCGAGGTTGCCCCACGAGACGGATTGCAGAACGAATCCTCGCGGCTCGACACGAACACCAAGGTAGAATTTATCAACCGCCTCGGCGAGACTGGTCTGCGCAGCAT
>JAAETJ010001151.1 GCA_024228495.1 bacterium | reverse complement strand
CCTATCACGGATTTGATTGCAGAGGTTACCCCCCTATGGACGGAATCGTATTAGTACACCCAGATGATAAGCCTTGGTCAAAACTGCTTGTATCTGGTGGGCTGTTAGTTGTTACGGGTCTGTCTTCGTATCTGGCGTGGCATGGTGAGACAAGGCTAATAGCTGCCGTGCTCTTTTTACCGGCTTTATGGGCCGTTGCGCCTAACCGGCTGGCGGCTTGGCTTGTTGTTTTAATCTACTATCTGGTAGCTGCGAGAGACATACCTGCAGGAGCCGCTATTTTCTTCGGAGAAGGTTCAGCTCTTGGATGGCCACTACTCATTGGTGCTTCTCTACTCCTGTCGATCCCCTACGTTATTCTATGGAAAAAGAGGCCTGGATTTTGGCGCTTTAGCCTAGCTCTTATCCTCGTCGCTTTGCCACCGATTGGTATCGTGGGGTGGACAAGCCCCTTGACGGTGGCGGGGCTACTGTTTCCAGGTATGGGGTGGTTCGGGTTGGCGGCGGCATTGCTCCTGCTGGGTCTGATTGGCCGTTTTCCAACGGTGGCCATAGGAGCCTTTCTAGCCGCGTTGTTGATGCCCCTAGGTGGCTCACAAGCGCCGAAAGGCTGGGTTGGCCTTGAAACCTCTTACTTGATGGCGTCGGGTGGTCGGTCTGGTTTAGCTGCAGCTCAACGTCAATTAGATCTCAATAATCGCGTGTCTGGTCTGTCCGAGTCGGTGATTATCCTACCTGAAACCATTGCTGGAAGATGGTCAGAGTCTTCCCTGATTTTATGGGGTGATCTTGCCAGAGTGGCTAAAGCCAAAGATCAAACCATTATCCTTGGGGCCGAATTGCACGGTGAGGCGGGCTATAGAAATATGGCTCTTAAATTAACTCCTGGCGGCGGCGAGCCTCTATACCAACAGATGATGCCAGTCCCTGTTTCGATGTGGCAACCTTGGGGAGAGGGGAGTGCAATGCCAGCTTGGTTGACGCCTCAATCCGTTCAGATCGGTGATCGACGCGCTACGTTTTTGATCTGTTATGAGCAGCTCCTTGTTTGGCCTGCTTTGGTGGCCCTGTCTACCGATCCTGATGTACTTGTTGGCATGAGTAATGATTGGTGGGCACGGGGCGGAGATATACCCGATATTCAAATATCAGCCCTGAAAGCGTGGGCCTCTCTTTTTGACAAGAATTTACTCTATTCGGTGAACAAATAATGGACTTACCTGTATTGATCGAAGCTTGTAACCAGGGCGCGCCTGTAGAAATCGTCCGGGCTATTATTCAGTTGGAATCATCACGCATACCGCATGCACTGGGCATTAACGTACCCAAGGGAAAAAAGAAGCCAGAGATGGCGGCTCCACAAACAGTTGTTGAAGCGTCACTAGCCGCTATGGAAGTGATCTCGATGGGGAAAGGGTATAGCGTTGATGTGGGGCTCATGCAGGTTAATACTGCCAATCTATCTCGTTTTGGTATCTCAGTCACGGAGGCCTTTGACCCCTGTACGAATATTAAAGCAGGGACGCAGGTCTTTTTAGAGGGTATGCGTAAAGTTCAGGAGATGGGTCAGTACTTTCCAACAGAACAATCAAAGATCCAGGGGGCGCTATCTCTGTACAATACTGGCAGCCCTTGGGCTGGTTTCGAGAATGGCTATGTGGCTCGTGCCCTTCATTTCATCACCTATGGGGTAGACCCTGAATCATCATCGATGGAAGTGAATTTTAATATCAATAACAGTCAACAAACGGCCAGTGATATGGAAGTGGATTTTACTATTCCATCGGATGTTAAGGCCGGGCCAGAGCCCGGCCTCGATGATTGATTAATCTTTGCTCACTTTCGGGGGCAGTAGGACGATTTCGCCGTTGATGGGGTTGGCGGCGAGTTTGATTTG
>JAAETJ010001150.1 GCA_024228495.1 bacterium | reverse complement strand
TTAAGCTGCAATGGGTAGTCGGCATCAAAGATCACCGTTTCCGCATTGAAGGAGCGTTCAGTCGTGATCGGAACAGAATCTTCCACAATTAACAGGCTACCCAGATAGGCCGCAAACCAATTATCCGCCCACGCTTCCAATTTGAATTGGGTGCCACCATTTCCATCCAGTGAGTATCGTGGTTTGGTTGTCTGATCTTGACCGCGTACCGGTGGTTTTGAAGGACGAGGACTTCCATCCCTGTCAGGAGCGCAAGCCATGATCCCGGGTTTGTCATTGCATATTCCGCGCGCGACAGCCTGCCGGTCCTGAAATTCGCAGCGCGCTCCCATTCTTTTCCCGATGCAAGCGTCAATTGCTTCGCGTGGCGGCATGCGTTGGGCGAAGCCGCTCGAACAAAATGTCAGTAGTAGAGTAATGGCAAATAGTCCGGTGATTTTGTTCATTGTAATCGATGCCTTCCAGATGGATTCGTTTCCAAATATCTTGTGGCACGGTCTGCTCCCTTTTCCAAGTCCGCAAAATACTGGCAAAAACCTATAAGCCATAGCATTTCTTAACCCACCCACCTTCAACAAAGTAGATACTTGAAT
>JAAETJ010001149.1 GCA_024228495.1 bacterium | reverse complement strand
TTGCCTTTTATATTGATTTTCGTGATCATGTATTTCCTGATTTTGCGGCCTCAAAGAAAGCAAATGAAAGCACGTCAGGAAATGCTGGCGAATATCAGTCGCAATGACACCGTTGTCACCGGTGGTGGCATCGTTGGCAGAGTTACAAAAGTCATTGATGACCATGAACTGGAAGTGGAAATTGCCAAGGATACCAAAGTCAGGGCAATGCGTAGCCTGGTTGCAGAGGTCAGGGTCAAAGGCCAGGTAGCGACAGCAGCTAAAAGAACTGCCGGGAAGACCGCTGAAAAGAAGCCAGCTGCAAAAAAGTAACATCAGGGTAATTTCACCTGTTTTGAATATCTGAAACGGAAAATTGTAGATGCTTTATTTCTCGCGATGGAAAACAACCCTGATATTGTTGTCTGTATTGGCAGGCATATCGTTTGCGATGCCCAATTTCTTTTCTAAAGAAAGCCTTGAGAACGTGCCTTCATGGGTGCCTTCCAAGCAGATTAATCTTGGCCTTGACCTGCAGGGTGGTGTGCATCTGCTAATTCAGGTTGATCGCGAGGAGCTTATAAAGGAGCGTGTTTCTACCTTACAGGATGATGTTCGCCGCATCATGCGGGAGGACCGTCAGGTGCGTTACCGGATGAG
>JAAETJ010001148.1 GCA_024228495.1 bacterium | reverse complement strand
TGCAGCTTTGGCCTCGGCGTATTGGCCTTTGCTCTCAAGCTGGTCTTGCTCAGCCTTTGCCTTGAAATCGATCAGGGCCTGAACGTCAACATCAGCAGCTTTTGCTTTGTTCAGCTTGCCAATCAGCTCATAATTCTTGCGCTCTAATGCTTCAACGCTTTTCTTTAGCGCCTCAACATCAGCTGTTGATTGTTCTTGCTCTTGAGACGTAATCTCGTCGGTCATGCGAAACCCGTAAGGCTTATTTGCCTCACCACTTTACTTTATTCGCCCAATAGGCTGCAGAAGTTTTGCCTTTGGCGAGGTTTTTCGCATGTCGCGCTTTGAATGATGCGCGTTTTGCTTTATCAGCAGCTGACTCACCTTTACGTGGCGGCTTTGGCTTTGCACCTTGCATTCCAAATCGAATCAGCTTTGGTTTGCCGTCCGCCTTCACCACTACAGCGTGGCTTTTGCCGCTGGGATGGTTTGGCGTTCTGATCGGCTTGTCATAGCCGTCAAACGTATGGCCGCCGCGCTTGATGCTCACTGCTTTTTTGGTGCTGCCTTCAACTGTGATCGACGCTTCAGGACTGGGTTACCTGTCGATTCTGATTTGAGTTTGATCACTGGATCATCTGCAGTGCCGACCCTAACGATGTTGCCACCTCTAGGGCCTTTGATCGCTGCCCTGGCCCCGCCCATTGCGGTAACAGTGCCAAACGTGCGCTTGCCTTGATAAACCCAGCTGACTCGCTGCCCTTTTCTCACTTCTTCATTCCTTTCTTCATGCCTTTTTTGGTTCCTTTCTTCATGCCCTTCTTCATGCCTGCTGAATACTTCATTTGGATGGCTCCCGTTGCTTTAATTCTAGGGCTGCCCGTACCTTGCTAAGTCATGCAATACCCAGACTCACAACCCTCTTCAGGCTCCCATCCAAACAGACCCAGTTGCTCAGGGATGACATCAACAAGATTGGTCCCCTTGCGTCCGCCAATACTGCTTAGATAAACAGGATCTTTGCCTAGCTGTTGCCTGCGGTCCTGCAATATGCGCTCAAGCTTTACCGCTTGCTCAAATAGCTCGTTACGTTCGCGTCGCATTGTCACCCATTGATCAGTTGTCTTAAACGGACAGAACCAACAGCTTGATTTTGGCGGCTGTGGCAAGCCTGCATCCTTAGCAATGATCAAGCAATCTGAGCGGCTGTAGCCCAGCTCAATCAGCGGGTAAGCACTTGTATAGCCGTCAGACTCGCGTGATGGCGTTGCGCGATGTGGCTCATCGGTACTGATGCCTTTGCCCAAGGTGCATCCAGGCGCATTGTTCTTTATCCACTTGGCAATCGGCTTGATTTTGAAAGCTTCGGTACATTTTCTGTTCCCTGGCATTCCACCTGGCATAAACACAGGGATATTGATGCTGCGTTGCTGCTCTATCAGATCGTCGTATAGGTCACGTTGCTTCCCTTGACGGTCGATCCATGCGACATCAATCCACTCAATACCGTGTTTTTTGGCATAGGGCTTGGTGACTTCTTCTAGGTATCTGATCGTTGCAGGTGACTCTGCCTTGTCACCAACATTGGAAAAAATAAAGGTGTCGTATGGGATTTTTCCCTGCGCTGCCAAGACAAGGCAGGCAGTGGACTGAACGCCGCCACCGGACGAAAAAACATAATTCACGGCAGGCTCCAAAACTCGATTAAGGCTACGGCTGCCCGTACCTTGCTTTGAGCTGCTTCAATGTCAGCTCTGAACCATCATTAGCGACAAACTTACGGATTGCATCCTCTGGCCCGTATTTCTTCACCAGCTTGTTCCAATAAGGGATCCTGCTAGGCCCCAAAACATCGCGCTTTACGTTATCGCCTTGTTCCTGTAACCATTCCCCATACGATTGATTCGCCGGAACCGTCCGCGTCTTGGCTGCTTTGCTCATCGGCCCTGAAATGATGCCCGGTCTGCGTATCGCGCTCGGTGGCGGTTCAGGCATCCCTAGCGCTGCATAATCGATCTCTGGGACGGTCGTTGATCTGCAGTTGAAATGTAGCGGGGGTGTTGGCCCCTTGCCGTACTCAAACACCTGCTGAGCTCATGCCCTACCGCGTGCCGCGGGTCGTGAATCCAGCGTCGCAACGTATTTAAATCTCTCGGTGATCTCAGAGTTCGCCTTGTAGGTGGCCTGGCTGGTTGCATTTGCCACCTGATTGACGCTTGTCCTAACCAACGTGTTCACCTGATGGTTGGCCACGGCTGT
>JAAETJ010001147.1 GCA_024228495.1 bacterium | reverse complement strand
TTCCCTTGAGACAACTGGAGATATTTGTTGGGATGAATTGAGAGATTGACCCCGCCAGCCACGGCAGCCAGACATTCACCCCGTTTGATGCTTTCACAGGCCAGATGGATACTGGTTAAAGAGGAGGAGCACATCGTATCTACCGCTAAACTGGGGCCGTGCAGGTTCAGGTAATAGGAGACCCGATTGGCAATGGAGGCGTAGGATGAACTCAGGCTAAGTTGATCCTGCCCATACAGTTGATATTCACCCCACATGACCCCCACAAAAACCCCCACACGACTTTGTAACTGTTGTTGCAAGGTTTGGCGGGTATAGCCAGCATCTTCCAGAGTGTGCCAGACGGTTTGTAAAAACAGTCGTCCCTGGGGGTCAATGAACTCTGCTTCGCGGGGGGAGATGTTGAAAAAGAGGGGATCAAACTTGTCCACATCGGCCATAAAACCACCCCATTTGCTGTAACTTTTACCGGGTTTGTTTTTGTCGGCATCAAAGTAAGGGCGGTAGTCCCACCGCTCTTTGGGTATCTCCCTAATGCAGTCCCGCCCTTGTTTCAGGTTTTGCCAAAATTCGGCCAGGTTTTCGGCCAGGGGGTAACGACCACTCAGTCCAATAATGGCAATAGCCTCGTCGTAATTTTGAGTTGACCCTCGTTTGGCCCCTTTCGTTTGCGATGAAACTGACGGGTGATCGTTCTTTTCTAGCACAGGAGCTAAGGCGGCAATTTCTGGCTCCTCGCCAACTTCTCTCGCCACTTCAGCGGTTTCCTGTTGTTGGCTCTGCCATAGAAATAGCAGTTGCTGAAACTGCTGTTGATTGACAGCCGTCTCAAACACTTGCCAGCCAGTTCGGTCATCCACGGGTCGCAATCCGGCGTGGGTCAAGGCTTGTCTGGCCTCCGGTGTCAGCTGCATCCCCCCATTTTTCCACAGTGGCCAATTGATGGATAGGGTCTGGCCTTGGCACCGACCTTGCTCAACTAAGGTGTGCCTATAGCTGGCAAAACCATCCAGAAAGCTGTTGGCATAGGCATAATCAGCCTGACCGATATTTCCCCATAAGGCCGTGACCGATGAGAACAGAACAAAAAAATCTAAGTCTTCGGTCGCCAACAAGTAATCTAAATGTATGGCCCCCATCACCTTGGGTGCGACCACTGCTCGAAGCTGGGGTAACGTTTTTTGCGGAATCAGACTATCCTCAATGACCCCAGCCGCGTGAATTATGCCCTGAATTGAGCCAAATCTAGCTCTGGCCTGGTTGACAACCAGGGTCGTTTCTTCTAAAGAAGAGATATCGGCGGGCAGGTAGGTGACGGTTCCAACCCCCAAATCATTCAACTGTTGCAGGCGATAAGCTCTGTCTTCACTCAGCGCAGAACGCCCCACCAGGATCAGATTGGCTTCGTAATTTCTAAGCAAGCCCTCAACCAAAATCAGGCCGATCCCACCCGCGCCACCGGTGATGATGTAACTCCCCTGCTTTCGTAACAGGGGGACACGAGCCGCTTTGAGGGCGTTAGTACAAGGGGCCAAGCTTTGAACCTGGCGCTCTCCCGCCCGGTAGCGGATAACTATGTCACTGCCGACTTCAACAGCCATTTCCTGTCTGATCAAGGTTGGCAGAGATATTTCCGAATTGTTTTCCAACCCGATGGTTTTGAAACGAAATTTACTATTTTCCTGTGCCACCGTTTTGCCAAAACCGCTCACGGCCTGCCCAAAACAGGTGGTTAATGTTTCCCCCCCCTGATACAGATATAATAGTTGTATTTCCTGTGATACCCTGGCCCGAATCAAGCCAGTAGTCAGTTGAAACAGCGGGTAGAGCTGGCGTTGCAGATAAGCCTCTAACGCTTCAACCTCTTGTGTGTTCAAGAATACCACCCCACTGGGTATCTGTTTTTTTTCGGTTAGGGTGGTCAGCAGACGCGACCATGCTTCTTCACTTTCCGGGTTCAGCACATAGTGGTTGTCACCAACTTTTTGATATTCTTTACCAGAGCTGACAAAAATCCAGAAGCTGGTCTGGCCCGGCTGGGTCGTTATTTCTTTCTTGAGCGCTCTGATCACTTTTTTATCCGGGCTATAGAGCAAAATAAGCGGCGAAGCGGAATCAGTTTCAGGCTTGCCCGCTAACGTGTTGGTTTTCCAGACAGGCTGGTAAAAGGATTTCTCAAATGATTGCCCTGTTTCATCTCCCGCTGAGATCGGTTCGATACGTGCCGGTTGCTGCGGTTGGGAATGTGCCGCCCTTGCTTGGGACAAATATTCAGCCAACTCAGCAATTGTAGTGTATTCAAACAACAAGGTTGGATATAACTCAAGGTCATAGTGAGTCTCCAGCGCTTT
>JAAETJ010001146.1 GCA_024228495.1 bacterium | reverse complement strand
TACCACGCCAACTTTCATGTCATTACCCAGCGCGCGAAATACCATGCCGAATGCCGCTGTCGATTTTCCCTTGCCCTTGCCGGTATGAACAATGGTCAGGCCTTTCTCGACGGTTTTGGTGGCAATAATCTTGTCGCGGGCAGCTTTCTTTTTGCGCATCTTGTCCGCATGGCGAAGATTGAGGTCCTCCTCACTCATATTCTTCAGTTTTTCCGACTTTTCGGCCATTCATATGGTCCTTTTAAGAGTTCAGGATATTGATGCAACCTGCCGCCTTATACCCTGAAAATTGATATCAGCCGATTTAAAAATGGTATGATCAAAGGATAATTTACCGGGTAACCAGCCCTTCCAGAAGAATCCTGGCTGAATTTGAGCGCGGTGTCCACAATTGACGCTCTTGCGCTTCCAAAAAACGTTCAGCCATCTCGCACAATGCGGATGGATTCTTTTGCAAAAGAAAATCCCGCACCTCTTCATCGCCAAGATAGGCATCAAAGACCAGGTCAAAATGATGATTGCGCACAGCCCCGGTTGTAGCGGAAAATGCAAACAGGTAATCAACTGTTGCCGCCATTTCAAACGCGCCTTTATAGCCATGCCGCATGACGCCTGAAAT
>JAAETJ010001145.1 GCA_024228495.1 bacterium | reverse complement strand
TTTGTGGAACCCTATGCAGGATTTAGGTGATAATGATTCCCCATTAAACAGTAGCCATGAATGCGCGCATCAAAACGCTCTGTCGCTTCCTTCAAGGTTTCAAGAAAGGCTTCGTAAGTCCTCTCTCCATGAAATATCCGTTGACGCCCCCTACCTCGGTTCATCACATGGTAAAAGGCTCCTTCGTATTGCAGTCGTGGTGGTCTGGGCATAAGGAAGAAGTATAGGTCAGCTATATATTTTAATAAATAGCATTGACCCCTTTTCTTTTCGACCCTTTTCTTTTCTTTGAAGCGTGAAATTCCACTCTATACTCTGGACTTTCCCCCGGTTTCTGGAGTTTTTACAAAAATAACGGAGTGGATAAGAAGCCATTACTCAGCCACTCCCAAATACAGCTTCTGGTTTTAAAGATTGGTTTACACCGACAGACTGGCTCGTAGCTTTGCGAGCAAAGTCTGTCTTTCATGCCTAGCGGCCAGCGCTGTTTCCATATCAACCGCCACAAAATGCACGGGCGTGTGCGGTTGTAACTGCCCGATCACATCCATATCGGCAGAAATTACAGTTCCTAACATAAAATATCCACCTCCAGAAACTGCGTCCCGATGCAGCAGCGATTCCGAGCGTGAGCCCTGGATAAGTTTCGGCAAACGTGGATGTTTCCATCAGGCACACTCACCCTATCCTTCTTGGTATCGCTGATCCCTAAGAAGCTGAGATGGGCAGAAGAAAGAGCCGGATCATTCAGATTGTAAGATGTTATGGTGTGGCCGTTCCTCAAGGGTGGGGGTTAAATCCTGAATGAGAGGAGCAGGAGATCTCCTGGGGCTTTCAGATGAACCGGATTTGGATACGCTGTTGAGCCAGGGTTTGTAACGTTTCGGTACCGAGTTTTCCAAAAGAGAGGAAAGCCCGTAGGGATTGCCAACAATATTTAATGGTGAGTTTGCCGGTGAGAGGTTGTTGAAAGGTCAGGCTTAAGATTAAGAGTTGGTTGATCAAATGGGCAATTTGTAAGCACTGATAATAGTTTTTGGCGGCTCGCCAACTCTTTCTAGCCTACTTGTGTTCTAGGGCATAGCCCTGATTTTTCTGACAGTTAAAGCCTTCATTTTCGATTTTCCAGCGCAATCGACCGGCGCGGCTCAGGGCGACCACTGTGGTGGCATCCGTTTTGATGTTGGTCAGATGCACGAAGCGCGTGGTGGTCGATTCCTTTTCGGTGGTTTCCGTTTCCTGGCATTCGATCCAGTTCAGTTGAGTGGCGTGATAATCGATATCGGTGAGCCAGCGATAGCGTTGATGAAGGTGGATTTTGCCTTGTTGGCACCGTTGTTCGCATTGTGGTGCTTCCCGTAAGGCCTGCAAGGCATGAACCTCTTCCCAGACACTGGGTAAGTTGCCGTCCTTAAAGGTCAAGATAAACGTCCAGTCGTTCTCTCGGCAGATCTCGAAGAACCCTTGATTGGGATACAAACCATCGGCTACCAGACACATCGGTAAGCGCGGGTAATCGCGCTTGAGGGTAGCCGCTAGGCGGCGAAAGGCTTTACGTTCGCAATCCTGCTTGTCGTACTCGCTGTCGGGGTTTTCGATCCATTCTGTGGCCAACGATATCGAGAAGCCCTTGGGGGTGATTAACTTCGCTTCCAGCACATTATGGAAGTACCGGGTCTTACCCTTTTTAGAGGTCTGGTGCAGACACTGTGGGCAATGTTGTTGATCGAAGTTGAATACCCCACTGCCATCAATCGCCACCAGAAACCAGCGCTTGAAAAGCCGTTGTGAATGCCACACCTTCTTCTCTAGCAAGCTCTTAATCAGAGACCGCTTGAGCGTTTCCAGCTCGCGCTCCGCTAACTGTTCGAACACCCTATGCACCGTATCCAGGTGCGGCAAGCGGCCCTTGAATAAGCGCCGGTAGTTCTTTGCAAAGCGCTTCTCCTCGCGCTGGTTATTGAAGGCATTGCGCGAACCTTCTTTGAACAGAAACAACGCGATACCCGCCATGATGATCTCGCTCAGCTCATACATCGACTTCCGTCGACAGTCTGTCAACGCCCCGATTCGCTCAAGCAGGTCTGGGAAGAAATGGCTAATCGTTTGGTGCAATTGATAGACTAGGCGTCCACTCTGTACCTTGGCTACCCGCCGACGCTTCATCTGCTCTTGACGGTGGACGCGCTTCTTGTCACCCTTTAACTGACGACGACGAAGGGCGGCTTTCGATGGGGCGTGTTTCATGACTTTCTCCTGGTGAGATGGGTTAATGTAGTAACCTAGGGATGAAACTACGCCCCGCCTCATTTGCCAACCCCTGGCCCATAAAAATAGGGCTCCGCGCCTAGAAATAGCCGGAAAAATATTTTTTTGGGTGCCTAGCAAGCTAATGAAATTATAGAGATTTTTATGACGCTCGGAATCGCTGTAATTGGGACAATGATCATATGTTCGCATTCTATTTTGGAAGGAGGCTATTTGACCCAGAGAATGAATATTCAGCTAATCCAATGGGCGAACATATGCCTTTATCTATGGGTCCATCCTCTAAATCAGCAGTAACGGCTCAGATTAGAGATCTAGAGCTTACTGAGAATACAAAATTTTTATATCTTTATGATTATGGTGATGAATTG
>JAAETJ010001144.1 GCA_024228495.1 bacterium | reverse complement strand
CCCTGAGTGGTGAAGGCATCGCCTGCATCGATAATGTGAGTTGGAACGCTTATCATGAAGGGCACGATCTACCTGCTCAGGTTGAGGCCTTTCACAAACGCCATGGCCATTATCCAGAGAAGGTACTGGCCGATCCCATCTACGGGACCCGTGATAACCGCAGGTTCCTGAAAGAAAAAGGCATTCAATTTGCTGGAAAGCCTTTGGGACGCCCGCCAAAGATGAGCAGCACTGAGGACAACATAAACCGCCGCCAGCGACAGCAGGACTACCGCGAGCGCATTCCTATCGAAGGCAAGTTCGGACAGGGCAAGAACGGCTACAATCTCAACTACATTCGCGCCCGCACGTCCAAAACCAGCGAATCCTGGATCAGAAGCATCTTCCTGGTCATGAACCTGCTGGTTCTGTTCAGGCTTCTATTTGCCCGGATTCTTAGACACATCGCTCGCTATGTGACAGCGGTTTTGGAAGTCCAACTTCACTGGTTGCACAAAATCACAGCTCGCAATACCAACAAACTGAAACAATCGCCTTTATTGGAAATGACTTTCTAAGGAGGCTCTAATTAGAGAACAAATTGACGCTTGACGTGCCTTTTGCATGGGTCGAAAACTGAGGGGATATTCGAAGGGTGTTCCATATTGGCAGAGCGATCATTTATTGAGCAATGGAGTCTGACTTTTGACGATTTAGAGTTCGTTCACGGCTATAGCAAGGCTATGCGTATTTGGGCTGCCATTCAGCTGAAGTTCTTTTGCCTTTATGGTTATTTTCCCGCGGATCATAGCGATATTGCTTCAGATTGTACTGCCTACCTTGCGGAGCAAATGGGGTGTTCTGTCCCTGACCCGTCCGAATATCAATTTAAAGCCCGTGCGGCTCGTCGCCATAATCAGGATGTGTTGCGCCACCTTGGTTTTCATCACGTAACTGACCGTGACAAGGCCGCTTTGAAGCTCTGGTTAAACGGAATTTTTAGGGGCAAGCAGATATCTTTCGACAATATGGTTTCACAGACGTTTGGCTGGTGCCTTCATCATAAAGTGTATATCCCTTCTCGCAAAATCATGGGCCGTTTTGTCGGATCGGTGCAACGTGCATTTAAAGATGAATTTTTAGTGTCGGTCACACGGCAGCTTTCTACCGGCACAATCGCCAAACTGGAAGCTTCACTTGCTGATCCGATGGCGGCAACGGGATTTCAGCGACTGAAGGACGATGTTGGTGCAGTTGCACTGGACAATATGTTATCGGCCACTGAGCGTTTGGCATTCATCGGTGATCTGAATTTGCCGATGGACATGCTGGAGAGGGTTGATCGGGCCTGGATTGATCGATTGGTGCGACGGGTGGGCGGAGAAACCGCTTCCGAGATGCGCCGCCATGGCTTTGAACGCCGAATGGGGCTTTATGTCATATATCTCATGGCGCGTAACGCCCAGCTTATAGATGGTGTCGCAGACCTTCTGATTGAACTGATCCACCGGATCGGTGCAAGATCGCGCCGCAAAGTGATCACGGGCATAAGCCGTGAGATCGAAAAGGTGCATGGCAAAGAGCGGCTATTGGTTGAAATTGCCATGGCATCGGTTGAACAGCCCAAAGGTCGTATATGTGAAGTCATCTTCCCGGTGGTTGGAGAACAAAAACTGGCCGCGATCATCAAGGAATATCGGTCAAAGGGTGCTTTGGATCAACGCATTCAAAAGGTTATGCGAGGGTCATACGCCACCCATTACCGCCGGATGTTGCCTGATATCCTGTCCGTTCTGGCGTTCAAGTCAAACAATGCATCCTGGCGGCCCATTCTCGATGCGCTTGATTGGATCAAGTCGTTACACGCCGAAGGCCGCAGGTTTGCAGATCCGGAAGCGGCACCGGTCGGATCCATTCCCAAAAAGTGGCGCGCATTCGTTGTTGACGAAAAAGGCCGCCTGAATGTCATTTCATATGAACTGTGTGTTTTGACACAACTACGGACTTGTCTGCGTGCAAAAGAGACTTGGATCACAGGTGCTGATCGGTATCGCAACCCCGATGATGATTTGCCGAAGGATTTTACCGAGCGCCGGGGTGCCTATTATGATGATCTGAAACTGTCCCAGGATGCCGCAGGATTTGTGGTCGGCATAAGGGCACAGCTGGAAGAAGAGTTACGGCTGTTGAACACCAATATACCGCATAATGATAAAGTGCACCTGCGCTGGAGTGGCGACAATCGCATCTCGATAACTCCTTTTACAGCGGCACCCGAACCAACAGGGCTTATTGGGTTGAAAGCGGAAGTGATAAAACGCTGGCCGATGACGGGTCTCTTGGATGTTTTAAAGGAAACAGCATTGGATACCGGATATCTCGATGCCTTTGAAACAACGGCATCTCGCGAAGTTTTATCCCCTGACGCCCGGGATCGGCGTTTACTGCTCAGCCTCTATGGTCTTGGCACAAATGCAGGCCTGAAACGTGTGGCTGCCGGTGTGCCGGATATCAGCTATGATGCATTGCTTCACGCGCGTCGTCGCTATATCGACCCAGCCTCTTTACGGGCGGCTTGTGCGCGGGTGACAGATGCTACATTGGCTATCCGCAATCCTAATATCTGGGGTAAGGCAGGTACGGCTTGCGCATCGGATTCCACAAAGTTCGGGGCATGGGACCGGAACCTGATGACCGAATGGCACGCGCGTTATGGTGGGCGCGGTGTAATGATCTACTGGCATGTGGAAAAACAATCGACTTGTATTTATTCGCAGTTGAAACGGTGTTCGTCATCTGAAGTGGCTTCAATGATTGAAGGTGTCTTGCGTCATTGCACGGATATGGAAATCCAGCGCCAATATGTTGACAGCCATGGTCAAAGTGCCGTTGGCTTTGCCTTTTGTCATCTTCTGGGATTTGAGTTGGCCCCGCGCCTGAAAGCTATTGCCCGTCAGAAGCTGGCTCTGCCAAGTGCGAGCATGCGGTCCCAACTGCCAAATCTTCTCCCTATTCTATCCAGGGTAATCGACTGGGCGGAAATCGAGCGCCAGTATGACGAGATGGTTAAATATGCGGCAGCCATGCAACACGGTACAGCAGATCCGGAAGCCATCCTGCGCCGTTTTGCCCGTTCCTATGTGATGCATCCAACCTATAAGGCACTGGCTGAACTGGGTCGGGCCATCAAAACGATATTCCTGTGCCGCTATCTGCGCTCGGAGGCTTACCGCCGTGAGATCAATGAGGGCCTGAATGCCGTTGAGAACTGGAACAGCGCCAACGGCTTTTTGTTTTTTTGGCAAGGGCGGCGAGATATCCACCAAACGGATTGCCGATCAGGAGGTGTCAGCGCATGCGCTGCATTTGCTTCAGGCCTCGCTGGTTTATGTCAATACCCGCATGGTGCAATCTATTTTGGCAAATTCCGAATGGGCTGCCAGACTAACACCCGAAGATTATCGCGGGCTATCACCGCTGATCTATGCCCACATCAACCCCTATGGCCGGTTCGACGTTGATCTTGATAAGCGGATCGATTTTGAACGTATGGCCGCGTAATTTTGGATACACACATGCCCGTATCAAAAAAACCTCGTAAAAAAAGCGACCACAAAGAAGAAATCCAAAACAAGTAACGTTATTGGGTTTGTCCCAAATGCGCGTGACATTGAAGCGTTTTTGGGTGACATACTCGACGACGATAACAGTCAAGATCCAGTCCGCAAAGCTCAGGATGTTATGTATGACGCCTGGGAATGTGCTGATCCAAAACAGCGGATCTATCTGGCGCGCAAAGCATTGCGCATATCTCCATTGTGCGCGGATGCCTACAATCTTCTCGCCGAAGAATATGCCAAGACCCAAGAAGAAGCATTGGCCTATTTTCAGCGCGCGGTTAAGGCTGGAGAGGGCGCTTTGGGTTCTGATGGATTCAAAGAGTATGCGAGGCATTTCTGGGGGTTTCACGAAACCCGCCCCTATATGCGCGCCCGTTTGGGATTAGGTGAAGCTTTGTGGGTAACCGGTAAGAAAGAGGCTGCCATCCAGAATTTCAAGGAAATGCTTGATCTGAACCCCGGCGACAATCAGGGTATTCGATATATCTTGGCGGCGAAACTCCTCGAAATTGGAAAAATGGATGACTTGAAGTCTCTGCTGGAGAAATGTGCGGACGAACATTCGGCTGACATTCAATATACACGCGCGCTTCTGGCTTATTTTGACAATACTGCAAACGCAGAAGAAATCTTGGAATTAGCATGGGCAACCAACCAGCATATTCCAGGTATGCTGTCTGGCCGCATACCCACGGTGGAGCTTCAGGACTACATTACTATGGGCGGTCAGGATGAAGCCTCCAGCTACGTCGGCGCTTTTGGTGCTGCATGGAAGAGAACACCAGGTGCAATCAAGTGGGTAGAAAAAATAACGGCATTGATAGACCCAAAATAACTGTCATTATGGGTATACCCTAGATAAACACACGCAGTGAACACCAAAACACATAAATATCTGTTCACTTTAGGTCGGCTTTGCATTAATGAACACAAAACGCCACAGGCACACCCATAATGAACAGATCACAAGCAAAAATCGGATATGCCCGCACATCCACTTCTGATCAGAACCTCGATGCCCAAATCGCGGCACTAAAGACTGCTGGATGCAGTATGATCCGAACCGAACAGAAGAGTGGGACTACCCTCGATGGGCGTTCAGAGCTGAAAACCATTCTGGAATTTATTCATCCGGGGGAGATTCTGGTGGTTACGCGGATTGATCGATTGGCCCGATCACTCACTGATTTACAAACGATCGTCACGGCCTTGAAAAATAAGGGGGCGCATTTGGCCGCAACAGAACAACCGGTTGATACATCTACAGCCACAGGCAAGGCCTTCTTTGACATGCTCGGTGTTTTTGCCGAGTTCGAAACCAATCTGCGTCGGGAACGTCAGGCTGAGGGTATTATAGCTGCAAAAATGCGTGGTGCTTACCGTGGGCGGCGGGCCAAGATCAACATGGAAGAAATTCAGATGAAATTGGATGAAGGGGCATCCCCAACCAATATAGCAAGGGCAATGGGTATTTCACGGGGTACGGTCTACAAAGCAAAGGCCTTGATGTGAAAAAGAAAAAGAATGTTCGGCCACTCGCTGCCCGGCAGCATTTGAAAGCAAACGCGAAAGCGGCCAAAGTCAATTCTCCCCGCAACTTGACGCCTGCCCTTTGCGACCGTCTGCGCCGTGATCTCCTGAACGCATGCAGGAAGGTAGCCGAAACCCACGGGCTGACGGTCGAGGGAGGCGAGTTGAACGATATCGACTTGCGCCACGGCTTCGACATTGGATTCCGCGTTGGCATTCCGATGGATGACGGTTCCCTCTATTCGGCCGATAGGGCGTTGTTCGAAGTGCTGGCTGAACATTTTGGATTGAAGCCCTCAGACTATGGTCGTACCTTCAGGATCCATGGTGAAACCTTCCGCATCACCGCGATAAACCCCAATCGCCCGAAATATCCAATCAGCGCCGAACGTATCGCAGATGGCCGCGGATACAAGTTCACAACTGAAAATGTGACACTGTATTTGCAAAATTCAAAACGCCAATCTGTTCGCTAAATGTTCCTCAAGATGTCCATATATGCAGCTTCCGTCCAGTTAGGCCGTCCAGGCATGGCACACCAAAAATGGAGATGAAAATATGGATTCAATGGCGCGAGCACTGGTGAGAGAACTGGATCAGTTTGGCTATTGCGGTTTTCCCATTGAAGTCATTGATCACACCAGGCTGCTGTTTCTGGATCTGTTGGGGGTTGCTTTGGGGGCGACACATACACCCGAAGCGCAGGGGATGCTGAGAGCGTTTGGCGAGCTGGGGTCAATTAATGCGGTCGGCTCGGTACTTTGGGGAACGCCAAGCCGCGCTGGTGCGGGTGATGCGGCTTTGTATAACGGGACACTTTCGCACGCACTGGAACTGGATGACTTTGGTGGTGCTGACCATTCCGGTGCGGTTATCTTTCCCGCCACACTGGCGGTGATGAACGCAGACAAAGCGATTGATGGCAGGGAATTCATTGAAGCTGTTGTTACCGGCTATGAAGTGAGCCGGCGATTGCTGGAGGCAAGTGGTGGATACCGTGCGCACAATAGCGAAGCAGGCTGGCATTCGACAGCCACCTGCGGTGCGGCAGGGGCAGCGGTGGCTGTCGGTAAACTGATCGGGTTAAATGAAGATGAGATGGTCAGCGCACTGGGTTTTGCCACCACCATGACCGGCGGTACCTGGGCCTTCAATGAAGATGGCGCGATGAGCAAGCGAATACACCCGGGCTGGGCAGCTGAACTGGGTGTTAAATCCGCCTTTTTTGCCAGGTCGGGATTAGCCGGGCCTGAATTTTGCCTGGAGGCGGAATGGGGCGGCTTTTTCAACACCTATGCCAAAGGCCACGCAACACCGGAACTTTTGCTGGAAGATTTTGGCGTGAAACACAAAATCCTGAGAAGTGGCATAAAGCCTTATCCGTGTTGCAGGGACAACCACTCCGTAGTGGATATCATGCTCGACGTTCACCAGTCGCTGGATGGTGATCTCGACAAGCTTGAAAAAGTTAAAATATTTTGCATTCCACAAATGTACAAAATGCTGGCCAACCGGACCCCTGCCAACACCATGCAGGCACAACTGAGTTTGCCACATTGCGCTGCAGCAGCGCTTCTCCATGGCAAGTT